>NSIR01000009.1 GCA_002737445.1 Nitrosarchaeum sp. | reverse complement strand
TTTCTGAGAAATCACCTCCGTTTGGTTTAACCTCATATGAAGAGAATATCCAGGAATTTTATAAGAAAAAACAATTTGCGATTATGACTCAATGGTTGAAAAGAAAATTAAATTTCACGCCTACTATCTCTTGGTCTTTTACACCAGAGGAGTTTCATTCTGGAAATATTTTTAAAAAAATTAACACTGCCTAGTACGACCAAGTTATACCAAGTTAATAGATGATTATGATTGTATTTTTAATTCAAGTTCCATGATTTTCTTTTGTAAGTCGTTGTTGCTTTGTAACAATTTGGTTTTTTCATCATTTACGCTCAATAATTCCTGAATCAATCGTCCCTGCTTGTTTAATTGGGCCTGTATGTTGTTTACCTCTTTATCATGTTCTACAACAATTTCTTTCTCATATACCATAAGATAAGCCTCAGATTTTAGGTACATTTCTGAGATTTTATCCTGATTTCTGATGTATTGACCAAGATATTTTTTGTGACCAATTAATGCGTGTCCCCATGCATCATCAATTGCTTCTGCACATTGAGTAGCTGTAAATGATCTAATGGAATGAATTGTTTTCTTGTGCCTTCCATTACTTTGGTATATTTCTCCAAATTCTGGATATACTTTAGCTAGTTGATCTCTGTAATACGTAAATTCTGCCTTCTCCGTACCTGTTGCAATGTATGGATCTTCATTTGTACCAAAAACCAATTCATTATCTTGTTTATTCTTTAACAATCGCATCAACATTGGAGCTGTTTCTCTGGTCACAAAAGTAATTCTGGCTCTTCTAGTCTTGGTGTAACTTGCTTGAATCTTGATCTCAATTGGCGTTTTAGTTATGTTGATATCTCTTTTTCTGATCTGAGTCATCTCACCAACTCTCATGCCACTGTCCTTCATGACCATGTACTTTAGCTTGTTATGATTAGAACATCTATCCAATAAAGTTCTCATCTGTTCTTTGGTAAATGGTTCAGGATCTTCTTCTTCAGCTTTTACAACTTTTACTCTTTTATTGAATACTCTACTGTTTATCTCAATATTTCCTACTTCTTCAAAGATGTTTCTCATTTTTGCAATGTATTGTTTGATTGAATTTGGATGTCTTTTCTTAATTGTATTCTTGTGTTTGGAATATTTTCCAGTATAGTATGTTATTTCTGGATGATCTTGACTTAACCAGTCTTTATATTTGTTAAATAGAACGTATACTTTGTCATTTGAATTAGTCTTAGTAATCTCTTCTTTGATGTCGTCTATAACCTGTTGATGGGTTTTGTTGAAACTTTGCTTACAAAACATGTCAAATTGGTTTAGAATTGAACATATGTGGTTCTTTTTGCCTCTCTCTTTGATGCTATCTAAATAATCTTCAATACTTCTTCTATTTTCAATGTATGACATGTACCAACTTTATCGATTAATGGTAATAAGAAACGGTAAAGTGTAAAGTATTCAGCACTTTACATTCAATAAAAGATAAAAGGAGTTCTTTTTTCTTATCATTTATGAATCGAATTTGTACAAAATGTAAAAATCCAATACCTGATGACGATCAACTTGATATGGTTGCTGAAAAATACCCAGTCTGTAACAAATGTTGGGCTGAATGGAAAGAATATCGAGTTATGGTAATGAACGAAATGAGACTTGATATGTCAATGCCTGATCATAGAAAATTATTAAAAAAACATGAAAAAATCTTTGCCGGTGTTCTTTCTCCTGAAGGCGAAATAGTAGATTACTCAAACGAAGACAATAGAAAACCTGATAAACTTCCAGACGCCTAAAATTTCAAGTATTTTTTTGCATTATCTGGTATAATTATCATTAATTTTCTTTTTCTTTCTGGTTCAAGCTGATTAATTACTGTCTTAATTGTTTGTGCAATAATATCTCTATCTTCCATCTTTAATCCTAGGAAAATTTCTAATATGCCATCTAAATTAAATATTATTAATTTTTGCGGTGATTCAGAGATTTCATTGATATACCCTGAAAATAATTCATCTCGTTGTTCCTGTGGTAAAGTAGATAATATTTCTAACCATGTTTTGAATAGTTTTGCAAAATTAGGAAAAGGAATTGTAGGTCCTGCTTCAAGTGCATTGTTTATAATTTCTTTTTTTTCAATTTCAGTCATTGAGAAAAATTCTATCATTCTTTTTTTTAAAATAGGTATTCTAAGAAAATCTGGAAGATTTGCTAAAATTACTATGATATTTCCTGCATAATTTGGTTCTGTCAACATTAAATTCTATTTACAATCAAATATTAAATGATCTCACAACACAGTAGCTTAAATAAACGGAATTCAAGTTTCAAATTATGACTTCAACTGTTGTTGTTGGTGGATTTTTTGGAGATGAAGGCAAAGGAAAAATTATTTCATATTTGGCAATGAAAGATAATCCAAAAATTATTGTTCGTGGTGGTGCTGGTCCAAATGCGGGTCATACAATTAGAGATGGTGATAAAATATACAAAGTTAGAATGCTCCCAAGTGGATTTTTAAATAAAAATGCAAAAGTAATGATTGGTCCAGGAGTTGTCATAAATCCAAATGTATTATTAAAAGAAATAAATGATTTTGATACACTTGGACGTTCTTTTATTGATAAAAATTGTGGTATTATTGAAGATAGTCATTTAGAACGTGATTCTAAAGGTGAATTAAAAGAGAAAATTGGTAGTACAGGTTCTGGCACTGGTCCTGCAAATGCCGACAGAGCTATGAGAATTTTAAAATTAGCTAAAGATATTGATTCTCTATCTTCACTAATTGTGGATGTTCCTTATGAAATAAATAATGCACTTTCTTTAAATCAACACGTTTTAGTTGAAGGAACTCAAGGTACATTTCTATCTTTATGGCATGGAACATATCCTTTTGTAACATCAAAAGATGTCACGGCTTCCGGAATTTGCGCTGATGTTGGACTAGGACCAAAAAAAGTTGATGAAGTTATTGTTGTATTCAAGGCATATGTTACACGTGTTGGTACTGGACCATTAGCAAAGGAACTTACGCTTGAAGAAGCTGAAAAGAAAGGTTGGTCTGAATTTGGAACTGTTACTGGTAGACAGAGACGTGCAGCTGATTTTGATTTTGATTTAGCTAGGCGTGCAGTCATGCTCAATAGTGCTACTCAAATTTCTATAACAAAATTGGATGTAATATTTCCAGAATGTACCGGTAAAACTTCTTTTGAAGAACTTTCTAAAGATGCTCAATCATTTATAATTAATATTGAAAATAAATTAAACACGCCTGTTACAATCATTGGAACTGGCCCTTCAATTAACGAAATAATTGATAGAAGAAAATAGCCTGGAAAGTTTTGGGTAAGTTTAATTTAGTATTATGCAAAAAATATTTGTGGATAAATTACCTCGTTACATTCAAGTTTCTTCCACGCTCGAATTTTCTAGATTAGTTTGCGCCCTTGAGCGTGCTCCACGTGTATCTTTCCTACATGATCATAATGGTCAGAAAATTTTATCAGTCCAAATGGATGTACTAAAAGAAAAACCAATTGTATATTATACGCCGTTTGAACAAAATGGTCATTACATTTGTTATGGATTAAAAGGTGGAAAAGAAGAATCTGATATCGTAAATTCTACATCTGATGCAAGTAAACTATATTCTCCTATTGTAAGAATAAAATCTCTTCCAGATACATTGAAACCTGGAAATGGAACAACTGATAGGTATCAACCAATTGAACTTGAAGATCTATCAAGTCTTGCAAAACTTACGTGGGGTTTTGAAGAAATTCCATTTCCATTATTTTTATTTCCTCATACTGATAAATGGCTTGTTGGAGTTTTTATGAATTTTAATGAAGAAGGAACCTCTTATTTTTGTCATGTTGTACTTGATTCTGATCCTCAGAAACCCTTCTTAAAATTTACAACAAATAACGACGCTGCACCATCATTTGTCGATAATCCCTCAGAACATGGTTATTCTTACATCAAAATTATAAAACTAAAAGAAACACACCCATTAGTTGATTATGGCCACCTTCAAAACTAGACTTTCTCAGATCTCAAAAAAGAACGGTAAAATCATACTTGCTAATGATTATGATTCATCAATCAAAAATTTAGAAACAAAAACTATTCAAAATATTATGAAATTACATCCATATCTATGTGGGATTAAATTAAATTTTCACTTATTGCTTCCTTTGGGTTCACAAGAAATTTCTAAAATTAATAAAACTGCTCATAATTATGGATTACAAACAATTGCTGACATTAAATTAAATGATATCGGAAATACCAATAAAGTTACTATTGAACACCTTTGGAATTTAGGATTTGATGCAGTGATAGTTAATCCGATAATGGGTTTGGATAGTCTTAAAAAATTAGTAAAATTAGCTCATAAGGAAAACAAGGGTGTCATTACATTATGTCACATGAGTGCACCTGAAGCAAAAATAACCTATGATATGCAAGTTAATCTAGGTAAAAAACAGCAACTTTATCAACTCTTTTTAGATTGGGCCATTTCCTCTAAAGTTGATGGAATAGTAGTTGGTGCAACATTTCCAGAAATTATTCGTTATTGCAACAAAAAAATAGGTACAAAATTGGATATATTTTCTCCAGGTATTGGCACGCAAGGCGGACGTGTTAAAGAAGTAATTTCTGCTGGCACTGATTATTTAATTGTAGGTAGAACAATTCTTAATGATAAAAATTCTTTAAAAATTTCAAAAGAATTACAACTACAAAGTTTTATCAATTAATAATTTAGATTTACTTAAAATCTGCTTTGCATTATCAAATGTAGTTTTCTCAATCGCAGTTTCATAATCCATCCAAGTATAATCTATATGTTCATGTGAAATTGATATTTGAATAGTTTTTGTCTCTGCTAAGAAAAAAACAACTTTTTTATGAACTAATTCTCCTTGATATTGAAAATTATATTCTATCCATTCCTCAAAATTGTTTAAAAATGTGACATCTGTAATTCCTGTCTCTTCACGTGTTTCTCTTATAGCTGTTTGATGAGTCGTTTCATTTTTCTCCATTTTACCTTTAACGAAATCCCAATGTCCTGATGGATAATGTAATAGTAAAAATAAAATTTTTGTGTTATCTTTTCTAAATAATACAATGCCTGCAGATGTCTCTTCGATCATTTCTTTACCCTCTAATTATTTCCCCAATCTTCTTTTTCTTTCTTGAAATGTTCTGATTGCCCTCATCAAATCAATCTTTCTAAATTCTGGCCAAAATATATCCATAAAAATCAATTCACTATAGACACTTTGCCACATGAGAAATCCACTTAATCTTTTTTCACCAGATGTTCTTAAAATCATATCTGGTGATGATTGTGGTAAATGTGATGTGTATAAATTAGATTCAATTTCTTTTTTATTTATATCATTGATATTAAGCGAGCCTACTTTAATTTTTTCAGCTATTTTCTTTACTGCATCTACCAATTCATCTTGTCCTCCATATGCCAATGCGATATTCAAAAAGTGATCATCATAATTTTTTGTAACATCGTCTAATTGTTTTAATATATTTTTAATTGAATCTGGTAGTAATTCTATTCTTCCAATCCCTTTAACTCTCATTTTATTTTTATGAATTCTGGGATCATTATACAATTTTTCTAATCTGACACGAATCAATTCAAAAAGATATTCTAATTCATCATCATTTCTGTCTAAATTTTCTGCAGAGAGTGCATACAAAGTAATTATTTTAATATCCAATTCTTCACACCAATCAAGAAGATTTTCTACGGCATCTGCACCTTTCCAATGACCCATTTTTGAGACAGCGAGATGTCTTTTTGCCCATCGTCTATTCCCATCCAAAATTAATGCTAGGTGATTAGGAATATCTCCACTATGTATTTCGTTTTCAAGTTTTTTAGAGTATATCCTGTATAATCCAGATAATTGAAATAGTGTATCTACTATTTTGTTAATATTTAATCACCAATAATAATTGAATCCTATTTGATGATATCAGTGTTTTCAGAAATAATTTTTCTATGTAAAAATGCTTTAAATTTACTCTGAAATCATTTCTTGACGTTTTTGCTTTCTAAATTTTTTAAAAAGAATTGCGGCTGCAATCAACGTTACTGCAAGACCTCCTAACAATGGTGGTAGTAGTGTAATTGAATTTACACTATCATTAACCATAATAATGATAAATTGAGATGTTATAGGATAGAGTGCAACTAAAACCACCATTCTTAAAATGTCGCTTATTTGTTTTGGTACTCCTCCAATCCAATTACTAAGTAACATTCCTGCAAAAATTGCACCTAACCCTATCCATAAAATTGGTAGTGATCCCGTAACATATTGACCAATTATAATTTTATCTGAAAACATTGTAAATACATCTATATTTTTTTCTATCAATTTTATATCAACTGAATTTATTCCAGCTGGCACTGATGATAAAATTAATAAAATTCCTGCAATCATTGTAAATATTCTAATAAAGCCTACAGGTGTCGGCTTTGTTATATTCGCCCATGCTCTATCTATATCAAAAGCTCTAATTAAAAATGCGGCACCCAAAATGCTTACCAACACTGCAAATATTTCCGCAGTATATCCAAAAATTGTTGCAATTCCACCAATCAACAAAAGAATTCCTGGAAGTCCTAAAAAGAATTTAGAATATTTTGAATCATATGCTAACATTTTAAGATACTTGCCAAATACTGCATAGGAATATTCTACACTTCTGCTTACTTTCATAACTACTCTATGTACTGAAACAATTGGTAGTACATTTTGAATAACAGGAATTACACTTTCATCATCTTCTCCATCTGACACAATGACTGCACCATTGGCAGAAAATACTTCTAATATTTTTTTTATTTCATTAAGAATTTTCTCATCTGCTTGAATTCCTCGCTCTTTAATTCCTGCTACTATAACCACTTCTACTTGATACCCCTTATTCATTAAATCGTCATATGTTTTAATTGCAGAAAACATCGAATTAGAATCTGCATCTTCTGGATCTTTTAATGCTAATCTTTGTGCTGCATCAATACATGCATTTCTTCCAATAACTGGTGTAATCACACCTGCTTTTTCACCTATGTCATTATCTCGATCAACACAAATTACTAGCAATTTGTTAGATGTAGATGAATTGATATCTTTTTCTACATTCTCAGAATTTTGAGACATTCTTTTTTTAACAATTGAATTACTTTTAAACGATTTCCAACTTTTCAAAATATTATAATTCTGTTTCGAGCCTAATTATGGTCTTAATTCAAAAGATTTATTGATTAAATTTTGTGACTCTGTTCTTAGAGATTCTATTTTTTGTAAAATTTCTTCGTCAATTGTTTCATTTTTTAACATATTGGCGGCTACTTTGGTTTCAATGATGTATAAATTAAATTTTTTTAGACCTTCCATATAACTAATGTAACTGTTCTGCCATTCTTCTGTAGGTTTTGATGTTATAAATTCGCTAATTTGAACAGTAACTTGTGATGAAGTTACTTCTGTTATTGAAATATATTCATCCGGAGAAGTTTTTTTATCTAAAAGATTCTGATATTCCATTTCTATGGATTCTTGTAAAACTTGATGAATTTTATTTACACCATCCAGATAATTTTCATAATCTGATACAACTAAAGTTGATTGATTATCTTGTGGTACTAACCACAAAAGGAAACTGGCAGCTGTAATTGATATCAAAATAATTCCAGTGATCATAATTCCTTTTTTTGATGCCATCTGTTTAGCTTAGATTGAACGTGTTTATAACTGAAAACCTTCAAAATACATATTTTTTTGAATTATTATTACAATAAATCTGCACAAACACAATTTTTTATATAAATACTGTAAAAATGACAACATCGTTCAAATTTTTACAATATCTAATTTTTTCTACGTTAAAAAATTTACACATATCCAGTCTATGGTTAAATAATTTTTACAGGCTCTTTCTAAATACCGCAACTATGATAATTTTGTATGGTAGAAGCATATTGCGTAAAATGCAGAGCAAAAAGGGAAGTCAAAGATCCCCAAGAAACTAAATTAAAGAACGGACGTCCAGCCGTAAAAGGTACATGTCCTACATGTGGAACTAACGTCTTCCGAATTGGAAAGATGTAGTTTAACAAAACCCACATGAATTCTCTTTTTCAAAAACCCATATAGGGTATCCTATACACAATTTTTTAGTGACTAAATCTGATTATGAGCGACTGTTAAAGAGAATTCAGGATAAATTAGGAGATAGTAAAAAAGAATCAACTACCAGATTTGAACTCCCGATGGTGGATGTTATGTGGGAAGGACAAAAAACTTTTCTGCGTAATTTTTCAGAATTTCCTAAAATACTTCGTCGAGATCCTGATAAGGTTCTACAATATCTTGCAAAGGAATTCGCAGTACCTGCTGAGCGATTAGGTGATAAGGCAATGTTTGTTGGAAGAAGGGCACCAGATGATTTTACACGTCTCTTTCAAATTTATGTTAAAGATTATTTGGAATGTCACACTTGCAAAAGTCCTGATACAAAAATTTTAAAAGAAAATAGGATTTCTTTTTTGATTTGTGAAGCATGTGGTGCAAAATCAACACTTAAAGGCAAATACGCTTAATGCAATTTTCATTTAAGGTAATAGAGTATCAAAAAAATTTAATGTTAAATATCTGTGATGCGGATCTTGTTGGGAAAGTTTTATCTCAAAATAAATTGATTATGTCAATAAGTAAAAATTACTATGGTGATCAAATTATAGAAAAAGATGAAGCTGAACAATTACTTCGAAATTCATCAATAATTAATATGGTTGGAAAAAATATTATTTCACTTTGTTTATCTCTTGAAATTGGTTCTGAAAAAGGTGTTAAAGAAATTTCAGATGTACCTTTTTTGATAGTTTTTAAAACATAATGGGCATACAAAATCTTTTTGCATATATTTTTGTCTAATTATATACATGATAATGGAAATCTCTTTTATCTAGTGTAGATAATAAAAAATATTGTCCGATGATATTATGTCTGATGAATTATTGTATGATGATTTAAGTAGAAAGTTAGAATCTAAAGTTGATAATAAATTAATTTCTAAATCCAAACGTGGAGGTTTAGAAGATGGCTTCAAAAAAGGTAAGGTGATCAATGAAGTTTTAGATAAACCCACTGTAATGACACTTTATAAAATGATTAAAGATCATATTATTGCATATGTAAATGGTCCTGTAAGTGCAGGAAAAGAATCGGTTCTTTTTTGGGCTGTGGATGAAAAAAATATTGATGTTGCATTAAAAATTTACTTGATAAGTACTTCAAATTTTAAAAAACGAGAACAATACATTTTGGGGGATCCGAGATTTTCAAGATTAAAAAAAGGTACAAAAAATCTTATTTATCTATGGGCAAAAAAGGAATATCGAAATTTAACACAATGCTACAAATGTGGAATTCCAGTTCCTAGACCTCTTTATTTAACAAATAATGTACTTGCCTTAGATTTTGTTGGTGAAAATGGTTTACCTGCAAAAATTTTGCTTGAATGCCCAGTTGATGAAAATGATTATGTTCAAGCAATTTCAATAATGACGCGTTTATATCAAAAGGCTAAATTGGTTCATGGTGATTATTCAGAATATAATCTTTTTAAAACCAATAATGGGTTAGTTCTTTTTGATTTAGGATCTGCAGTTGATTTGAGACATCCCAATGCTCTAGAATTTCTTAAAAGAGATATTTATAATATAAGTCACTTCTTTTCAAAAAGAGGAATTTCTGTTGAGGATCCAACTAAACTATTTGAGGATATTGTAAAATGAGCTTTGAAAAAATTCTTCGAATTCCAAATGAACGAATAGCTGTACTTATTGGTAAATCTGGAAATGTTAAATCTAAGATTGAACAACTTTGCTATGTTACTTTAGATATAGATGGTGAAAACGGTGAAGTTTTTATTAAATCTCATGGTAATGTTGAAAATATTCAACCATTCAAAGCTATGGAGATCGTTACTGCAATAGGTAGAGGATTTTCCCCTGAAAATGCAATGAATTTACTTGATGGTGATAATGCATTACATGTGATAGATTTGAGAGAGTTCGCAGGAAAATCAAATGCGAATATTGAACGAATAAAAGGGAGAATTATAGGGGAAGGTGGTAAAGCAAGAAAAAATATGGAAAATTTAACTGGTACTCACATTTCTGTTTATGGTAAAACTGTTTCAATAATTGGTGATACTAGCAAATTAAGATTAGTTGTAGATGCAATTTCATCAATATCTAATGGTAGTATACATGGTGCAGTTTACAACAAATTAGAAGCAGCAAACAGAAAGAATAAACAAGAAAAAATGCAATTATGGGAAAATCAAGATGTCTTCTATTAAAGAAAAATTTAATCAAATCTCACCAAGTGAGTTTTTTTATAGAAATAGAGATTTAGCTGGTTTTAGTAATCCTACTAGATCATTATACACTGCAGTAAGAGAATTCGTAGAAAACTCTTTAGATGCATGTGATCAAAAAGGAATTTTTCCAGATGTTCACATGTCCATTAAAGCAGTTGATCCAGAAAAACCAGATCCAAAACCATACATTCTGACAGTTAAAGACAACGGTCCTGGTATAGAATCAAAACATGTTCCATTAGCATTTGGAACTGTACTTTATGGTTCAAAATTTGGATTAAAACAGGCACGAGGCATGTTTGGTCTTGGTGCCACCATGGCTATTCTATATGGTCAGATTACAACAAACAAACCTGTTTTAGTAAAAAGTTCACCTGATGGTAAAATTCAAGATGAATTTGAATTATTATTGGACATTCAAAAAAATAAACCTGTTATTTTAAAACACACTACTAAAGAAGTAACCAAACAAGGTCTTTCTGTTAGTATTTGTTTAGAAGGTGATTATGCAAAAGCAGGTGCAAAAATTAAAGATTATGTTTATGAAACATCTTTGATTACTCCATATGCGACAATTACTTTTGATGATCCAAAAGGAGAAAAATTTCATTACTCAAAAATTGTAAATGAAATGCCACCTGCACCTACAATAATTAGACCACATGCACATGGTATTGATGTCGAAACAATTAGACGTATGATGGTTGATTCTCAAATTGAAATTCCGAACATTGATGATATTATGGTGGAAAAAGTTAGAAAAGATTTAGGATTGACAAAAAATAATCTTACCTTTTCTGGAATAATGGATAAAGCAAAAAAACGTTGGAAAACTCTTTCTCGACCTGTACGAATTGTAGTTTCTTTAATGTCATTTCTTAAAATGGATTTTGATAAATTAAATAAAATTAGAATTGATGATATCGATGTACCAAATAAAAAATTATTTTATTGGGATTTTGGTGATTCACAATCTAAATTTGTAGATATGGATTCTGAAAGTTTCTATTATAAACAAATGATAGGTACGGTTCAAGGAGAAACATTAACTACATTCTTAACAAAAAGATTCCAAAGAATTGGTTCATCAACTGCTCTTAAATTTGTAGAATTTGCAGGTTTCAAACCCGAAAAAAGAATGGGTACAATGACTAATGAGGAATTAGTTAAATTAAGTGATTCATTACAAAAGTTTGAAGATTTTCTATCACCTGATCCAAGTTGCCTAGCTCCATTAGGTGAAGAACCACTTGAAAAAGGAATGAATAAATTCTTTAAACCTGATTTTTGTTCAGTTATTCAACGTCCTGCCTCAGCATATTCTGGATTTCCATTCATTGTGGAAATGGGTATTGCATATGGTGGTGAAATTCGCACAGGTGGTCCACATGTTTATCGATTTGCTAATCGAATTCCATTACTTTATGATGAGGGAAGCGATGTTGTTTTAAAAGTTGTAAATGATACAGATTGGGGCAGATACAAAGTAAAAGGCGAACCTCCATTTGTTATAGTAAGTCATATCTGTTCCACTAGAATACCATACAAGACTGTTGGAAAAGAAAATGTTGCAGATAGACAGGAAATAGAACGTGAATTAAGATTAGGTCTACAATTTTTGTCTAGAAAACTTGCGGCATACATGTCTAAACGTGGACAAGCTGATATGGCAAAAAAGAGAGCAAATCTTTATGCAAAATATTTGCCGCTGATTGCAACATTTTCTACAGAGTTGGCTGGAAAGACTAAAGAACCAAATTACAAGAAATTATTAGAAGAGGAGATAATAGTTGACGATAGATAAAGTTAAAGCTCGAAAACAAAAAGCAAATGAAAAACAACAAAATATAATCGATATTTTAAAGGATCACGGTGCCAAAGTATATGGTGATTTAGATAGTGGACAATTTCCAAAATTTTCAATTCCTAGTAGATCTGTAAGTAATATTGTTTATGATAAAAAACTTCGACAATACATTTTGGGAAATTCTGCAGCACTTAGAAGTTCAAGAAATTCTTCACAATTAAGATCATTTACACAATTAATGTGGCTAGCATTTTTTGCAAATAGATTAACACACGAAAAAAAATCATCCACACTAAGAGATGTTTATTATTCATCTCAAGCATTCGAAATTGAATTTGAAGATCAATCAGAATCAGATAATATTATAGTTGATTTAGAAGCTGTATTATCAAAACCACGTGAGGATTTTCATATATTTCCAGAAGAAAGAAGTTCAATTTTTGGAGATTTGAATATAGAATATACAATCCCTGGTTATGAAGGTAAAACCATGAATCTTTCCAATCACCCAGATGGATATGCAATAGGTCCTAGTTTAACTACTGCAGAATTAGTAGACACGACTGCTGAAATTGTAATTGCAATTGAGAAAGGTGGTCTATTTACAAGATTTGTAGAAGAACAAGTTGATAAAAAATTTAAATCTATTATAATTAATACTGGTGGACAGGCTCCGCGTTCCACTAGAACTCTTTTAAAAAGATTACACGATGAACTGAGATTACCTGTAATTGTTTTAACTGATGGTGATGTGTATGGTGAGCATATTGCAATGGTTATAAAATCCGGTTCTGCAAATGCTGCACATCTAAGAGAATTGACAGTTCCTGATGCAAAATGGGTAGGTGTTTGGGCTACAGATATTGAAAAATATAAACTTCCAACAATTCCAATGACCGAATCTGACATAAAACGATGTTATGATTTACAAAGTGATCCACGATATCAGGAAGGAATATGGAAAAAAGAATTGGATGTATTTCTTAAAATAAAAAGAAAAGCTGAATTGGAAGCATTTTCAAAATATGGTTTGACAAATATTACAGATAAATATCTACCACAAAAATTAGAACTTGCAAAAAGTCTCTAGTTATTTTATTCTTAGTGTTAAAACACCATTTCTATATTTAAAATCAAAAATTTGCATTTCATTTGAACCTTCTATTGTAACTTCTTTTGAAAAACCTATAGAACTACGAATGTACAAAATACTGCTGATTAATCTGACTGATATTTTATCTTCTGGTCCTGGAACTTCAGCTACAAAGACAAAATCTTGATCTCCTTTAATGAGATCATACACCCAATTTTTTGTTTCTTGTTCTCGTACATTATATGCAGGTTTTTGATCATTGGTCATTTTCTTTAAAACAAAAACCCAATAAACCATTGTAATTGAGGCGCCTCCAATAAGAATAAAACTCACAAATCCTGAACCTGATCTTTGTGTCATCATGTAAATAATTCCTAGAAATAAAATTACCATGATTGGAATTATGAAATTTAATGATTGTTCATTTGAATAAGTTTTCTTGTAACTTGCCAAGTAGATGCATTTGACTTTAACCAAATATAAAGTATCTTTAGTTTTTATTACCATTTTTTTGAAATGCATTTAATGACTAGTGAGAATAAAAGTAACAAACTAGCAATGAAAGATATTATTTTAAAAGGCTCAATTATTGCAGTGATTGTCACAGTCCCTTCAATCATATCTTTTTTTGTAGCTTGGAAGATTTTTGATAACCTAATGCAGGCTGCAATTATAGGTGCAGTAATTCACTTTATTGCGATGGGGTTTTCTTTTAAATTATCCAAGAAATTACTACTAAAAAAGAACATATAGCAATCTTTTATTTGACTAGATTTTATTTTAAAAATGATGGATGCCTCTCGTGTTGAAAAAGATCTCATTTCTGAAATAAAATTAAATCAGTTACAAGCCAAAGTTTTTCTTTTAGTCACATGTTATGGAAAAATGTCTTCTGATACAATTGCAGAAAAATTGAAAATTTCAATTGATGATGCTTTGAGTACTGCCAAAGAACTAATGGTGTTTGGTGCATTCATAGATATATCTAAGACCGAATTTGAGGCAATGCATCCACGATTTACTGCTGTCAACATGTATAGAAAATTATGTGCGCGTGAAAATATTGAATTTAAAAGAAATAAAATTGTAGATAATATAGGTGTAATTCTAGAAAAATTTTATGATGATGCAAGAACTAAATAATCCTAATGTTTGGTAAAAAGTATTGAGTATAGATACTGAATCCTGTAAGCATCAACCTGTTTATTTTGGGGTAATCAACATCAACATTGATTCTAGGACTGTAGGTTCAGTCGATGTTTGGCGTTGTGGTGTTTGTAAAAAACGATTTTGTGAGGAAAAACAGCTTGGAATTGAGGAGTTGGCAGATTTAGTAGGAATGCCAAAAATTGATGCAGATGCAAAATGGGGTGTCACTGTATGTAAATTACAACAGGGAAAATACAAATGGAAATTAGTTAAATTAAAAGAAAATTCTGATATTAAACATGAATGTTTGGATGAACAAATTATTTCTCTTAAAGTAAAGAATTTTAAAGTTGAAGACGATCGTCACTGGAGCTTTTTGATAGATGATAATGTAAACAAGGCTGTAGAAATCTAAATTAAATGAATCTTAAAGTTCACATAAATAATGTCCACGGAAGTCAGATGGCAGCAAAAATTACTGGAACTTTTACAATTGATACCACTTCTTTTAGATTCAATGCAATTGCATTTGGACGAATTGGTGGTCAAAATATCAGTGCAAAAATTTCTAAAATTACCGAAAAAGAATTAGAGACTTTGGGTTATAATATTGATGAAGTGATTGACTCACTTCAATCTAGTCTTCTTCAAGGTGATCTTACTTTGCCTGAAGGTTTGAAAAGAGAATCTTTTGTAGATGACTAGTATTCAGCGTCTTCTAAAGCCTTTGAACATGAACAATTTCGTGTTTTTGGAATTTGACTAATTAAATCTGTAAGAATTTTCTTTATTCTATCGACATTTTTAGATAATGTTTCCATGACTTCTTTAGCTGTGACTGGTTTTTCTGCCCATACGTCGTAATCCGTCACTGTAGAAATTGATGCATAACACATTTGAGCTTCTCTTGCAAGTTGGCATTCTGGAACTAGTGTCATTCCAATAATATCTGCACCCGTGCTTCTATAAAATTTTGATTCAGCTTTTGTAGAAAATCTTGGACCTTCAATGCAGACATATGTGCAATCTTTATGAATTTTAATATTTTGTTCTTTTGTGATTTTTATAATTGTAGATTGTAATTCCGGACAAAATGGTTCTGCTACAGAAATATGTATAACTCGTCCATTTTCTGAAAATGAACCACTTCTTGATTTTGTAAAATCTAAAAACTGAGTTGGTAATGCAAAATGTCCTGGTTCTATCTCTTCTTTCAAACTTCCAACTGCTGAAGGTGCAATTATTCTTGTAATTCCTAATTCTTTAAATGCCCAAATATTGGCTTTGTAATTTATTAAGTGTGGTGGAATTGCATGTTTTTTTCCATGTCTTGGTAAAAATGCAATTTTTCTTCCTTTAAAAATTCCCACTGTAATTGTATCTGATGGTTTTCCAAATGGTGTATCAATTGTAATTTCTTGAGGATTTTCAAGTATTCCTGAATCATAAATACCAGTACCGCCAAAAATTCCAATTTCTACATCTTTGTCCATTAATATTTCACCAATGATTTACAATTATATTTACTGATTTTGCCAATACCGTTCAATTCAGTTAATTCTATGATAAATGCAAATCCTGTAATTTTGCCACCCACTTTTTCTATTAATTTTGCAGATGCTTGTGCAGTTCCACCGGTTGCAAGTAAATCATCACAGATAATTATTTTTTGTCCCTCACAAATGATATCTTTTTGAATTTCAATTACATCTTTACCATATTCAATAGTGTATGCTAATTTACTAGTTTTACCAGGTAGTTTACCTGCTTTTCTAATCATAACTAATCCTTTGTTGTATCTGCCAGCTAATAGACAAGCAAGTATGAATCCTCTGGATTCTATACCTGCAAATAAATCAACATCTTTTGGATGAAAATATTTTGTAAATTCATCTGCAATAAATGATAATGCTGATGGATCCTTTAAGATGGGACTAAAGTCTCTAAATAATATCCCTTTTTTAGGAAAATTTGGAAAATCTTGTATTTTGTCTTTAAGATTCATACAATGATTTTACATGGGTGGAATAAAATTGTTTGAAATTATTTTAAATCAAAAGTTGTTTCAGCCATATTTTTTGCATCTGTGACTTTAACAGTATACGTTCCAAAAACTATGCCTTCTGGTACAATCCAGGGCGTAATCACATCTCCATTATTAGAAGCTACAAATGTTAATGTTTGTATGACTACTCCACCTGAATCTACAATTTCAATTTTTACTGATTGAATGGCATTGATAATTTTGAATTCAATAATTTTTCCAATATTTCCACTTACTGTCTGTTTAACTGTGACTGTAAGTCCTTGTTCAATAGTAGATATTGATTCAATTTTAATGTCATTATAATTTGAACCACTTTTTGTATTGATATTCCACGTTCCTATTTTTGCTTTAGAAGGCAGCCTTAATTCATTATTTGAAATTTTACCATTTTTATCTGAAAATGTTTCTAGTGTTTTCCAGGTGCTACCATTTGGATCACTTAATGTAATTGTGATCAATGAATTTGGATTTGTTTCTCCTAAAATTAAAATTGGTTCTCCTGGTCTATACTCTGACTTTATACTATTCATCTTAATATCCCCTGATCCCATCTGTAATCCAACTGTGAATATTGTAGAACTTTTGGAAGCGCCTTTACTAATAATCGCAGTGTAAACTCCAGATGCATAACCACTTAATTCTAATGGATATGATTTTTTTCCATCTTTTTGAAGTGTGATTGAAATTGAATCTCTATCATCTAAAATTTTTATTGGTTTATCTGATGGATCGATAATTGTTAGATTAATTTTATCTGAAGATAACCCGGTTAATGATATCATTGCTGTTTCTGTAGATTTATAATTTAATTTATCAGAATCTATGTTTATTGGTATTGATGGATTTACATTTAATCCTACAAAAACTAGTATCTTGTTTCCATTTTGACTAGCCCTTAAAGTCCATGTTCCCTCTTTGTCTACGTTCTTTTTTGTAAGATATGTAAATTCTATAATTCCTGATTCATCAACTTGAATGATATCTGAACTTTTTTCATTACCAAGTGGATCATATAGGATTAATTCTATTGATTGATTTGGTAATGCTGTACCATTAAATATTATTGTCTCTCCTGCATCAAATCTTACACTTGATGGATTTAATAAAATTGTTTTAGATGATTCTAAAATCCAAGAAGTACTGATCTCTTCTCTACCGTCCGAAATAACAGTACTATATCTTCCATATGTTGAATCCATTGGAATGATTAGCAATTCCTTTAATTCCCAATTTCCTTTTGAATCTACTTTGGCAATTCTACTGTTAATTATTTTCTCATTCATATCTTTGATGGATATAGTAACTACTCCGTTGGGTTGAGATGTACCTGATATAGGTAGAATACTACCCCGGTCTAATTTTTCTGGAGCTCCTTTAATTGTAAGTTTTATATTTTCAGTTACTGGTAATTTATTTTTTATTTCTGATATTCTTAGACTTAATTTCTTTTCATTGCCTGCATTATCTTTTAAATAAAAATCAACTCTATCTGGATTTTGATTTTGTGGAATTGCAGTAGTGCCTATAAAATGTCCGCCTTGATTTGATTTGAAAACTCCAATTTTTTGCTCATTGATATAAAAATCAAATTCATGATGTGCTCCAAAATTATCTCCAATTACTCTAATTGTTGAACCTGCAGTTAATTGCTCTGGAATTATTTTAAATGAAGAATACGATAAAATTCCCTCACTTGAATTTTCATCTGTAATTTTTTGATTGATTACTGGGGAGGGCAGTTTTTTTGAAACTGTATTCCCAATTTCTATTTGGGTTTCATTTTTATCTAGTGCTTTCCAATTTATACTTGGATTATTTTTATCTGTTTTAATTCCAATTTTTATGGATTCATTTGGTTTGATAGATTGCGATGATGTGAAAATTATTACTCCCTGAGGTGTTTTTTGACCCATCCAACCATTTTCTGTTTTAAATGATTTGAAATTTACATCCTGTCCTAACCAAATTCTTAATGAATTTACATCTTGATTTCCAATATTTTTAAATTCGATTATACTAGTTTCTTCAAATGAAAAACTTTTTGCATTAACTGCATTTGATGCATATGCGTTAGCTGGTATGACTAGTACAACTGCAATACATGCAAAAACTAGTAAAAGGAAAAGTCCTCTGGTAGAGGATTTACTCATACGTTCAAGTTTTGTCATCTCTCAATTAAACCTTAAATATCTTTTATATTTCTAATTTTAGTATTTTTCAACAGTAAACTACTTAATCCTAGCCTCTAGTCCTTTGAAATTTGATTAAATCTGATTTTGCAACAATGTTTTGATATTGTCTTATTCTTTCAGCAATTAATCTATACAACGATCTAAATTGGTCTTTGGTTTTATCTGTTAAGAAATCGGTTTCTTCCAAAGTAATTTTTTCACAAATGTATCTAGTAATCTCTTCATTATCAAATTGACCCCAATCATCATCTCTATGTTCGTCCCAAATTTTTTTCAAATTATCTAAAATTCCTTTCTTTTCTTTTAGAGCAACGCCTCTAGAAGTAAGATTCGAATAACCTTCCTTTCTTAATCTGATCTCATATGTTTGATTAACTGCATGAAGGTAATCATCTACCACCATATAGTCTTCAATAGATTCTAAATTCTTTCCATCTCTTTCAAAAAATATTGTTTGAATAGGTGAAAATTCATTTGATACTAGTAAATGTGAAATTTGTTTTGATTCTTCTGAATTATCTAATAAAATAAATGTCTTGTATCCATGATTTCTGTAAAAAATCGCCAAGGGTAATACTGAATTTTTATTGTATGCAGCTACAACATTTAATGGATTCATTGAAATATTTGGATCCTGTAAAAATTTATCAAATGCATTTAGATACATTGCATCTGACATTGTCTCTACAATAATTACCGGTCTAGAGTTTGTTCCAACTTCTCTATCTACAATAGACTCCACCAATCCTCTTGATAAACCGTATAATATTGGAGTCAATGTTTTATCATCTGCATTCCAATAATCATAGAAAATTTTACTCAAATGTTTTCTTTTATCTAATTCCACAACTAGTAAATTTCCAGGTGTATAATCAAAAATCATGAACGGAGAATGAGTAGCATATAACACTTGATTTGAACCTGCCAAACTTTTTAGCAGATCTGAAATTCCTCTTTGTTGAGTGGGGTGAAGATTTCTTGCAGGTTCATCAAGTAGTAATATCGCTTCTTTTAATTCGGCTCTTTGTGTTTCTGCAGCAAAGTTTACAATAAAAGAAAATGTCCATTTGAAGCCTTCAGCTCTTCTATTTAGTAGGCCTGTATTTGTTACAGTTCCATCGCGGTGTATATCTGAAATTACCACACTCATAATGTTTCCTGGATTGTATCTTAAATCAACATGAATTGGATCACCTTTCCACGCTGGATTCAATTTTTTAGTTAGTCTATTGCTTGCTGTATTGAGAAGTTTGATGCATTTTGAGGGAGTTCCTTTTACTTCATCTAGTGCTTTAATATCTAATTCAGCTAAATAGAAAAGATTTCTTACAGTTTCAGCTTTGTCAAATTCTTCAACAAATTCTATTGAGCTTACACGTTCTTCATTTTCGCCTCGAAGATATTCATTAAGATTGATGTTTCCATAGATTTTTTTGTAATCTGAAAAATATACGAAACGAGGATGTAATTCACTTGCAATAAAATTCTCCAAAGCTGATTTTTCACTCTCTCCACTAAGAAGTTTTGAAAATTGATTTTCAGGATTTTCGTATATTTTTTTCCATTCTTCAATTACTTTTGGTTCTTGTGAAGATATCACCTGAAATTGATTGCTAAATTCAGCCATTCCACTATCAAATAATTGCTGATTTTTTGGAGGCGTGTCATCAAATAGTTTTGTATCTATTTGAATTCTAATGTGATTTGGTATGGTATCTAAAAAATCTAATATTTGTTTTGAAAAATTTTCCCAAGAATTTAATTCCCCATTTCGCTCTTCACTAATTTGAATATCTTGAAATTCATATTGTACTTTTGGTTTTTTATTTGTTCTAAATAATTTTATTTTTTTAATTTCTGGTAAACCTGGAAATGATTGTTTAACTAATCTAATTTCATTTGAAGTTAATTCAAATTCTCCTTCCACAAGTCTCATTTCTCCTTTGAGCTCTTCTGATAATTCATCACAAAGATCTAATTCTGAAACTTTCTCATCTCTATTCAATAAAGTTAAAGCTTGTAAAATCGTTGTTTTTCCACTTTCATTTCTTCCAATAAATGAAGCTAAATCACCAACAGTAATTTCACCTGAATCATGGATGCAGCGATATGCTCTAACTCTAAATTTTCTAAGTCGCATCTAGCAATATTTACTCGACTTCGATTTAACTCATTCGTCAAACCTGTCAAAAGTATCTATATTTTGGTAAATAGATATAGGGAATTGTAGATAGAAAAACGAATTGGCGACTAGAATGGCATACGTTGTATTTATTTTACCTATTGCATTTTCAATTATCTTTGGTTCTATAGTAATGGGAGATATTCTTCAATCCCCAGATAGAGAATTAAACATGTGGCGTTTTGGTTCCACTAATACAGTCATTCATGATACATCAATTGAAATTATTGGGTTGGAAAAACAATATTCCGGTTCTATGCCAATTAATATTCAAGTAAAAGTTGATGATATGTTTTTTGATTGCGGTGATCTATATGTTACGATTTACTCTGCCGGAAAAAGCACCGTGATAAGACAAAACGGATTTTTCCAACAATGTTTTGCTCAAAATGACGCCATTTTGCCTATTGATAATAAATTTTCTGAAATAATTGACATACCAGGTCAATATGATCTAGTCGTAAAAATGAACGATCAAAATCAAAAGAATACTATAACTACAAGTGAAAAATTTACTATTAAATAGGAATGAAATATTGTGTGGTTAGGAGTTATAAAAAATTAAGGTGATTTAATGACAAAGAAAAATGATAATTTATCTCAAGGAGTTGGAAAAAAAGTAGTACCTTCTAAAGAAAAACCTACACCAAAAAAAGTAGTACCTTCTAAAGAAAAACCTACACCAAAAAAAGTAGTACTCTCTAAAGAAAAACCTACACCAAAAAAACTACCATTACCAAAAGAAAAGAAACTAACCAAGAAAGAATTGGAAGAAATTAAAAAAGAAGCTGAAAAAACATTAGAGGAAGAATTAGAAGAACAACTTACCGATCAAGAGATTGAAAATTTTCAAATTGAAAAAGTAGACATGGAAAGACTCACAAACAAAATTTGTGATGTTTTGGCTGAACGTGAATCTAATGGAATGTTTCAAAGTGAACTTTGGAAAAAACTTAAACTTACAAATCCTGTTGGTTCTAGACTTGCACTAAAATTAGAAAGAATGGGAACAATTTACCGTGAAAAAATTCTAGATAAAGGTCGTTGGACGTATAAATTAATTTTAAAGAAAACACCAATTAGTACACTGTCAATTGAAAATGCACCTTGTCTAATTTGTCCAGTTGAACAAAAGTGTTCACTTGAAGGAGAAATCAGCCCACGTAATTGTACATTAATTGAAGATTGGGTACTTGCTGACATGAAACAACCTACAAAAAATAAATGAATCTGACAGATGCACGTAAAGATCAATATAGAAAATTAGCTCATGAGCAGGGATTTCGAAGTAGGTCTACGTACAAACTCAAAGAATTAAATGAATCCTATCGTATAATGGGTCCTGGTTTTTACGTACTTGATTTAGGTTGTGCACCTGGTGGATGGACACAGATGGCTGTAAAATTAGTTGGCAACAAAGGTAAAGTCATGGGTATTGATACATCATACGTCGAAGAAATTCCTGGAGCTCACATTATTCGTGAAAATATTGAAAATGAATTTGTAATTGATGAAATTTTATCTTATTTTGAAAGAAAAGTAAATGCCGTTGTATGTGATCTTTCACCACAAGTTACTGGAAATTGGTCTGTTGATCATGCAATACAAATTTCATTAAATTATGAATGTGCAAAAATAATGGACAAAGTTCTAATGCATAAGGGAAACGCTATTTTCAAAGTTTTTGACGGGGAATATTCAATGGAATTTAAAGATTATATTAAAAAGAAATTCTCTAGAATAAATCTCACAAAACCCAAAGCTAGTAGAAAACAAAGTAGTGAATTATACTATGTTTGTTTAGGATTTACTGGCTGATTTGAAAATATTTTAATTATCTCATTAATGTTTGCATTTGTTTTAAAACCAGTAGGACAAAATGATGTAGGGCTAGACAAATAACCTGAATCTTGTAATTTTTTTATTGCATCTTCTAATTTTGGTGGAGATGCTTTCATTTTAGATGCAATTTCATCAAGTGTATAGTAATTACCATCCATTTCAGATTCACGAAGACATTTTAGTAATGTTTTTGCACATATTTTATCTACTGTTAATTCTGACATTTTTAAAATCATATTTTCTACAAATTCTTTCTCAAAAATTTTATCAATCCAGAGTGGTCCTGCAATACTGATTTTTGAATTACATAATTCACATTCATTATTTACTTCGAGTACTATTTTTCTATGACCGCAGTTTTTACAGTGTAATATGTATCCAATATTTTCTTTTTGATCTTGTCTGATTAAAATTCGTACATATACTCTGTAATAATGCATATTACTTTCTGCAAATATTGGTACAATTTCTACACCGATTCTACCTGCAACCATTCTAAGTGATCCTAAAATTAATCTAATTGCCATCTCATTACGATATTCTACTTTTACTGGAATGCCACCATACTTTCTCTTACATGCGTTTTGATACAATCCATTTAACACTTGAAGATCTGTTGCAGTTACAGAAAGAATTCCACTATGCATTGTTGCTCTAATACCACAATCAAAAAATTCTGAAGGTGAACCAAATGGGTCAATATCTACAATTGCCCCTCTTTCATCTTTTTTAGAATATTTGCTAAGAAATCTACATACTTCCATTTCAGAATATTCTAAATTTTTTAAATTATTTAATTGGGCAGAATATTCAGCTAATTTAAGCGCGGTAGGATTCAAATCATTAATTATTACTTTTTCTATTTGTAATTCATTTGCAACACGTAGTCCTCTGACGCCAAGACCTGATAATCCCTCCAAAAATATTTTTGGTCCTTTGAAATTTTTAAGAAATGCTCCATATGCAATTATTGAATAATCTCTACTTAATCTTGCTCTTGGATTAAAAAATACAGGTTCTTTTGGTGGAACTTTATCTGTCAATGATTTTTTAGGAACTAGTATTTTTGTTTGTCCTTCTAAAATTTCTTCAAATATTTCATTTGGAATTTGCAATTGTTAATCTGTATTGATTTAATCTATAACGGTTTAATAGGTATGTACTAAGATAAAATAAATGCAAATTTGTGGAGTGGATGATGCTGGACGTGGCTCAATGATAGGGCCTCTTGTAATTGCTGGAATATCTATCGATAAATCCAATATTTCAAAATTATCGTTAATGGGTGTAAAAGATTCAAAACAATTAACTCCTAAATCCCGAGAGGAACTTTACAAAAAAATAATTAAGCTAGTAGATGATTACTATGTTGCAAAAATTCCTGTAAAATCTATTGATGCCAGTGTAAAAAAACATGAATTAAATCATTTGGAAGCCAAATTTATGGCAAAAGTAATTTTAAAATTAAATTCTGACACCTCATATGTTGATTCATGTGATGTTAATCCAAAAAGATTTGGAAAAGAAATTTCAAAATTATCTAATAATAAAAAAATTCAATCATATCATCATGCAGATAGTAGATTTGTTGTAGTATCTGCTGCATCTATAATAGCTAAAGTAACTCGAGATAGAACCATAGAGAAACTTAGAAAAAAATATGACTTGGGAAGTGGATATCCGTCTGATTCTAAAACTATTAATTTTGTTAAATCATTTTATAATACAAATCATATACTTCCAATTTTTGTGCGTAAAAGTTGGAAACCTACAATCAAAATATTGAATGCAATTTCACTTTAGAAACTTTGCAATGATCATTGCGTGATCTTTGTCATATGGATGGAGATCTATCACTTGAAGAATTTCAAAATATTCTTTTACCTTTTCTATTTCTTCCTCTATGATTCTTTTTGGAGATTTAACAACATCTATACTTCTTGTTTTTATTACTAGAAAGAAATAACCATCATTTTTGAGATACATTTTACAATTTTCTATTGCGATATTTGTTTGATCAGGCTGTGCAATATCCACATAAACTATATCCACTTTACCAAATACTGAAAAATATTCTTTTGGTCTTCTTGCATCTTGTAAAATTGGAATTACATTTGTTCTGTGTGATGCAACTCTATCTAAAAAATCTCTGGCTACTCTACTTGCATGTTCTACTCCAAAAACTATTCCTGTTGATCCTACAATATCTGAAATGTGACTAGCAGTTGTACCAGTTGATACGCCTAGATACAATACTGTTGATTTATTTTTAAATGGAAATATTTCCAATTCATTCATTATTGCTGCAGCTAATTTACTTCTAAATGGATCCCATAATCTGTATTCTATTCCTTTTTTTGTAATTAATTTTTCTTTGTATACTTGATTTCCTATAACCAAGTTTTGAGTAGCTAGCTTTTTTTCACCATCTGAGTTTATCCAAAAAAATTCATAACTATCTTCTTTCAAACTTTGTTCTCTTTTTATTTTTATTTCCTTTAGCATCCGTTCTTTCTCTATAGTTTTTATTCACTCTTCCAGAACTAGTTTCTCTTCTTTTAGTATCTCCACCTTCTCTTCCAGAACTAGTTTCTCTTCTTCTAAAATCACCACCCTCTCTTCTTGATTCACCACCTTCTCTTCC
>NSIR01000008.1 GCA_002737445.1 Nitrosarchaeum sp. | reverse complement strand
AGATTACACTTGTATGAATTCTTTACAAAATGGTATGTAGGTGGCGCTCAACCATTTAGACAAATAAGACCAGAGTTAATTTACAATCAATTTATTTGGAAACGAAAATAAATTTATAATTTATTTTTTAAATGGAAGATTCAACTTATTTCCCCATTCACCCCATGAACCTAGATAAACACGTACATTTTCAAACCCAAGTTTTTTCAATACAAGAAAAGCATTAGCAGCACGATATGCGCCTTGACAATAAGTTACAATTTCAGAGTTTTTTGGGATATCATATAATTTTGATAATTCTTCATTGTTTTTAAAAGTCCCATCATCATTAAGATTAAGATTCCAATCTACGTTTATAGCGTGTGGAATATGTCCTGCATGAGCTGCTCGGATTATACTTCCATTGAATTCACCTTGTGATCTTGCATCAAGTATTTTGAGATGATCAAGATTATCATTTAGATATTCAAATCCAGTGATAATTTCTGGATTAATTTTTCCAGAAAATTTGGAAGGTTTGAAACCATTTGATTTTGTTTCTAGTGGAAGATTTTCTTTTCTCCATTTTTTCATTCCGCCATCCAATATAGATACATCTGAATGTGAAAAATACATTAACATCCAAACACCTCTTGCAGCGAGCATGCCAGAGACATCATCATAAAATACAACTTTTTTTTCCTGTGTAATTCCAACAAATGAAAAGAGAATTTCTGCTTGTCTGTTAAAATTTTCAATTCCTTCCTTAGTTGTATCAATCCAGTGAAATGCGAATAGATCCAAATTTACAGCTCTGGGAATATGACCTTCAGAGTATTCTTTGAAAGAACGTGTATCAATTATTATAATATTTGAATTATTTAGAATTGAATTAAGATTTTTTGTTGAAATTATCATGATTAGATAAAACACAACAAATGTAAATTTATTTGGTTTGAATAATAAAAAGAAAAGAAAGGGATTTTTCCTTATTCGTTAACGTATGCTCTTTCGCCGTGCTGTGCCAAATCAAGACCAATCTCCTCTTCTTTAGGAGTGACTCTGATTCCGCCAGGCCAAACGGTATCCATTATTTTCAGAATTACAATTGTAACACCAAATGCATAGCCCACTGATATGAGAGCTGCCATGATGTTGATTGCTTGCTGTTCCATTCCTTCTGCTGTACCAGTCCATGCACCGATTCCGTCTCCAGAATCCCAAATGTGTGGACTAGCTAATGTACCAGTCAAAATTGCACCTGTAAGACCACCCATTCCGTGTACTCCCCATACATCTAATGCGTCGTCCCATTTACGTGCGTTTTTGAATGCTACAGATCCATAACAGATTGTTCCAGCTGCAATACCAATTATAATTGAAGCCATTGGACCCACCCAACCTGATGCTGGGGTGATTGCTACCAATCCTGCCACTGCACCTGATGCAGCTCCTATAATACTTGGTTTTCCTGTATGTGCCCATGACATCAAGACCCAAGTGATAGCAGCCATACCTGTTGCAGTATTTGTAACAGTCCATGCGCTTACAGTGATACCGTCTACTCCTACTTCACTTCCTGCGTTAAAACCAAACCATCCAAACCAGAGCAATGATGCTCCTAGAATTACCATTGGAATGTTGTGTGGCTCCATTGGTACCTTACCATATCCAAGTCTTCTACCAAGGACTAAGGCACCTGCTAAAGCAGAGAATCCTGAAGTAATGTGTACTACAGTACCACCAGCAAAGTCTAAACCGTATGACGGTGACAAGTCGGGATTAATATCTAATGTACCACCTCCGATATAACCACCTCCCCAAACCCAGTGTGCAACTGGATCGTAAACGAAGGTAGCCCAGAGCAGTATGAAGATTATTAATGCGCTGAACTTTATTCTATCAATTAATCCACCAATAATTAGTGCTGGTGTAATAATTGCGAATGTTGCTTGGAACATTGCGAATAACTGGTGTGAAACTCCTCCTGTCCAATTGTCGCTACATACTTCACCTGGTGCAGCTGCAAATCTTGTATCAGAACATGCAGATGGTGCTCCTAATGGAGCGAAAGGTGAAACTTCATTGAATCCAACATATTCAAGAGATCCCATGAACATGTTAGCTTCATTGTCGATTGGACCAAATGCTAGTGAGTATCCCCATAAAACCCATTGTACTGACATTAGACCCATAACAATTATGGTCATGCCCAATACATTGACGACATTCTTTGATCTGGCTAATCCACCATAAAAGAATCCGACACCGGGTGTCATAAGAAGTACTAATGAAGTAGCTGATAACATCCATGCTGAAGCACCTGTATCAATTTTACAGGGCAACATGTTGCCATCGCCACCATCGTACCAGCATTCGTTAGGATTTCCAGTGTAAATTCCACTAGTTCCTTTAACGTATCCGTCCATACCATCATTAACATTTTGTGCAAATGCTTGTGACATTGCACCTGTTGCTGTAATGGCTACTGCGGCCACAAGTAATAGAGCATACTTGCGGTTCGTAGAATTCATTAAATAAATCGAAGTAGAAAATTATATAAGGATTGAAGATATAAAATCTGGTAAAAATGTAAATTGTTATATTTCATAATATTTTGATATTATCATAGAAAATGAAAATTATGTCATGTGATAATCAATGAAGGTAAAGAAAAACACACAATTATCAATTTTTGATACGTTCAAGATAAAGGGAGAACTTACAGGAGAGGCAAATAGGCAACGTGCGATTATAACAATACTAGCTACCAATGTAAACCCAATAGATAGAACGAGAACGGGTATTTCTCAAATAATTGCAAAAATACAAAACATTGCATGGAAAAATATCTATTCTGGGATTTTTCTAGATCTAAATGAAATTTTGATTCCATTAGGAATTGTTGAAGAGGCAGGAAGATTGCCTTTGAAACGTGGTCCAAAAGCACTTCAAGCTATTGGTGTTCCATATTATAATTTAACAAAAAAAGGAGTGGTGGTTGCGTTATCAATAAGTGACATAAATAATAGACAAGAATTATTGAAAAAAATTTTTTCACAATCAGATTCAAAAGAAAAAGAATATGAGAGAATAATTACAAATCTATCAGAGACTACTCCAAATTTTGCATTTTCAATTTTTCAAAAATATGTAAAAGCATTTTGTAATAATGAAATTAAAGATTTACTTCCATTTGATCTGTCAAAATTAAAGGGTATTTCTGATGAGTCTTTAATAATTCAAAAGGAGATTTTAGAGGTTTTTTTGAAACTATCAAAGCAAGATAAAGAAGAAACAATTACATTTCTTAATAAAATTACTTGAATTATCATATTTTTGAATATAACACCAAACATTAAAATCAGTTAAATATAATAAATTATCTAAATGAGTAGTTCAAAAAATGTCTATGCGTCTGTAAAATCATACAGTAAACGAGGTAAATTATTAAAAAAATCGGATTTTCAGACATTGGCAGAATCAAGAGATTTAGATGAATTAGTAACTAGAATAAAAAATACAATTTATGGTGATTCAATAGCAGATGTTAGAAAACCATACACATCTCATGGAATTGAATCTGCTCTGAGAGCACATTTAGCAGATACCCATTATTCGATTGCAAAAACATCTGCAAATTCTGGTGTTTTGGACGCATATTATATGAAATTCATTGTTTCTAATTTAAAATCAATTCTTAAAGGAAAGGTATTAGGAAAATCCCAGGAAGAAATTGAAACTCACATAAATCTTCATGCGGAAGAATTAATCAAACAAAGAGACATTGTCATCAAAGCACTAGTTGCAAAAGACTTGGAAGAAGCAGTGGCTAGCTTAAATTCAGTTCAATTTGGTGAAGAAATTGTAAAGGCTGCAGCATTATACAGTGAGAAAAAAAATATACAAATTTTTGATACATATTTTGATAAAATTTTAATTCAACATTTAGCTAGTGCAATGAAAAATTATGCTGATAAGGATTCAACAAAAATAGTTGGAATGGATGTAGATTTTTATAATATTCTAAGTGTGATTAGAGGAAAGTTCTGGGGATTGCAAGAAGAACAAATTCATGATTTAATTGTTCCTCAAACTCCAATTGCAAAAGAACTGCTTGGAAGAATGATATCTTCTGCTACAATACGAGATGCATTCAATGAATTATCTAATACTAAATACAAAAGTTTGATTCCTCAAACTGAAAATCAATTAGACGCGATTGCTGAATTTGAAAGAGCTTTTGAAATAGCAATTTATAAAACTGCGTTAAGATCTTTTACAAAAATGTTTAGCTTTGCAACAATTGTAGGGATTACCAAATTGACTGGATTTGAAGTTAGAAATTTAGCAGCTATTGCATTTGCAGTTGAGCAAAAAATACCAGTAGAAATTACCATGTCAAAATTAATTCTAGATATAGAATAAAATTTTAAAATGATCAAATTTCCAAAGAAAAAAACAAATATTTCTACAGAGGTTATAAGTAATACAATTTGGATTAGTGCGTTTTTAGCCATGATTTTATCAATACCTCCATTATGCATATTTCTTGGAATCTATTTTTTAATGGGAAATCTTATAGTAGGTGTAATTGTAGGTTTTGGAGTTCATTTTATCATACTTGCATTTTCAAATAAAATTTCAAAATTTCTAACAAATATTATGAGTTAATCTATAAGGGCGGATTTATGTAGTGATTTATCATGATGGGCGATAGAGATTTTAGAAGTGTAGTAAAAAATGCAATCGACTCTATTGGAAGAGAGTTAGAAATTCAAATTGATGTAAAAGATATAAAAACAATTCATCTAAAAGAAGTGGTTCAATGTTTAAGACGATCATATTATGATAGAGTGGATTCAAAAGAAATTGAAATGAGAGGTTTTAATGATCTTCTTTCGGGATTACTTCAAAAATTACAATATGGTAGTGAACCAAAAGAATTTGCAATTGATGATATAAAATTAAAAGGACAAGCAGATATGATTGCAGATGATTCAATCATTCTTTTGAGATCTGCAAATACTATTTTAGAAACACCTGTTGCAAATGATCTACTTTACATTAATGCTTGTATGTGGATTTATAATAAAATGGACGGAATAATTATTTACATAACTGGGAATAAAGAAGAATCTACTTTTTCAGTTACACGTGATAAAAAAATGTTTGAAGAAACTATTAGAAGAGTAAGAGTTTTACATGATCTTCTTAAAGAACAAAAAACTCCAATTTTAGAACCATCTAATGATTGCAATGATTGCCAATATTATCAAAGATGTTTTATCACAAAGAAAAATACTAAACAAATGTCGTTATCAGATATTTTAGGCATGAACAAAGAACAATAAGATAAATGAAAAATATATAGAGGAATTTTTCCTATGATTATTCTATTGGTTCAGGATGTCCTTTACCACGAAGTGCAAAACACACAACTGCTAGTGCGACTGCTACTCCTATTGCTGAGCCAAATGCGGCTATTCCTGCTTCTGCCATTTGATAAAAAACTACTAATCGTGCTTTTATAATTTTGCCAATATTTTTTCTCTAAAAACATAATAACATAATTTTCGATTTTTATGATACAATAATTAAATTGTAATGTTTTAATTATTTTACAAATTCAAAATGAAGTTCATTTTCCTGTCCACTAGTCATTGAACTTAGATTAAAGAAAATATTACCAGTGACTCGCCATTTTGCATTATTATTTTCAAGTGCAGACCATAATTCCTGTGTATTTCCTGTATTTTTCAATACTATGTTGTCTTTCAAGATCATTGTGTTTTCACTAAGAAGTGTATAATAATTTGAACCAAATTCGACCATTCCTTCAGGTCTGCTACCTATTTCTCCACCTGAAAGTTGCTCTTCATTTGAATATCCAGTTTCATATAATTGGTAATCCATTACTTGTACAATTACAGATTTTGGATTAGGATTACTAAGTTTAAATGATATTTCTATTCGAGCATTTCTTTCTGTGACTTCAATTATGGAAATATCATTTAATTCAACAGTTATGGCTTGTATTTTTTGTTCAACCTGTGTTGTATCTTTTGGGATATTTTGTTCTGAAGTACTAACAATAGATGTACCAGATGTAAGAATTACCACTAAAGCTGCAGCTAGAGCAATAACAGCCACAAAAACAATAATTTTGGTATTCACTAAAGGCACATATTTTTTAGACATCTTAAATGTTGAGATAGTTATTATAAGATAAAAGAGACATTTATTCATGCAATATTTTCAAGCTGTACAACAAGGAAAACAAATAGCTAGTAAATCACAGATGAAAATGTTTGAAGTTGCAGGATTTGGAATGTTAACATTAACTACAAAAAAAATTAATGGTGAATTTTATCCAGTTGGTGAAGAGGAATTTGTTGCAGTGATTAATTCTCTTGAGGGATTTGTTGCTATAATAGCAGATAAAGACGGATTTACAAAGGCTCAATCTAAATCATTAGAAAAAAAAGATGCATTATTAATTTATAAAAAATTAAGAGATTTGGGGATACCAGAATATGCTGAAAATGAAATTCAGATTTGGTCAGAAAGACGTTTAACTGTACAAAATGAAATTTCTGAATAATTATTTTGAGGGAAGAACTATTTCAGTTCCCACATCTCCACCTTTAATTGCTTTTTCAAGTATTTTTATATCAGCTTTTAGAATTCGTGTTTTTATTTTAGAGCGTTCAATAATTTTTAGAGCTACTATATCCATCAAATCATAACCTCCTGCAATAGAATCTTCATGAATAAGCATATTTTTTAAATTCTTTAATTCAATACGTTTGAATTTTTTCGCATTTTTAAATTTATTAGGATCCATATCATAAACCCCATCAACGTCTGTAGCGTTAAGAAATTGTTCTGCATTAATTTTTTCAGCTATTAGTGCTGCAGTTCCATTGGTACTCTGTCCTGGATGTAAGCCACCTGTAACTACAATTAATCCATCATCAACTGCATGTCTAACTTCTTGCAATGTTGTTGGCGGATGAGAATATGCTTTATTTTTTAGAGCATAGATCAAAAGTTTTGCATTCAATCTAGATATTTCAATTCCAAGTTCATCTAATGTAGATTCATCTGCACCTGATGATCTTGCGTGAGTAATGTAATGTCTGGCAATAGTGCCACCACCTGTAATAACTATTGGTTGACATATTTTACTCATTTTTACTAAAAATGAAGCATAATCTTTTAAAATTTTTACGTTATCTATACCAAAAATTCGTCCAGAAAGTTTTATGACAATTCGTTTTTTCATTATTTTAAGCCACCAAGAATTGATTTTGCGGCAATTTCAACTTTTTTCCTGTTATTTTGAGATGTGTATATTCTAAGAATATTCATAAAACCAGATATTGCTGAAACTACAGGAATTTGTGATATAGGTATCTCTTGAGCGGTTGATTTTCCATTCTCATGTGTAATCAAAATGATATATTTTGATTCATTTTTTGATGGAGAGAGTGGAATTGATGGGGTTACTGAACTATCTATAAAAATTTCACTTTCGTCAACTTTAGATTTTCTTGATATTGAGGTTCTTAATTCGTTAGTTTTATTTTTTCCCAAATTATTTCTACCAATTAAAATTCGTTCAAAAACACATTTTATCAATTTTCTATTTTGGTAATCTTGCGCAATTTGTCTAGCACGTTTTAATTTAGGTGAATTTGATGAAATGAGTTTAGATAGTACGTATTCATCTGTAAGTTTCACATATTCATTAATGCTAAAAGATGTAAAAGAAAACTCATCATCAGATAAACGTAAAGCCTCTAAAAGCATAACTTCAGCTGCTCTAACAGTTTTATGAAAATATACTGCCTTAAACATTTGATATCGTGAATGCATCATAGATTCAAAAGAATAAAGTGCAGACTTTTCTAAAGCCAGTTTTTTCTGATATACATCTAAAGATTGTGTTATTCTTTTATGATCAATTTGCGCATGTTCTGCACCAGTGAAATAACCATCTCTTAACAAGTAATCCATGATATCTGCACTCAATGCCCCGGAAATAATTTCGTTCATATGTTGTAATTTTGAATTACCAAAAGCTATTTTTGTGATTAGATTTTTGTCATATCCATTTTTAGATAAGATATCTCCAATTTCAGATTTTAAAATAATTTGTTTTCCAATATCTTCATGAGAAAATTTTTGTGTATGCATAATTTCTTCAAAAATATGTGAAAAAGGTCCATGACCTATATCGTGTAAAAGCCCAGCAAGTCTTAAAATTTCAATATCATCTAATTTTAAAATTCCTTTTTCATTTAAAGTCTGACCTGCTTGACTTGCAATATGCAAAACACCTAGTGAATGCTCAAATCTAGTATGTTGTGCTCCAGGATATGTTAAATGAGCACCAGATAGTTGACGTATTCTTCTTAGTCTTTGAAATATGGGATTATCAATTATTTTTAATTCGTGATCATATACACGAATAAAATCATGTATTGGATCTACAATATCTAAATAATTTTTTTTCATAATCCTATTTTCTTTGTAAAGACTTGCAAAATATCTTTATGCACTTCAAGTTTTGATTTTGATGCATTGATAATTTTCCAATGTTCTTTCTTTGCTGTAATTCTATAAATTTTTGAAATTTTTTGAATAAACTTTTCATTTTTTTCAAATTTATCTCTATTAATTTTTTTTCTGTTAAATGATTCTTTTTGAGTTACATCTAATAAAATTACAAGATCAGCCTTTGGAAGTCCAACATCTAAATTTACTAACCACTCACGTTTCATCCCATTTGCTAACCCATAAATTAAATTGGATTGATAATAACGATTCATAATTAATACTGAATTTTTTGACTGCGCTGCTAAAATATCATGTAATTTCTCCCATCTATTTGCAGCTAATAGACAATGAATTACTTGTGGTGGAAATTTTCTTTTACCGCCAAGATACTTTTGAATTTCTTTTCCAATTGGTGTTGTATAGTCAGGAAAGCTGAAAAGAGCAGTTTTAATTTTTCTCTTTTTTAGTACTTTTAGCAATAACTCAGTTTGTGTTTTTTTTCCTGCTTGGTCTCCACCTTCAATAACTATTATCATAACTAATAAAATCAATAAAATTAATTGATTAAAAATCTATCAAGATTTATAACCAAAAACTAACCATTTATTTCAAATTGGGACTCGTAAAATCAATGGCAAAAGAAATGATTAAAGAAATTGGGAATAAATCAAGAGAATTTTATGAATTTGTCTTACCACCTGTAGATATGTATCTTGATAATGACAAATTAACATTAATTGTTGATCTGCCTGGATTTGCAAAAAATGATATAAAATTATTACTTGATGGAAATATTCTTTCTATTCAAGCATCCAAAGTAATTTCTGATGAAAAAAATCATAATATGATTTGCAATCAAAGACCAAATATAATTGATAAAAAAATAACATTACCTATTGATACTATAGATAATAAAGAAAACATAACTTCTGCAAAATATGAACATGGTGTATTAACAATTATAATTCCAATTGAAAAACATGGAAAAAATATTTCTATTGAATAATTAATATTTTCTCAAAAGTATAAAGATACTCATTACTATTAAAGAACTTACAAATCCAGTAATTCCTAATAATTCATTTGTAGAATACAGTATTGTAGAACCTATAAAGATTGAAGACGAAAAAATACTTCCAGATAATAAAATATTTGATTTAGGTTTGGCATTTAATAATTGAATAGATCTATTTTCATCAATAAATTTTTTTAATTCTGGTGCAATTGAGATAGTAGCATCAAGGGATTTTGTAAATCTTTGAAAAGAATATTTCAGCTCTTGAATATATGCATCTTTAATTAAATTTTCTTCTTCTAAAATTTCTTTTAATACTGTAACAAATTTAAAATCAACTTTATGTATTTTATAGATTCCCTCTATGATTGATGCCATTCTCATATACAATGCTAGATTTTTTGGAAGAATGAATGGAAATTTACTCATTGTTTTATTTGCCAGTTCCATTAAACTTTGTACCTCCATTTCATCTGGCTTTTTACCATGCATAGCACCAACCGCTAATTCAATTCCTTTTTCAATTAGTGAGCGATTAAAATTTGGAGTTAGCATTCCAAGATCAACCATTGCATTAACAGTTCTTGGTGGATCTTTCTCAACTAATGCCAGATAAAGTCGAATTAATCTTAATCTAGTTTCATTATCTATTCGTCCAACCATCCCATAATCATAAAGAATGATTTTTCCATCATCAGTTACTGAAATGTTTCCAGGATGAGGATCTGCATGAAATAATGAATTGCGTAAAAGCATAGTAAAAAAGACCTTATGAACATCAATTACTAATTTCTGCCTATCAATTCCTCGCTTATCCAGTAATTCTACATTAGTAATTTTGATACCAGGAATGTATTCCATTGTAAGTACATTTTTTGATGAATAATCATCAAAAACTGTGGGAATAATTACATTATTTTTTTTCATATCTTTTTTTATTTGTTTAAGATTTGATGATTCAATAGTGTAATCCATTTCTTCGTAAATTGTTTCAATAAATTGAGAAAGCATTGCTTTTGCAGATAACCGTAAATTTGGATCAACAAATCTTAATGCCATAGGAAGTATTTTTTTTAAAACTTTAAGATCTTCTTTTACGACTTTTTCTATTCCTGGTCTTTTTACTTTAACAACAATTTCCTGACCAGATATTCTGCCGCGATAAACCTGACCTAATGATGCACCAGACAAAGGAATTGTATCCAGTGTATCAAATTTTTGATTAATAAATCCTATATCATTTTCAATGATTGATTTTACTTGTTCAAATGGAGCTGCAGGTACATTATCTTGCAATTTGGCAAGTTCTTCCATATATGGTTGTGGAAGAATATCAGCTCGTGATGAAAGCCATTGACCTAATTTTATGTAAACTGGACCTAATGAAATGAATGTGTTTAAAACTTTACGTGCGTTTTTACGATATTTTTCTAAATTTACTTCGTTGCCTTCATTTTTCACCCATCTTCTTCTATCTTTTCGTAATGCTAAAATCAATGGAAGTAATTTAATTAAAATTTTAATTGTTCGTAAAGTAGACATATTTACTTTAAATATTTTTTAATTTTCTTAGATGTAATATATCCAACATATCCTGCAACAATAGAAGAAATGATAGTTGCTGTAACATTAGATTTATTTAATTTTTTATCATTTAGGAATTTTTTCATAATTTTAGAACCAACTAATATTGAACATGCTAAACCAACTATAACTTCTGGAGCATCGTAAGCTAAATGACCAATTGGATCTTTTCTAGGATCAATTTTATCAGTATGAACTAAAAATTTATTATCATATTCTCGAATGTGTAAATTACCATAACGAAATTGTCTTTTTGCACCATTACTTTGTCCAAGTAAAGTCTCCTCTGCCCCTTTTAGCATAAATTCACGTAGTTCCTTTGGTACTTCAATATCATCACTTGACATGAACACAAAATCCATTATTTGCTTATAATCTTAGCCATAATTAAAATTGAAAATTACTGTATTTCCAGTGCTCGATAAAAAATATTTTTTATTAGATAAAATGTTTAGTTACTCTTGATTTTAGATTTTTTACGTTTACGAATAATATAAAATCCAACTAGAACAGATATTATTGGAATAATGATTATTGGAATAATGATTAATGTAAAATCATTATCTGATTGAGTTTTCAATGGTTCTTTGATAAATATTTTTGAATTATGTGTAAAAAATATCTCGTTCCTTACACTATCTTTGTATCTTACTGTAATTTCAATATCATGATCTCCATAATGTGGCTCACCATCAAATTTAAGTGGAATATTAAATGGAATTGGAGAATCAATTTCCACTTCATCAATAAATTGAGTTTGTTTTTTTATGTTTGAATCTCCCATTGGTTCAATAGTTATAAAACTAAATAATGCATTTTCATTTCCCTCATTAATAATTTCTCCAACAATCATTTGTGAACCAGATAAATCAATAACTCCAACGTCATAAATTGAAAGATCAATTAGACCTTTAATGTAAAAATCAATAGTTTCAGATACAGTTTGTAATGTACCATGTGCATCATTATAAGTAATAGAAAGTGGAATTTGTAATGTATCTTCTTTGATATTTTGTGGAACATATATCGTAGCATTAAAAAATCTAGAAGTTTTAGGTTCAATGTTACCTACATCCCAATTTGATTCCAAAATCATCACTTTATCTACACTAGTGGATGTGTTACTAGAATCAGTTATAATATTGACATTAGAAATTGATGCAGTCCCATCATTTGAAATTTCAATTATTGCATTATTTGATTTTAAAGATGTAAGAAATGAATTTGGTGTTGTAATATTGATAATGCTTGATCCTGTAACTTTAAAATTAAAATCAAAAAATGTTGTTCTAGTTCCAGATTCTCTAAATCTAGAATAATCTAATTTAACAGTTCCTGGATATTGTTGAATTTGGATATTTTTATCTACATTTACATAAAATGTCAAATAAAAATTACTACCTTCCAATGAATTAGAATCACTATCAGCAATAATTAATGAACCAGTCCCATCTGTTGATGAAAAACCCGTTGGAAGTGATAGTTGTCCTCTAATTCCAGTAATATCTTGACTTCCCACATTTGCCAATACTATGGTGATGGGTACATTAGCATCACCAGGATCTACTTCCATTTTTTTGACAGTTGTTCCAAAATAAGCATCAAGATACTTTACATCCCCAAAATCCCTTTCGAATGGAGAATCTCCAGATGCACCTGAAACTGCTGCAAATGAATTCAAAGTAATTGTTGGTATAATGAATAATATTACTACTATGAATAAAATTTTAAAATTTATCATATTAATAACCCCATACTAGATGGCACACTGGCTTCAAATGCTTTTCCATCTTTTATTGTAATCACTCTATCAACATCTCCAAAAATTTTGCTATCATGTGTAACAACAATAAATGTTTGATTTAGTTTTTTAGCCATAGATTTCATTAGATCAACTATTTTTAAAGAAGTAATAGAATCCAAATTCCCAGTTGGCTCATCAGCTAAAACAATTGAAGGTTTATTTATTAATCCTCTAGCAACAGCTACCCGTTGAGCTTGTCCTCCTGAAATTTTATTTGTTCGTTTATTAATTTGATCTTCTAATCCAACCGCTATTAATAATTCTCTTGCATTTTTTTCTGCAAACTCAATATTTCCAGAAATTTCAACTGGCAATAATACATTTTCAAGAACAGTCAAATCACTTAATAAATTTGAAAACTGAAAAATAAATCCTAACTTTTTATTTCTAAATGTTGAAATTTTACTATCGGTTAAATTAGTTGTATCTATTGTATCGATAAAGACCTGACCATTTGTTGGACGATCCAAAAGTCCTATCATGTTAAGTAAAGTGGATTTTCCTGAACCAGAACTTCCCACAATTAATACAAATTCACCTTTTTGAATTGAAAATGAAACGTTATCTAATGCTTTTACTTTATTTTCTTCAGTTCCATAAATTTTACTTAAATTGGAAATTTTAAGAACACTAGACATTTCTCATTGCCTCCACTGGTAACAATTTAGTCGCTCTATAAGATGGATATAATGAAGCAATTATAGCTAAAATAAATGATAAAACAGCAGTCTGAATAATTTTTTCCCAATTATAACTCACTTCTAGTGGGAGGCTATTATTAAATGACATATGTGATTCCTTTGCATAAAAAGTATAACCTAATCCTGCCGCAGTTCCTACTCCTGCACCTATTGCACCAATGATCATTCCCTGCGAAATAAAAATGATTAAAATATCTTTTCTAGTTGCACCTATTGATCTCATTATTCCTATTTCCCTAGTTTTTCCATTGACCAGCATCATTTGAATTGTAACTATAGCAAATGCAGATGACATCATTCCGAAATATCCAATTAAATTTATCATTGCTATTCCAGATCTAAATCCTGCTAGTTGTTGTTCAGCAGATTCTTCTATTGTTTCTGCTTTAAAATTATTATTTGGAAAAGAAGCTAAAAAGAAATTTTTTACTTCAGTGGCTTTAGAAGGATCATTTAATTTTACTATAATAGAACCGGTATCTCCAGGTCTATCCATTAAATCTCGTAAAGTATCAATGTGAATTACTACACTATAATCAAAACCTTGACCACCAGGTGCTTTTGCTATTCCTGTAACTACAAATCTTTTTATTTGATCTTGACCATATCTATCAACAATTTTTAATTGTAAACTATCACCAACTTGTGCATTTCCAAGATCTTTAGCAACGATATTTCCTAATACAATAGAATTTCTTGAATAAACATATTGACCATCAGATACAGTTTCATGTACAGTAGAAGTTAGAATATCTTGTATAGGATCAACACCAACAATTGGAATTGCAGTCTTTTCATACATTGTACCAAATTTTGTCATGTTAATTGATGCCGTCGATGACAACCGAGGTGTAGCTGCCTTCACATATGGAATTCTTTCAAACCATTTAACTAATGCTTGATCTGATTTATCAATATAATCTTCTTCATCTGTAATTAAAATATCTCCATTTCTATAATTAGAAATATCTCTAACAATTGCATCAAACAATCCCTGAAAAATTACAAAATTTACATGAATTACTAAAATTCCAATAGTTACTGCTAAAACTGCACCAATCAAACTTCCTTTTTTATTAAATAGCATTCTTTTTGCTATGCGTAATCTGTATTCCATAAGTAAAGTAAAAAAGTCTAATATTTAATGTATTTTATACATAATGGTAATATTATAGACAATTTTATATTTTCTTGATTAATGAAACCATTATGAAATTAATTTGGTGAAATAATGGACAAATTAGATATAAAAATTCTAAGCAGACTCTTGAATAATTGTAGAGAGTCAGACAGACAAATTGGAAAAGAGTTGGGAATTTCTGGTGGTGCAGTTAAAGTTAGAATTAAAAAAATGGAGAAAAATAAAATCATTAAACAATTTACAATTAAAGTAGAACCACCAGTTTTAGGACTTGGTGTAATTTACATAGTTGTAACAGGTCAAAATATAAAAAAAATTTTAGAGCAAGTAACTTTGATAGGAGAGCCATATTTTGTGGTACCATGTGTTGGTGGAATAACAGTTTGTAGTATTGTAGTAAAAGAAAATTTACAAGAAAAAATTTTACTCGCAAATAAATTAATAGTGAATGTTAGAATATTATCAATTTTTGAAGTAGAAAATATAGGATTTAATTCTAATTTAACTAAAACAGATTTAGAAATTTTAGAGTATTTACTAAAATATCCTAGAGAGAAAATTGATAATATATCTAAAAAAATTGGATTTTCCACAAAAACAATTACAAGATGTATTGATAAATTACAAGAAAATGACGGAATTCAGTTTACAGTAATTTATAATCCAACTAAAATTGATAATTATATTCCATTTGCAATACTTGCATGGATTGATATAAAGATTGAAAATGTATTAAAACAAATGAATAAAGAGTTATTCAAATCATATATGCAAATACCTTTTATTTCAAAAAAACAAATTGTATTATTTATGTATAGTAACAATGTATTTGAAATGGATGAATTTACTCAAAGAGTAAAAAATATGAAGAATGTTAAATCTACAGATTTATTTATACCTAAAAGTATTTCACTTCCATTAAAATGGTTAGAGGAAGCTATTAAAATCGCTAAAAAATCTACAACACTTCATCTTTCATACCAAACAAATTAAATAATAATATAATTTTAACATAATATGAAAAAGAAAAAAATATTTCAAGGTAAAATTTTAAACCTTACTATTTATGATTTAATGATAAAGGGAAGAAAAGTTAAACGCGAAATGATTGAACATCGAGGAGCAGCAGCCATACTAGCATTTGATGAAAATGACAAAGTAATTCTTGTAAAACAACATAGATTTCCTCACGGATATGTTATTGAAATTCCAGCAGGAACACTTGAAAAAAAGGAAACCCCTGTGAAATGTGCATTTAGAGAATTAAAAGAAGAAACAGGATATAAAGCTAAAAAAATGACACCTCTAATTACATACTATCCATCTATAGGATACAATACAGAGGCTATTCATTGTTTTTTTGCATCAGGGTTAATGAAAATTTCTGATTTGAAATTAGACGAAGATGAAATATTATCAGTTATAAAAATGGACTTTAAAAAATTAATTTTAATGATTAAAAATGGAAAAATTAAGGATTCAAAAACAATTTGTGCAGTATTGATATATGCTATTAAAAATAAATTATTATAATTATTTATTGTATACAGGTTTTACAAGATCAGCAACATCTGCCCATGATTTTGCAATTCGTTCAAACATATAGAGAAGATCAAGAATTTCAGTTGGAATTTGTTTTTTATTTTCAATTGTACTCCTAAGAGTTAAAAGATTTGCCTGATATTTTTTATGTAGAGATATTGCTTCTATAGCTAAATGTCTATCAGATTTAATAAAAGAATCTATAGATTTTTCTGCAAGAATATTGAAATTTTTTACTAAATCAAAAATTTTTTTTAAATGTTCTTGTGGTAATGTAGAATTATAAATGTAATTAGCAAGTTCCACAATTGTATCACCTGCATTTTCTAAAAGATTAGCAGCCATTCTATAATCTAAAATATCAATATTTTCTAAATTAAATATATTAGCTAATCTTTTATCTACTAATGTACTTCGTATTAATCGCACTAAAAGAAAATATTGCCTATTAACTTCCACATCTCTTTTTGCTAATGTTTGTAAATTTGATTTATCTAATGAAATTAATCCATTTGCTATATCGTCATACATTCCAAGTGCAATAGAACTAATTCTTTTTAGAATTTTTTCTGGATTTAAAGTTGTAGCGTCTAATAAAAATTGCATATTAATATTGGAGGCATCTTCTTCTATAATTTCCATACCAACTAATCTTCTCATTGAGTTTCGAATTTGTTCTCTATTTTCACCAGGTATTATTAATTTTGAAGTAATTTGAATAATATCATATCCTAAAAGATAAGCTCCAGTAATGTCCGCTACAATATTTTCGTCTTTAGGTAATGGATATGAAATTACAACTTCTTTTGTAGGACGCATTTCTTTGTTTGCAGAAATTGAGACACTATCTTGTCCAGTTTCAAGTTCTACTTGACTACCTTTGTCTAAATTATTTGCAATTACCCATTCTTTAGGTAGTGATACAAGTATACTACTTCCAATTTTTTGTAGGCGTCGAATGAATTTAGTCAATTTATACTGATTTAAATAATTTAATCCATATTCTTATATTTTGTGTTAAATTTAAACTAAAATCAATGGAGGCAACTGCATTTTGTCCTGCGCACATTACAGGCTTTTTCAAAGCATATTTGGAAAACAATAATCAAAATAATACTGAAAAATTAGGCTCTATCGGAGCAGGATTTTCAATTACAGAGGGAGTTACTACTCATATCAATATTTTACCTAAAATTAATCAAAATTCTAATTTTAAAATTACTACCATTGGATATCAATCAGATAAAACAGATGTTTCAGAATATGTATTAAATGAATTTATGAAGCTTGGAAAATTTGAAGATATATTTTTTGATATACAGCATAAAATCACCATACCTGTTGGATATGGATTAGGTTCTAGTAGTGCAGTTGCACTATCATTGTCATATGCACTAGATCATGTTCTTGAGACAAAACTAAATCAAACAATGATTGGACAAATTGCACATAATGCTGAAATAAATTGTAAGACTGGATTAGGTGATGTTTTAGCATCATATCATGGTGGTTTTGAAATAAGAGTAAAACCTGGTGCTCCAGGTATTGGTGAAGTTGAAAAAATTGATACTAAAGATATTTGTATAGTTATGATTTGTTTCTCACCGATTTCTACAAATAAATTTCTTAAAGAACATATTTCTCAAATTAATGGTCTAGGAGGAAAAATGGTAAATAAATTACTAGAAACAAAAAACTATGAACATTTTCAGGATATGTCAATAGAATTTGCAAAATATGTACAAGTCATGACTGTAAGAATGGAAAATTTAATTAAAGAATTAAATTCAAATGGAATAAAATGTGGTGTTGCATTATTTGGTGAAACAATATTTACAATGATACCAAATAGAAAAGAAAATAAAGTTTTAGAGATTTTAAAGAAATATCCAGAAGGAATAATCATAAGATCTAAACTAGATAATCATGGAGCAAGATTACTCCGAAATTAATTGAATGTAATGCCTCTAATTCCAAAATCTCACCCTAGAGCTAAATCACTATTTATTCGGGAAAAACTTGTTACAGGATTTGATAATGGATTGGTAGCTAAGGAAGGATTATTGGCACATGGTAGAGGAGAAGCTTTTGATTATTTACTAGGAGAGAAAACAAGCAATACTGCAAAATTAGCAATAAAAGCTGCTGCAGCACAAATTCTTTTGGCAAATTTAGTTGTAATTTCAATAAACGGTAATATTGCTGCATTATGTCCAAAAGAAATAGCTAAACTAGCCAATACATCGAGGGCAAAAATTGAAGTAAATCTATTTTATGTTAATGAGAAAAGGAAGCAAAATATCATAAAAAGTCTCAAAAAAAATTGTGTAAAGCACATTTTAGGTACAAATCCAAAATTATCAGTCACTTTACCTGGATTAGATTCAGCAAGAAGAATTGTAGATAAGAATGGAATTTTTGCAGCAGATGTAGTTATAGTTCCATTAGAAGATGGAGATAGAACTCTGGCATTAAGAAAAGCTGGAAAAATAGTTATAACATTTGATCTTAATCCACTTTCAAGAACTTCGCAAACTGCCAACATAACAATTGTAGATAATGTTACACGTGCAATAGATTTGTTAAATAAAGCATGTAAAAAATTATCAAAGACTAATCAAAAAATATTAAAAAAGATCGTCAAAGATTTTAATAATAAAAATAATCTTTCAAATAGTATTATTGAGATTAGAGATAATTTAACCAGGAGATTATCTAATGCATAAATCTGTTTATGATATTATTAAAATGAAAAAAGATGGTAAAAAAATTTCGGCAATTACAAGTTATGACTATACACTTGCATCATTATGTGATAAATCTGGAATAGACATACTACTTGTTGGAGATAGTGCAGGAATGGTTATGCTAGGTTATGAAAACACAATTCCTGTAACAATGGAACAAATGTGTATGTTTACAGAAGCAGTAAGTAAAGCTAGAAAAAATGCATTACTAGTTGCTGATTTACCATTTATGTCATATCAATCTAGTATAGAAGACGCAATAAAAAATTCAGGGAGATTAATTAAAGCAGGAGCAGATGCAGTAAAACTTGAAGGTGGAATTTCAATGGTAGAAACAATTAGTGCAATAACAGATATTGGAATACCAGTAATGGGTCATATTGGGTTACAACCACAAACAACAATGTTATCTGAAGGGTATAAAGTTCAGGGAAAAACAAAAGAAAGTGCAATAAAACTGATTGAAGATGCAAAAGAACTTGAGGAGATTGGTGTATTTGCCATTGTATTAGAAATGATAAGTCATGAAGTTGCACAAATAATTTCAGAAACAATAAGCATACCAACAATTGGAATTGGTTCAGGTGTAAATTGTGGTGGTCAAGTATTAGTTCTACAGGATTTATTGGGTATGTTTGAAAAAATTAAACCCAAATTTGCAAAAAGATATTTGAATTTATCAGAAGATATTGTGAAATCCCTTGAAAATTATAAAAATGATGTAGAAGCAGGCATATTTCCAGCACAAGAAAATTGGTTTTCAATGGATGATGATGAATTAAAGAAATTGCGAGAACAAATTGGCAGTTAAAAATAAAATAAACAAGAAAAAGAACCATCCTTCTTTAGATATAGTGAATTCGTACGGTGTTGAATTATCTAGTAAAAAAATTGTTTTGTGTGTTGCAGGAAGTGTTGCAGCATACAAAGCAATTGAGCTAGCAAGATTACTTATGAGACATGGTGCAGATGTAACATGTGTAACAAGTGATGCAGTAACAAAATTAGTACAGCCAGATTATTTTAAGTGGGCAACTGGAAATGAAGTAATAACTAAGTTAACAGGTGAATTAGAACACATTAGATTAGCAGATTATAATCAATCAGATCTAATAATAGTATACCCAGCTACTGCAAATACACTTGGAAAATTAGCAAATGGTATTGATGATACACCGATATCAACAATTTTAACGGTAGGATTTGGATCTAAAATTCCTATTTTGATATGTCTTGCTATGCATGAATCAATGTATGATAATGCAGCTGTCAAAAAAAATGTAAAATTTTTAAAAAATAAAATTGAATTTATTACACCAAAAATGATAGAAGGAAAAGCAAAGATATCTGAACCGGAAGATGTTTTAGATTATGTATTAAAAAAATTTGGATTTTCTTCTATATTAAAAAATAAAAAAGTGTTAATGACTGCAGGACCAACAATTGAATATATTGATCCAATACGTGTAATTACAAATCTAAGTTCTGGGAAAACAGGTGTTTTATTGGCATCAGAATTGATTTCATCCGGAGCTAAAGTCACTTTAATTTATGGTCCAGGAATTGAAAAAGCACCAAGTGGAGCAAAATTAATTAAAATATCAACTAGTAAAGAAATGCTAGAAGCAGTAAAAAAAGAAATGAGTAAAAAATTCGATATTGTAATAATGGCAGCTGCAGTATCAGATTATACTCCAGAAAATTCAAGTAAAAATAAATTAAAAAGTAATAAAAATAAAATAAAAATTAGCCTCAAAAAAGTACCTAAAATCATTGATCAGATTAAAAAATATCAAAAAGATGTTTTTTTAGTGAGTTTTAAGGCAGAGACAAATTTATCAAAAAATAAATTAATCACAATATCAAAGAAAAAAATGATTGAATCCTGTGCAGATATGATTGTAGCAAATGATATAGGATCAAGTAGATATCAAATGAATCCAGACAATAATGAAGTGTTAATTATTGATTCGCAGAAAGTTATTTCATCTGGATGGATTAAAAAAGAAAGAATTGCTAAATTAATTAAAAAGCAAATCGAATATCACTTTAAAATTAAAAAAATATAAGACAGGAACTTTTTTCATAGAAAAAAATTAAAAATAAATTTGTATTTAAATATATAAAATTTTTAAATTTAGTTTAAAAGAGATTACATAAAATATATCTACAGATATTCAATTGATAATGAAAATAAATCATATAGAGTATAAACAAAGAAATATGAAAATATGGAATGAAATAGCACCAAGATATCATAAAAGATGGGCAAGTATCAATCAAGGTCCATTTCAAAGTACATCAAAATTAGTTGAGTTAGTTAACGTGAGTAAAGGTAATACTGTTTTAGATCTTGCATGTGGTACAGGAGTTGTGACAAAAAAAATTTGTAATATGGTTGGTAAATCAGGATATGTTGTTGGTGCTGATACTTCGATAATAGCATTAAAAATTGCGAAAAAATGGAATGAATCAAAATCAAATTTAAATTTTATAAATATTGATGCAGAAAAATTTACTTTTTCATATGAATTTGATGTAGTAACATGTCAGTATGCATTATTCTTTTTTCCAAATGCACAAAAAGCATTAAAAAATATTAAAAATAGCCTCAAAAAGAAAGGAACCCTTGGAATATCTGTTCATGGACATAAAAATAAAGTTCCTTTTTTTAGTAATATTTCTGATGCCATTACAAAATTCATACCAGATTATGTACCACCTGGTTCACCTAACATGGATAGATTTGGAATTAAAAGTGCACTATACAACGAAGTTAGAAAAGTTGGTTTTTCAAAAATTTCAATAAAGGATTTTACTTTTAATTATAGTCCAGGAAAGTTTGAAGAATACTGGTTAAATTATTTAAAATACATTCCAAAACCACTCAAAGATAAATTACAATTACTAGGTAGCATTAAAAGAAAAGAATTGAGGCAAGCTGTTAAAGTAAATACGATCCCATACACCAAAAAAAATGGTGTAATTGTATTTCCATGGCAAGTTTTAATTTTAACTGCAAAAAAATAGAAAATGGTAATTGTTTATGAAAAAAAATAGTGATAAAAAAGAAGATAAACCTAAAAATTCAGAATTAATAATATTTCTTAAGAAAAGGGCTCCAATTTATTTAGCCATAATAGCAGTATGTGCTATTTTTGTAATTCCAGAATTTACAAAAAATAATTTACAATCTAGTTTACCCGATAATTTATCAAACGAGGAAAAACAGATTGTAGAAATTTTAATGTCAAATAATGGTCCAAATAATAAAGGATTAACCGTAATTGATGCAATTAGTAATAAAATTGCAGATGAATATCCAGATGAAAAAATATATGATAATAAAAAAACAAAAATAAATCTTTTGGTTTCAAGTTTAAATGAATCTATAGATAATAATTACAAAATAATTTTATTATTTGAATCGTATAAAGGAAAAATAAACTATGAATGGGATATAAATTCAATTACTAAAAAAATTGAGCCTAAAAATTCAAATGCAAAAAATATAATTGATCTTGTAAATTATTATGATTAAAATTAGATATTAATTAGATCCTTTGTAAATTTATGTAAAATAATTGATTTATTTTTTACAATTAATGAATCTTCAATTCTAATTCCAAATTTATTTTCTAGATAAATTCCAGGTTCAACTGTAATCGCCATATTTTCTTTAAGTACAGTATCACTTTTGTAAGAAATTGTTGGTAATTCATGTACATCTAATCCTATACCATGACCTGTTGAATGAATAAAGTATTTTCCATAATTTTGTTCTTCTATGTATTTTCTACATGCAAAATCTACATCTTTACATTGCGCATCTACTTTTACAGCTTTCAAACCAAGTTTTTGAGACTCTTTTACAATTTCATAAACTTGTTTTTCTTGAGATGATATTTGTCCCATTGCAAAAGTTCTAGTTGCATCTGAAACATAACCTTTGTATCTTAATGTAAGATCAACTACAACAAGATCACCTTTTTTAAATTTTCTATCAGTTACTTGTGCATGTGGTAATGATCCATTTGGACCGCCAGCAATAATTAATGGATTAAGAGTAGATTTGTAACCAGTATCAAACATTTTTTTTCCAATTGCATACGACATCAAAATTGTTTGTAATTCAGATTCAGTTTGTCCAACTTTCATTTTTTTAAAACAAATATCATACATTTCATCAATAATTTTTGAACCCTGTTTTAAAATAAGAATCTCTTTTTCATCTTTTATTATTCTAGAATTATAAAATGGTTCAATAGATGATTTTATTGTAGGAATTGATTTTTTTAGAGATGTCATTATAGAGTAATTTTGACAATCAGTACAAACTTTACTTTTTTTGATATAATTAATTAAAGAAGAAATTAATCCCATACCTCGCTCAGCAATTAATATTTCACAATTTTCAGATTCTTCTTTAACACGACCAATTTCAAGTTCGGGAGCAATAATCGTAGTTTTCCCCCCTTTTTCCAAAATTCCAATTGCTTCTCCCCAAAATCCGGTCATGTAAAATAAATTTTCAGGTTCAAATGTAACAAGTGTATCACAATCAATCATTTGAGCAAATTTCAGGAGATTTTTTCTTCGTTCTCTCATAAAACAATATGAATGATTTCTTTAATTTATGTATGGTGTAATATTCACACATTCAATTTTTTATTTTTCTATTGTAATAAAAAAAATTAAATTTTCTGCTGCATCATCTAATTAATACATGATCAATTTTTTGAGTATTATTGCAGAAATATTTTTTAATATATAATGATATAAAATAAAAAGTTTTTTTACATTTATAATTATAAAAAAAATTATAATTTCAAATTTTTATCTTAATGATATTCTAAAATAGTTTAAAAGTTGTTAAAATATTGAGACACTAAAATATAGAATAAATTTTGCTTTAGTATGAAATAGATCTATGATTGCATTATTTAAATAATATACTGAAAATATATTATATTTACATTATTATTTAATTTTAATAATAACAAATTATAATTATTTAAATGAATCAAAACTGGAGCATAAATTATCAATTATCATATAATAATTACTTTGTAAAATAAATCTAAAATGAGTAAAGTAGTTAGGCAAATTAATTAAAAGATAAAATCTTGATTCAGACTATAAAAGAAATAAAATGCTACAATTATATATTATAAAATATATAATACAAAAAAACATTTGGTTAATTTAAAAAGTTTAATTAAAATATAGAAAAAAATAAAAATTTAGCATTAAATATAATTACAATTAAAAATTTAAATGTATTAAATATTTACAAACTAAATTTTTAAATAAATAATAGTGACAGTAAATACATAATCAAAATATTTTATTTCAAACTTGTAATTATGTAAATTAATTTATATTGAATATATGTATCTACATACAAAAAATTTAGATCACATACATTCAGATATTTAGATTATCAAAATAATAACAAATAATTATTAAGAAAAATAATACTCGATTAAAAATCATTACATGTTGGGATAAATAATTGTCATGCATTGTATTTAGGCATAAATAATAATAAAAATTACTTAAAACTATGGAAGCATATTTCAATGGGTATGTTTTAATTTCTTATGAATGCAAAAACATGAGAATCCAACTTATTTGAAAGCTATAACCATACGGGATATCAGCGATATTCATTCAATAAGAGAAGATATTAAAAAAGAAATGATTTTAATTCTTAGGGTTACACCGTTGGCTCAAAAAGATGTTGAGCAGCTTAGAAAAGTAGTTGAAGAATTGTATTCAATTGCAAAGACTGAAGGTGCAGATATTGCAAGATTAGGTGAAGAAAGAATTATTGTGACACCATCTGGTATTAAAATTTGGAAACCAGAATATGATCTAAAATAATTTTATTGCTTCTTGAACTTGAGGATAATGTGCGGGAACCCTAAACATTCTTCGTATATTCATTGCCAAGTTTTCTGATTTTCGTCGTTCTCCATGATTTACAAGTACTCTTCGAAGTTTTGGTCTGAGTCTTTGAACAAATGACATTAGTTGATTATAATCACTATGTCCACTGAATCCATCAAGTTTTTCAACGCTGCAATTTATTGTAACAACTTCTACTTTTCCCTCTTTACCTAACATGGTTACTTGCTTTGAACCATCCAAAACTCTTCTTCCCATTGTTCCATTAACTTGATATGAAACAAACAGTACTTTGTTCTTTTTATCAGGTGCAATATTTTTGAAGTATTCTAAAACTGGTCCACCTTCTAACATTCCAGATGTTGCTAAAATGATACAAGGTGAATTATCTCTTAGTGGTTCTTCTCTTGTATCAGAATGTTCAATATTTGTAAAGTATTCTGAATCAAATGGATTATCATCTGTTTCCATGATTTTTTGTTTTAGTTCTCTAGCTAAGTATTCAGGGTATGCTTCATGAATTGCTGAAGCTTCTGAAATCATACCTTCTGTAAAAACAGGTGCTTCTACCATTTCTCCTGATTTCATGTAATGATCAATTACCATCATGATTTCTTGAGCACGACCAACTGCAGGAATGGGAATGAGAACTTTCCCTCCATCAGCAAGAGTATTGTTTACTGCATTAATGAAAGCAGATTCTACTTCTTGTCTAGTTGGTTGGATATCCTCTTTTGCACCATATGTGCTTTCAATCAAAAGTGTTTCAACTCTAGGAAAATTCCAACTTGCTGCCTCAAACAAAATACTTTTTCCAAACTTAATATCACCAGAATAGACAAAATTATGATCACCATTTCCAATGTGGAAATGACATAGTGCAGAGCCTAAAATGTGACCTGCATTAGCAAAAACCAGTTTAATGTCTGGAGAAATATCTGTAACAGTGCCATACGGTAAAGTTATTGCTTGTTTCATGATTTGTTTCACATCCCTTTCTGCATAAATTGGTGTTCTACCTTGTGCAGAAGCCACTTTGATTGCATCTAATTGAATGAGATTCATCATTGGTAGTGTTGGTTCTGTACAGTAGATTGGTCCTTTGTAACCAAATTTACATAAAGCAGGTAAAAATCCGGTATGATCTAAGTGTGCATGTCCAATTACTATTGCGTCAAGTTCATCTAAAGTGATATCAAGAAAATCTAATCTTGGAAATGAATCCATTGGGTGCTTTGCGCCTGGATTAATACCACAATCTATCAAAATTTTACTTTCAGGAGTTGATAATAGCATAGAAGATCTTCCTACTTGACTAAAGCCCCCAAGAGTTATCAGAGATACCTCAGATTTTTGTGCTAATCTAGGTCTAAATATTTCATCTCCAATTTGTTTGAATTGCTTGCTTCGTTCTGCAGATGTAAGCTTCAAATTTGCATTTATTGTTTGTATGGTACGTGATGGTATAGTGGTGGCTTTTCTTATACGTAATTTCCAACCAATTTTTTCAGTTATTTCAGCATGATTGAATTCTTTTGCATCTCTTTGTAATAACCAAGGTCTTTTAGCTTCAATTGAAACTTCACCTGTAGCAGTATCAAAAAATGCACCTTGAAAATTTGCCTCCTTTGGAATACATTCTATAAGAATTTTTCTTGCTTCTTCTTCTGATTTTCTAATGGACTCATCAGTTCTTACAACAATTCTTTTTTTAATAATATTAACAAGATTTGAAATGGTTTCATTGTTTTCCATTAGATAACGTGGTGTTTTTGTATACAGTGCAATTCGTGGTCCTTCATATTCTATTTTTGTTAAATTAGCTTCTTTTGGTATACTTTGCAGTATGGTGGCCATCATATTTTGGCTAGGAGGTAATTCTTTTTGTTGCGGTTTTCTTTGCATTAAATCACTAAAGTTCGATGACTGATTTCTTTTGTTCGTCGGTTAATAGACGGAATCCATCTTTATCCATAACTGCAATATTGATTCCATCACCAGTACCAATGTTTCTAACTATTGCAGCCTTCACAGCTCTTAGAGCTATTTTTTTTGCTTCTTCTATTGTCAGATCAGATTTACATTCTTCTTCTAACAAACCATATGCTACAGGAGAACCACTACCTGTTGTAACATAAGATTTTTCTTCAACTGAACCAAACATATCAATATTAAATAATGCAGGTCCTTTAGCATCATATCCACCAACTACAATATCTGCCATAAACGGATAACCACGGTTTTGATGGAATATTAAAGAGCAAAGTCTAGCTAGTGAATGAATTGAAATTGATTGTTGTGTTTCTACTCTGTGAAGATTTGAATGATAACGAAGTATATCTACGATATTTTGTGCGTCTGCTACACCGCCAGCCAAAGTTAAACCAGCATGGTGATCAATTTTTTGAATTTTCATAGTGTTATTGTTTGCAATAAAATATCCTGCACTTGCTCTCATATCAGCGCATAATACGACACCGTCTTTAGCCTTGATACCTACAGTGGTAGTCCCATGCAAAATTTTTTCTTCAACGTTGTTTGACATAATACATCTATTAGAGATATTAACAGATGTATTAACCCCTTTTAAATAACTTTTTAATTCGTTGAAATGATAAATAAGGACAAAAAAAGTGGTGATCGCATGCAATCACATAAAATGGAATTACCTAGGCTCATTGAGATCGGGGAGAGAAATATAGGTGATTTTGGAAGATTTGTAAATTGTTTGAATAAACCAAAAATAATTTCATTGATCAGTGGAATAAATGTAAAAAAAGTAATAAATAAAAAAATTGAAGATTCATTAAAATCTAATAAAATAAAATTTGTTTGGCATACTTCTGGTGATAATACAATTGCAGCTATTAAACAAATTGAAAAAGATGTAAAAAAAGATGAAAGTGATCTGATTGCAGGAATTGGTGGGGGTCGTTCTGTAGATACTGCTAAAATGATTGCATATAATCTTGGTAAGTCATTTGTAAGCGTTCCAACTGCGGCATCACATGATGGAATGGCAAGTCCATTCGTTTCTATAATTAGTGATAAACCACATTCGATTGTTGCATCTGCACCATTAGGTGTCTTTGTAGATATTGATATTATACGTAAAGCTCCTGCAAAACTTTTAGCAAGTGGTTGTGGAGATCTCATTGCAAATATCATAGCTGTTAAAGATTGGCAATTAGGACATGAAAAAACTGGTGAATATTATGGTAGATATTCTGCAAATTTGGCATTAATGAGTGCAAAAATAGTAATGGAAAATTCAAGTCATTATGCCAAAAATGGATTAGATACAAGAATTATTGTTGAAGCATTGATTAGTGCAGGAGTTGCATCGTGTATTGCAGGTAGTAGTAGACCATGTTCAGGTGCAGAACATCTTTTTTCTCATGCTTTAGATAAAATCGCACCTGGAAGAGGATTACATGGTGAAAAATGTGGTATTGGATCTATAATGATGGCAAAGATGCAAGGTCAAGATTGGAAAAAAATTTTGCAGACATTAAAAGATGTTGGTGCTCCAACATCGGCTAAACAAATTGGATTAAAATCAGATGAAATTGTTAAAGCTCTCATGATTGCACAAGAATTACGACCTGAAAGATATACAATTTTGAAAGAAATTGAGATGACAGAAAGAAAAGCAATGAATCTTGCAAAGATTACAAATGTGATATAGATTAAACTGTTTTTGGTTGAGTTGTTTCTGATTTTATTTCAGGTTTTTTTACTAGATTTTGTTTATTTACATGTGTTTCAATAAAGTTGACTTTTTCTAAAGATGAAACAAATTTGAAAATATCTAATTGAATGAAATGTTTCATTATTTGAAGTCCATCTGCTCTCAAAATCTCTTCTGGGATTGTAATGTTTACTTCTTTGTCTTTTAATTCAAATGTAATCTTTGAATCTTCTGATGGTAATCTATTTTTTAAAATACCTTCCACTTTATCATTTGGGGAATCAAGTGATTTTACTACATTAACGTCATAAAGAATTGTTTTACCTGCATAACGATGATTGTAATCAATTTGAACTCTACCTGAACCGATAAATCTTACAATTCCTCTTTTATTATCAACTTCAATTGTGTCTCCTACAGAAACTTTTTCTGCGTCTTCACCTAATTTTCTTATTGGAACCATTCTAACTTTAGTAGCATCTCTTTCACCAAATCCCTTGTCAGGTGTAACCTCAACTGTGAGTTTATCTCCAACAGCTGTTTTAGCTAGTGCTTCATCTAATCCTTTAAGAACAGGATAAGATACTTCACCGATTGAAACAAGTTTTGTTTGATATTTCATATTTGGTTCATGAATAGAATGTTTTTTTGCATCTTCTTCAATAGTAGTGTCAAAAACCTCGTTGCTATCTTTAACTTTAGCAGTATAATCTACTAAAATTAATGAACCCTTATTGAAAGTCAATAAAAACGATTTCGAATTTCCTAATATTAAGTTAACATGAATTATAGAGCTTTGAGTTTTTCTTCTGCTGATTTTAGACCAGCTTGGGCATCTGTATCATAACCCATCATAGACAATGTTGATGAAATTGCAGATATAGTTCTCATTACATGGTATTTGTTAACTTCACCCATACATCCAACTCGGAATACTTTACCTTTAAGATTTCCAAATCCTCCAGCAACTAAAACTCTAAATTTTTGAGCTAATGTATCTCTAAAAATTTTATCTTCCAATCCATCTAAATAATTTAATGCGACTACTACCGTTGATCGAGAATCTTTTTGTGCAAATGGAGTAAGACCAATTGCACTTAAGCCAGAATATAATGCATCAGAACAAATTCTATGTCTTCTAATTCGATTATCTAGTCCTTCTTCTAAAATAATATTTAATGCTTCATTGTATGCATATAGTAGTGGTATAGCAGGAGTAAATGGAGTATGTTTTGACTCTTCATAATATTTAAAATATTTAGACAAATTGAAATACATTGAATTTGGTGGATTGTCCATCATGTATTTTTTTGTTCTAGCGTTTACACAAATTGGTGATATTCCAGGTGGAGCTGCAAATGCTTTTTGTGCTCCAGTCATACATACATCAATTCCCCAATTATCCATTTGTAGTTCTTCTCCTCCTACAATAGAGACACCATCTACAACATAATACGAATCATCTCTTGATGTAAGATTTTTAATTCTATCAAGATAGTTAATCATAGTTCCTGTAGAAGTTTCATTCCAAACGCAATAGAATGCTTTAATATTTTTATTATTATCAAATACTTCTTTTACTTGATCATAAGTTGCATTTTGTCCAGGTTCAGTTTCAATTTTTATAACATCCGCACCTGCCCATGTTAACATTTGAGCAAGTCTACCACTAAATTCACCATTTACAGGAAGTATTACTCTGTCTCCTTTCTTTATTAAATTAATTACACTTGCTTCAACTGCACCGGTACCTGAAGCTGAAAGACATACGGCTTCGCCTTCAGTTTGAAAAATTTGCTTTGTTTTTTCTACACATGGTTCATAGAGCTCAACAAAATCTTCACTTCTGTGATTAATCATTGGCGTAAACATTGCTCTAGTTACTCTTTCAGGTACGTTTGTAGGTCCTGGTAGCATTACTAAATATTCCATATTTTTGCCTAATTTCATCACATGTTGGGTTTATTTATAATTAAAGAATTTTTAGACGATCTTTTAGATTAAGTGTATTTAAAAAAATTCGTGTGCCTTGAGGTATAAGATCCTCCCATTTTTCATTATTAAATATAATATTTCGTATATTTGTTCCAGAAAGAATATCTCTTTTAAAAAATGGTATTGATTCAACACATACATCTCGTTTTGAATAAAGATGCTTAGTTAATTCATCATTAGTAAAAATAGTATCAAATTTAGGAACAATAGTATCAATAAGTTCAATCCATTTTATGTGATTCTCCAAATCTGGAATAAAATAGATTTGAATTCGTTGTTGCATAGATTTGTCAGTTGATGAAAGAATCATTTGTTTTCGTTCTTCCGCTGAAAAAGGATTGTTTTTTTCTATAGGTTTGTTTGAGCTACCTAATCCTATCCATAATTTATCAACTTTAGATAATGCGAAATGTAAGGCATTAAGATGACCTAAATGAAATGGTTGAAATCTTCCTATAAGTAGTCCATTCATACAAAAAGATTAGAGTATTTGTTTTTAAAAAAGTATCATAAACTGATGAATATGAGTAGGAATAGATGGATTTTTTAAAAATTAATGGTGAATTTGGTGAGGGAGGAGGACAAATAATTCGTACAGCTATAACACTATCATGTATTACAAAACAGCCAATAATTATAGAAAATATTAGAAAAAATAGGACTGTTTCAGGATTAAGACCGCAACATCTTACAGCAATCAAAATTCTCCAAAAAATTTGTAATGCAGATGTAGAAGGAGCAAAAATCGGTTCTACAAATTTAAAATTCATTCCAAGAGATGTGAAAAATTGTAATCTCATAGAAGATATTGGAACAGCTGGAAGCATATCTCTAATACTGCAAGTATTAATTCCAGTAGTAGCAATTAGTCAAAAAAATATGAAATTAACAATTAAGGGAGGGACAGATACGTTGTGGAGTCCAACAATTGATTATACTGAACACGTCTTAAAAGAGGCATATGCAAGAATGGGGATCAAATTTTCAATAAAATTAATCAAACGCGGTTATTATCCTAAAGGTGGAGGTCAAATAATTCTAGATATACTACCAGCTAAAATAAAATCCATTTCATTAATAAAAAGAAAAACAAAAAACATAAAATTACTTTGTTCATTTTCAAATTTACCATATGAATTAATAAAAAAACATGTAGATATTATTGAAAAACAATTATGTGAAAAAAATTTTCTAGTTCAAACTGAAATTAAAGAAGAAAACGCAATTGATTCAGGGGCAACTTTGTTATTATTTAGTATTGATGAAGAATCAATAATTGGTTTTGATTCAATATTTGATAAAAAAATGGAAAAATTTAATTTGGATTTAGAAAGTTTTATGCAAAACAATCTTGGTGTTGATAAATGTTTAGCAGACATGCTTGTTTTACCAGCAAGTCTTACTAATGAAATGACTATTTTTAGAGTGCCTGATATTTCGAAACATTTAGAAACAAATTTGTTTGTAACTTCAAAAATTACTGGTTGTAAATACGGTGTAGGAAAGATAAATGATGGTTTTGAGATAAGAATTGAAGGTGTTTTAAACACCAGCATTAAGTAAAGATGCAAAAAATAAAATTGCTACAGATAATACTACCGTAATTTCTCCAAGAATGATTATCTTTTTTCTTAATTTTTGAATTTGTTGAGGTGATAATTGTTGTAACATTATTTTTTCTTCTATGTCTTTTCGAATTACTCTTACATGTATTGCATATGTAATGATTAATGAAATGACTAAAATTATCTTTATAATTAAAAAATTACCATAACTTGTAGCAAATAATAACTCAGGTTTACTCAAAAGTATATGTGAGTTGTATAAACCAGTAACTATTAGAATTATTAATGATGGAACTGCAATTTTATTAAATCTTTTACCAACTTTAATCATAATTTGCAATCTTTGTTCTACTGAATCAGACATTGTTTTAAGAAGAGGTGAAAATACAATTCCGATAAAAATAGAACCTCCTACCCAAATAGCTGCTGAAAGGAGATGAACCCATAAAATTATTGCTTGCTCTAATGGAGTCATATCAATTCATCTTTTAAATCAAATATTATGTATTTGTATATTGGCAACCTTTTTACTTATAGATAATTTATTATCATTAAATTGAAATTACAAAGTAAAATTATAGTCTATGTCGCAATTATTGGATTATTTGTAATGATGGTAGGGATTTTTTGGCATGCGAGTTTAGATAATCCAAAATTAGAACAAGTTGAAATTAAATTGGTAAATGTGACTGTTAAAGATGTAAATAATATTGAAAATACTGCTAAATTAGAAATTACTTTTCTGGTAAAAAATCCAAGTGAAAAAACATTTACAGTTCCAACTATTACATACAAACTTTATGCGGATGGTAAATTATTGGGTACAGGTCTATATTCAACCGCAGATATTTCCATGACAGGTAGAGCATTGATAATTAAAGGTGCAGAAATTCCTTTGAAGCATTTATTTATTTTAAAACAATCTAATGTTGATTCTGAAATGTATCAAGCAATTTTGAATGGAAATATCACCAATTTTACTACTGAGGGAGTTATAACCACAGAAACTACTTGGAGTTCAATAGAAAAAGAGTTCAAAAGTTCAACTTAAATTAAAAAAGTGGGCCGAGTGAGATTCGAACTCACGATCACTGCCATGTCGGGGCAGTATCCTAACCGGCTAGACTACCGGCCCGTTGAAGTAAAAGATTAGGTTCATACATTATTAACGTTTAACAAAAGAAAGGATTCAATAAAAAGAAGAAATACCTCTAAGAATGACAGAAGAATTTAGTGATGCAGAAAAAAATGGTCTGTATAAAGCGATTTACACTAGGAGAGATGTAAGATCCCATTTTATCTCAAGATCGATAAAAGAGGATGTTTTATCTAAAATTCTAAATGCTGCACATCATGCACCGTCTGTAGGTTTTTCTCAACCATGGAATTTTATTTTAATTAAAGATATGATTACAAAAACAAAGATCAAAGAGTCTTTTGTAGATGAAAAAAATAGATCATCAAAATTAATTGAAGATCCAAAAAGATCAAAATACATTTCGTTTAAGCTTGAAGGAATTTTAGAATCGCCTGTAAATCTATGTGTTACATATGATCCTACAAAATTTGGTCCATTTGTAATTGGTAGATCAAGTATTCCAGAGGCCGGATTGTATAGTGTATGTTGTGCTATTCAAAATTTGTGGCTTGCTGCAAGAACTGAAGGAATAGGTGTTGGTTGGGTAAGTATTCTTTCAAATGATACTCTTAAAGAAATTTTAAAAATACCACCACATGTAGTGCCAGTTGCATATCTTTGCTTAGGATATGTAGACGAATTTGCACAAAAACCAGATCTTGAAACAGCTGGATGGCTTCCTAGATTAGAACTTGAAGATGTTGTATATTTTGAAAAATGGGAAGATACAAAGAATGAACAATGGGATAAAATGCAAGTAATGATCAAGAATAATTTTGATTATGCTTAAATAATTAAAAGTATTTTTTTTGTTGGGCTTGTGGCGCAGAGTCATTAAAGACGCGAAACTTGGATAGCGCAGTAGCCTCCTAAGTTACAGGTCGAGGGATCGAAGCCCTCCAAGCCCGTTTAAAAATTTTAAAATGTATTATCACAAGTTAAATACAAAGATAAATGTTAAAAAATTATGAAAGTTGTAATTATTTCCGCAAGTCCAAGAAAAAATGGAAATACACAGATAATTATGAAATATATTTTTGAATACACAAAATTAAAAAATATTGATACAAAATTGATTAATCTTTCAGATGGACAAATTGAATGTTATAGAGGACCTGAAGAAGAATATAATGAATATACAAAAAATGCAGCTAATGATATTATGGATGCAGATGTGTGGCTAATCGGTTCTCCAATATACAACTCATTTTTTAGTTCAGCATTAAAAAATCTGTTTGAATATGTCAATTATAAAAAAACTGAAGGTAAAGTTGCAGGTATGGTGATTTTAGCTTCAAGCAGTATTGGATTTACTGATGTTCAGACATTAATTACTCAATTATTATCATATTTCAGAGTAATTACTAATCCTAAAGCAGTATTTTTTACTACAGATTCAATTTCAGGAAATACTGTATCGAAAGATGAGGATATCAAAAGATTAAAAGAATTGGTAGATGAAACTTTAAGAATATCTACTAAGCTACATCAAGATTAGAATTTAGATATACAACCTTGAAGATTTTAACAGTATAGTTACCATCAAAAATTTTTGTCAAATGTCCTTTATCAGCATCTACAACTCGGAATTTGTATTCATATGAACCATCATCATTTACAGGAATTTGTGCAAATTGTATAGCGCCAACATTATTTCCTGTTACAATTTGTTCGTTATCAAAAATCTGAATGATTACAGGATAATCAATAACATGATTTGCAATCTTTCCTTCAACAAATCCCCATGGTAGTGTATTATCTTTAGAAATATGCATTTGAAGCGTTGTTTTTTCTATGCCTATAAAATTATTTATCGGGGTAATTTCTGTTTGGAATTCAATAGGTTCAGCAAAAGAATTTGTGTTGCTAAAAAAGCTTGTAAATAAAATTAATGTAATAATACTTGTAAAGATAATATTTCTAGACTTTGAGATAAAGAGATTATTTAATTTAAAAGATTCTTTCCATGTCATTTAAATCAATTCTATAACAGTCAAATATTAACATGACGTAGTAATCATACGAGTGAGTATGAAGCAAGATCCAACTGAATTATGTTCCTGTAAATGTCATTATGGTGGTGCAGAAAGTTGTCCTAGCTGTAAAAGTAATCATGGTTTGAAATGTTGCCACTGTAATGATTAATTGTTTTAATAAAATCATGAATCACAATAGATAAAATACAATTTTAAGCATAAATTAAAAGTAAAAATTACTCATTTTAAATATAATTTTATTATTTTACAATTCTTTCAATTAAGTTATTCAAAATATAATAAAAAAATAATAAATAATTTGTAATTTATTCTAAATCTTTTTCGCTGTGACTTACATGAATTTGAGAATTATGTATATAGTCAGTACTTTTTTGAGCAAGCCAACAAGTAAGAGTCAAAAACCAAGTAATTGAAACAGCCATAATAAATGTAAAATTTAGATTTGGTTCAAAACTAACAAAATAAGGCCATAGTCCTGTTAGGGTAGCTGCAAAAACCCCAGTAACTAATGTTGCTAAATGATTTCTAAAATATCCCATATAATATCTAGAAATTTATTATTTATAACAGTAATGTTGGAGTAAAAATAAGGATTTAAATAAAAAAAAGTAGTTTATTCTTCTTCGTCGGTAGATGTTTTAGGCATATCTGATTGTAAGATCTGTATTTTTTGTAATAATTCAGTTCTCAAATCTCTTGCAACCCTTCTAACTGTTGGTCTAGGAACACCAAGTTGATCTACAACTTTGCTATAAATATCCTGTTTATCTGTTATGCCTTTGTTGAGATAAGAATTGATTGCTTCTTTTATTATTGTGCTTTGATTTATACGATTCAACAAATTACAATTTTGTTTGTTCTATATAAGATTATAATATACAAAAATAATTTATTTTTTAATGGTAATAGTAAAAAATAACTATAAATTTTTAAAAATTATTATTAAATAAAAAATGTAAGATTAAATAAATTCATTGACATTAATAAATTAGGTAAAATTTTAACCAATATATTATAAAAAGACATTTATGATAAGAAGTAAAGATTACTGTTATTGGGTACAGTAATTATTGAAACCAACTTAGGAATAATCACATTCAAATTACTTCCGGATTTGGCTCCTGAGACAGTTAGAAATTTTGATACATTAGCCAGAAGAGGCTTCTATGACGGTACACTTTTTCATAGAATTATTCCAGGATTTATGATACAGGGTGGGGATCCAAATACAAAAACTCCAAACAAGAATACTTGGGGAATGGGAGGACCAGGTCATACAATCAAGGCAGAATTTAGTTCTAGATCTCATCATCGGGGCATTGTTTCTATGGCTAGATCACAAGATCCGAATAGTGCAGGATCACAATTTTTTATTGTAACTACAGATAGTACATTTTTAGATAGACAATATACTGTGTTTGGAGAAGTAATAGAAGGAATGGATATTGCAGATAAAATTGTAAATTTGAAAAGAGATAGTAATGATTGTCCACTTGAAGAAGTAAAAATACTTCAGGTTAAAGTGGAATGACCTTAAAACCAGTTGTTTTTTTCATATTATTGGGATTGTTCATAATAATTCCTACAGTTAATGCCCAAGAGGTTACTTTTGGTGAAAAAGCAGAGCAAAAATCAATAAAAGTAGTCATTGATTCTCCTGATAAAATTCATGTAAAGCATGTAATTGCTTCCTCAAATTTACCCAAACAAATGGATTTGATCAATGGATATGCAATAAATCTTAAAGTTTCAAATGAAAGTGGTGAAGAACCACAATTTGCAACTATTGGAGATAATAGTGGTATTATGATTTTTCCATCACAAGAAAAGACAATTGTTGAATACGATCTTAGTGATGTAATCGTTCTAAAAGATAATGTGTATACTTGGAATTTCAGATATTTAGAAAGTACTGCATTTTATATTACAAATGAAGATGTAATTTTTGTAAATTCTAGACCTGTGTATATACTTGAAAATGACGGAATTTTATGTCATGGTTGTGAAATGGTTTTAGAATATATGATTGATGAACCAAAAATATTAGAAAATATAAAATTAGATAATAAAGAATTTTTAGTAGAAATAAGAACATTTGCGGAAATAAATCAATTTAACTTTGATGAACTGAAAAAAAATATTAATTTTCAAGTTAATGGAGAAAAGCAATTTGTAACATCAATTATTCCTTTAGAATTATTACCAACACCATATAATGTGATGATGATAGATGAGAAAATACCATTTTATGAATATAATAATAATGGAACGCATGTTTGGCTTACAGTAAGACCTGATAATTCAGGCAGTGTATCAATTAGTAGTACAATTATTACTGACGAGAAGTTAGTTGTAGATAAAAATTCTTCAACATTAGAACCAAATGTAAATCAAGATATTGTTTTGTATGTATTTTTTGGAATTATCATACTAGTTGTAATTGCATTAATTATTATGAGAAAAAAGAAATCATCATTACCAGATAAAACTTTGATTTCAGATAATACATAAAAATTATTATCATATATTTTTAAAGTAATTAGCCTCCATTTGAGCCACAAGAACAAAAACCATATTCGTCAATTCTAATATTACAAATTGCACATTTTTCTCCATATTCTACCTCCCAAGGCTCTTTCCCAAACAATTTAAAATGATCATCAATCTCAAGTGGGATTTCACGTTTCTTTCCCAATAGCTTGTATACTTAAAACAACTATACATACATTATTGATATGAAATTAGCATGTGGATGTCATTGTATAAAATGTAAAAGCATTAATCTTAATTCAAATAAAGTTGGGGCAGTTGAAAAAGACGGATATTTTGTTATACATCACACATGCAGTAAATGTAATACACATTTTGATCATTTAGATGGTGAAATTTTTTATAGTTGTGAAAAATGTCAATATAAAATTAGTTAGATAACAAAGTATTTTCTACAAAATAATGTACTCTATTTTCTTTTGAATTTTTTAATATTTCTCTATTAGATGCCATTTTTACTAGTGCTTTTGATACGTCTAAAGGACTTGCACTCCAACCATATTCTCTAAGTTGTTCAACAGTTTCTGTTACTGTTCTTGGATAATCAAAGAATTTACTAGTTTCCAGTATTCTTAATTTTACTTTAATTTCATTTGAAGTAATTATTTTTGGCTCATTAAATTCAGGTTCAAATGTTTCTGCATCATCTAGATACTCTAAACCGTGTTGACTGGAATCTGAAATTCCATGAGTTTCTTCGTTTTTATTTTTATAGATAATTTTTGCTTCGTTTACATACATGTGGTTAGATATATTTTCAATAATATCACCTAAAGTTTGATTATCAACGTAAAAATCTCTAGAATCTACCTCAATTTCATTATTACCGAACTTTATTTTTATTCTAGCCAATACTCATGAATCATAAGGTTTTGATTTATTCTGCTAGCTCTAATGAGCTTAAAGATTACATCAAAACTTTTACACATATAATTTGGATTTTTTTCCTAATCACTTAAAAAGTAATTTTAGGATAAATAGGTATGAAATCATCTGTAAAAGTAATAATTATAGTGATTATTATAGGAATAATCTTATTTGGATATTCTCAATATAGTGCAATTTCACAAATAGGCATAAAAATTTTAGGCAGCACTCTACTGGTAGAAAACGAAAATGGTTTAATGTATAATATTGAGTTAGAGTTCAACAATCCTTCGTTGTTGGTTTTGACAGCAGGTAAAACGGAATTTTATGTAATATCAAATGATAAAATGATTGGGAGTGGAGGAATAGAATCATTTGTACTTTCAGCATTAGGAAATAGTTCAGTTAATGGAACTTTTTTAAGAGATACTAATATTGATTCACAAAATGATTCATCTGTAAAAATTACTGGAATCATAAAATATAATATAATTTTTACATCAATAGATGTACCATTTGTGTTTTATCCAACAGAAGAACAAGCAAGAGAATTTATACATGAAAACTAAAAAATTTAAGGAATGTTAACCGTATTTGGTTCAACTGCATTAGATACAATACGAACTCCAAAAAAAACTATAAAGAATGTTTTAGGCGGATCCGGAACATTTGCAGCCATATCTGCAAGTAACTTTGTAAATACAGGATTGATAGCTGTAGTAGGAAATGATTTTCCAAATAAGTATTACAAAATTTTATCAAAATATCTTGATTTACAAGGATTGAGTATTGAAAAGGGAAAAACTTTTCGTTATGATGGAAAATATGATAAAACATTAAGCTCTAGAAAAACGTTAAAGACTGAACTTAATGTACTTGCAAATTTCAAACCCAATGTACCTGAAGAATACAAAAAATCTCAATTTGTATATTTAGGAAATAATGATCCAGATCAAAATTCTATGTTAATTAAAGAATTTGATAAAATAAAATTTTCAATGTGTGATACAATTGACTTTTGGATATCTACAAAACGGGAATCAGTAATAAAAATGATAAAGTCTGTAGATGCGGTTGTGATAAACGATGAAGAGGCAAAATTACTAACAAAAGAATTCAATTTGATTAAATGTGCAAAAAAAATGATGGGGTGGGGTGCAAAATACATAATTATTAAAAAAGGGGAACATGGATCTATGATGTTTTTTGATGATGTAATATTTTCATCTGCTGGATTTTCATTGGAAAATGTAGTTGATCCAACAGGTGCAGGAGATTCTTTTGCGGGTGCAATGATAGGATATTTGGCAAGTAAAAATTCAACTAATTTATCAGAGATAAAAAAAGCTATAGTTTATGGAAATGTTTTAGGTTCTTTAGCCGTTGAAAAATATGGATTGTATGGATTACTCCATATTAAAAAAATAGATATCATAAAACGAGTTAAATTGTATGAAAAAATGATTCATTTCTAAAAAGATTTAAGTTTGATAATTTCTACAGATGAATTGAATACTTGTGAGATATGTCTGAAAATAACGAAGATCATTTAGAAATTATATTCAAAATGCAAAAAAGTCTATCAGAGATAATGAAATTAGATAGATATCCGGAAAATTCTGAAGGACGAATTTCAGCATTATGTACTGCAATAATACATGAGGCTGTAGAGTTACAAAGAACTACAAATTGGAAATGGTGGAAGACTCCAACTCCATTTAATATATTGGAGGCAAGAGAAGAATTAATTGATATTTGGCATTTTGTAATTCAGGCATCATTAGAACTTAATTTAACTCCGAAAGATATAGTTGAAGAATATAAGAAGAAAAATGAAATTAACCGTCAAAGACAAAAAACAGGATATTAAATTATAAATTGTTTAATTCTATTTAGATTTATTTCATTAATTAAATTTACAAGATTAATTTGATTTTGAAAATTATTTATTTCTAATTTAGTTGCAGTAAGAAGTGGATAAGGGCTAGTAGAATTGATTATTCTTCCATAATCATCAATTCCATTTTTATGTAATTCAAATAAAGAATGCCCAGCCTTATGACCCCAAACTTCTTTACCACATACAATAATTGTTTTAATTTTTTTATTTAAGTAAATATATTTTATAATTGAATCAATTCCTTTATTTTCAGAAAGTAGTTTTCCAGCTATAGAAATATGCTTCATTAATTCAGAATTTGAAATTTGCTTGAGTAAATCTAAACTTGAAAGAGTGCAAATTGCTACTGATGAATCAGTATTTCCTATATACGATTCTTCTGGAATTGGTAATATTATCTTGCATAATTTACCAATTACATCTGCAATACTATTCATTTAATATATCACGAAGAGTTTGTGCAATAAATTCAATATTTTTAGTCGTCACTTTAGGGTGTATTGGTAGAGATAAAACCTGAGATGAGGCTAATTCTGTTACTGGAAGTTTAACTTTTTGTAGATAAAATGGAGTTTTATGAATTGGTGTTGGATAATAAGATGATGCCCCGATTCCTTTAGCATTAAGTTTTTTTAATATTTTATCTCTTTTTGATGAAGCTATTGTGTATAGATACCAATTCACATTTTCATATTTTCGTTGATGTGGTAGTGTTATTTTCAAATCAGAAATCAATTTTGTTAATAAATTTGCATTACGTTTTCTTGTTTTAAGAAAAGTTGGAAGTTTTTTCATTTGGACTGTTGCAATGGCAGCACTAATTTCTGGTAATCTTAAATTTAATCCAAATATTCTAGTGTCATACCCATGAACCATGCCATGATTTCTAATCATTAATAATTTATCTCGTAATTTTTTATTATTTGTTGCAATAAATCCTCCTTCTCCTGAAGTCATTACTTTTGCAGGATACATACTCCAACAACCTAAATCAAAAAAAGTTCCTGCATGTTTTTCTTTATACATGGAACCTAATGATTGTGCAGAATCTTCTATTATAGGTAAATTATTTTTTCTAGCAATTTCAGATATTCTATCAACAAATGCTACGTTTCCATAAAGGTGCACAGGCATAATTGCTTTAGTTTTTTTAGTAATCTTTTTTTGTAAATCTTCAGGATCCATGGTATAATTATCTTTGAGTATATCAACAAAGACAGGTTTAGCTCCAGTAGATACAACAGAATTTGCGGTTGCCACAAATGTAAATGATGGAATAAGTACTTCGTCTCCCTTTTTGATATCTAAAGCATAAAGTGCAGCTTGCAAAGCTGCTGTACCTGAATTTACAGCAACAACATATTTTGATTTTATATAAACTGATACTGATTTTTCAAATGCTTGTACATGTTCTCCTCCAAGATTTGCCGCTGATGTAAGTACACCATTTTTAAGAATAGATGTTACTGCAGTAATTTCTTCTTTACCAACAAGTGGAACATTAATTGGAATTTTCAACAGATATTCTCATAAAAGCTAGTCTATAAATCTCATTAAATAGGCATGAATTTTTATATTTGAAAATAAGAAATTCGCATATTGAATCAACGTAATCTTGAAAAATCAGATTCAGGTTACAAGGTTTATCTATACATTTTCTATGTTTGTGGATTCATTATGGTTTCAAGTCTTATTTTTGGAGTTTATGTGACTATGATAGAATGGATGAAAAATGGAACATATGTTATGGGGGAAGTAATACAAAATACTTTTGTACCGTTTGACAATTTTGCAAGAGTTTCAACGTGGATATTTTTTTCTACTATTATTGGATGGTATTGTGTCACAAGAATTGGATGGAAAAGGACTGCAGGAAATAAAATTGTCAGTTGGAAAATGGCTTTACTTCAGTTAATGTTGTTGGCATTTGTAATTATTACATTGTATGAAGTATTATACAATTTTACAGTTTTAAATTCATCCATCACAGCAGGTATGATTCAAGATATAATCCCAAATATTGATATGTTATCAATTGCATATCCTGATGCAAATAGACCATGGAATTTAGTTTTTGCTACAAAAGTTTTTCTTGCAGCATTAATTATAACCTCTCATGCATTCTATCTTAGCACTAAACCAAGAAAAAGTTTGGAAGAAGATACACGCTAAATATAATTTATTTAGATATGAACATATTTCTTAATTTTAGTTGATCAGCTTTAACTTTACCAAATGCTTTTCTATGGACTGAATTACAAAATTTGACAGCATCTGAACGCACGTCATTCTTTCTTATTTCCTCAATAATTCTGCCACACCAAAAACAATATTCCTTTTTAATACTTCCTAATTCCCAACCTGAAAATTTTGAATCGTAGTATCCTTTTTCTGTTGGGTGTATAGAATTAAGAAAATCTCCATTTTCTGATTGAATCCAAATATTTTTAATTTTAGGATGAAATGGTTTACTCCATTGTCGTTTTTTATCATCCCAATACACACTATTTTCAGTACAAAATTTGAAAAATAAATCCTCAAATTGTTTAGAAACCATGATTTTGCTCATATCTTGGGATATGAAAGTATTTGTAAAAAATAATTTGTCAAATTAATGATTTCTTGTTTAGTTATAGAATTTTATGAAGAAATTATTTGTTGTAAAAAAATAGTTTTTCTACTAGTTAATCCTAAATTGAGTATGGGATTATTTGGTAATTCTATTGAAACAAAATGCAAAAAATGTGGAACTGTCCTTTCTGATCCAGAAAGAATGAAAAAACATCAGGAAGTAGCTCATAATAAGAAAAAAGAGAAATGCAGAGCTTGCGATACAGAATTTGATTCTTTAGAAGAGTTAAGAAAGCATAAAAAAAATTGTAAATAATTTTTTTATAAAAATAAATTATTATTTATTTGATACATTAATTTTAATATTTATGATAAAGATTATCGTTTCCTAATTTGTATATTTTAGAAAGCTCTATTTCAGCTTGTTCTATATTTATCAAATCTTTTTGTGTAAGAGTTCTAAATTTTTCATTATAATCTATATCATCATGATGTCCAGATATACAAAATAATCTAGATTTATCAATTCCCCTATATTCCATTATAATTTCTTTTTTAATTAAAAGATCAATATAATTAGTTAATGTTGGATGTTCAATTTTAGCTTCAATGGATAATTGCATAAATGAAATCCATTTTTTATAAGTTGTAAATTTATTAATTATTTTAATTATTCTTTTTTCTCCTAGTTGCCATTTATCAGCACCCATATTTCTCAGAAAATTCCTGTATTTCTTTTATTAATAATAAATAAAATTATGATTATCATTTCAATAAGTTACTATAATCTTTTAAAGTATGTTTTAATGCTTTTTCTATTGATTCTAAATTTGTTATCTCTTTTTTTGAACTTAATGTTAGAGTTTTAATCATTTCAGAGCCTATCTGGACTGCTTGTTCAGGTAGTCTATCTAAAAAATTTTGTAAATCATTTTTGTAATTTTCAATTAGTTCTAATCCTTCTTCTAATGTCATAATGATTATTAAATAAATGACTATTTGTAATCTTGCAAATAGAAAATAAACTATTATTTCAAATAACTTTATAGACCTACGTCTAGATGTTGTTTTGATTTGGATATAAGTGAAAAAGTTGAATTAATTGAAAGACCTCCAACCGAAGAAATAGTCATGCATGATGAATTAGTTCAATTATTTAACACAAACTCTTCTCCAAAACACTACATTGGTTTGGAAATTTCTGGGTTTTTACATTTAGGCAGTTTAATTAGTACAGGTTTCAAAATTAATGATTTTGTCAAGGCAGGTGTAAAATGTACTGTATTTCTTGCAGATTGGCATACTTTGATCAATGATAAGTTAGGTGGAGATTGGAATATGATCTCCAAAGTTTCAAAATATTATCAAGATGCTTTCAATTTAGTTTGTCCTAAAGCAAATATTGTATTAGGTTCAAATCTTTATCAAGAAAAACCAGAGTATTGGTCAGAGCTTGTAAAATTCACTAAACATGTATCGTTAGCAAGAACTATGAGAACACTAACGATTATGGGGCGTTCAGAAAATGAAGAAAAAATAGATCTTGCAAAGCTATTGTATCCACCAATGCAAGCAATTGATATTCATTTTTTGGATGTTGACATAGCTCATGCAGGTATGGATCAAAGAAAAATCCACATGTTGGTTAGAGAAATTTTTCCAAAAATGAAATGGAAAGTACCAGTTGCAGTTCACCATAAATTATTGCCAGGTCTTTCCAAACCAGCAGATACAAATGATTCACAGATTTTAGGAAAAATGAGTAAATCGGATCCTAATTCTGGAGTTTTTATACATAATTCAGATGATGAGATAAGAACAAAAATCAAAAAGGCATGGTGTGAAGAAGCAAATATAACAAATAATCCATTATTAGAAATTTCAAAACATGTTCTTTTTCATGAATTTACTGAAATCAATGTTGAAAGACCAGAAAAATTTGGTGGAAATATGACATATATGAATTTTAATCAATTAGAATCTGATTTTGCTGAAAAGAAATTACATCCTACTGATCTTAAACAAACTGTTGGTGATTATCTAGTTAAGATAATTTCGCCAATTCGTGGAAAACTAAATTTAAGCGAAGAATTATTTGAAGCAATTAAAAAAAGTTATTAGACTTTAAGATTTGGATTTGTTTGTTCTTCTAAATTATATTTTGATTTGTATCCTCTAGGATTAATCATTAAATCTTTGTAAGTATAAGTTGATGAATTTCCAATGATTACTGTAGTAATCATTCCTAATTGATCAGAATGATTTGGAAGATTTTCTAAATCAGTCATAACTATAGTTTGTGACTCTCTAAATGCACCTTTTATTATTGCCACTGGTGTTGTAGGTTTTCTATATTTTAAAATAATTTTTCTTGTATCCATCAATTGATGAATTCTTTTTTTGCTTGCAGGATTATAGATCACAATAACAAAATCTCCCTGTGCTGCAGCTTCAACTCTTTTTGTTATTATTTCCCATGGTACCAATAAATCACTCATACTTACAACTGCAAAATCAGTCATTAATGGTGAACCGATTATTGATGCACATGAGTTTAAAGCAGAGACGCCTGGGACAATTTCTACTTGTAAACCATCTTTAGGATTCCAATTTGATTCTGCAAGTGTTTCATAAATTAATCCAGCCATTCCATAAATTCCGGGATCACCACTTGAAACAAGTGAAACTATTTTTCCAGATTTTGCAAGATCAATACATTGATGAGCACGTTCGACTTCTTGGGTCATTGCATAACGATGAACTGTTTTACCTTCAATAAGATCTTGTACTAGATTGACATAAGTTTCATATCCTACAATTGTATCGCTTTCTTCAATTACTTCTTTAGCTCTGAATGTCATATGATCATGACTACCAGGACCAACACCAACAATGTAGAGTTTACCAGTCAATTTTATAATAGATTTTCTTTTAAGTAATTTATCCGTTTAGCAATTTTATTTTTAGTTAATTTTATCAAGTTCAAATGCATCATGTAAAGCTTGAACTGCCGTATTTGAATCAGAATCCTTAACAACAAATGCTAGATTTAGTTCGGATGAACCTTGAGTAATCATTGCTACATTGACCTTTTTTTTCTCTATTGCACCAAAAACTTTAGAGGCAACACCAACGGTACCACGCATACCTGATCCAATAAGTGCAATAATTGCAACGTCAGTGGTTACTTCAAGTTTTTTTATTATTTTTCCTAAAAGTTCCATTTCTAATGCATTAACTGCTTTATCTAGATCGGTATTTTTGACTACGATAGTAATGCTAGACTCAGATGGATTTTGAGAGATCATCATAACATTTATCCCAGATTTGGCAAGTGTTGCAAAGATTTTTGCAGCAGTTCCAGGTGTTCCTACCATTGTACCTCCACGTATGTCGATTAATCCATTATGACGAATATGGCTTACGCATTTTACAGTATTTTTACTAGATAATGATGGAGAGTGAGTTACCAAAGTTCCTTCATTTTTTAAATTAAAAGAATTTCTTATTTTCATTGGGATTTTTTTTGCTATTAATGGTTCAAATGTTCTAGGATGGATTTGTTTTGCCCCAAATAACGCCATCTCTGTTGCTTCTATGTAAGAAACTTCCTTGAGTAATTTAGCATTTTTAACAATTTTGGGATCTGCAGTCATTAATCCATCTATATCACTCATTAACCAAATTTCATCAGCTTTTATGCAAGATCCGATTATAGTTGCGGTGTAATCTGATCCTCCTCTACCAAATGTAGTTACATGTCCATATTGATCTGCACCTGTAAATCCACCTACAACTGGAATTATTTTCTTGAAAAATTGTAGATCTATAGTTTTAGAAATTCTCAATCTAGTGGTGTCCATTAATGGATTTGATTCCCCAAAATTTGAATCAGTAACAATACCGACTTCTTTACCTGTTAAAGATATTGAATTTTTACCTATATCATTTATACTAAAAGAAATTAATTTTATTGATAGACGTTCTCCAAATGAAATTAAATAATCTAAAGATCTAGGTGTTACTTCTCCCAACAAAACCATACCTTCAATTAATGAATTTAGTTCTAGAAAATCCGTATTTAATTTTTCTAATAATTTTTTCCTAATTGTTGGTTTTTTAATTATTTGGTTTGCAAGTAGTATATGTCTACTGATTATTTTCGCTGCTAATTGTTCAGCCTTGAGTTTATTTTCTTTTTTTATAGATTGTGATATTTCTATAAGATCATCAGTAATGCCACTAATTGCAGAACAAACTATTACTATTTCATTATGTTTGGATAGTAAATTAATATAGTTTGCAACATCTTGAATATCTTTAGCGGATGAAATTGACGTTCCGCCATATTTTAGAACAAGTCTCAATTCAAAATATCTGAATCATTTAATGTTTAAATGCTTTAACTTTCTACTCGTGGGGCTAAATAAAAGTGGATTCTGCCTATATTTGCCACTTTAAATTCAATTCTTATTGGTTTTGCACTTGAAAATTCACATGTGATTTGACCTGCATTTGCCCCTACTGCTTTAACTACAGGATTTAGATATTCAAGGCTGTAAGTACCAGTACTGTCCTCTTTTGAAGAAATTTCACCTATTTCATCCGTGTTCTTTTCCAGTTCAATAACAACTTCTCCAGAATCACCTTTTCCAGAAAAATCTGCTTTTGAATCAGAAGTATGAATAGTCAAATAATCAGATACAACTTGAACATCACCTAAAATCTTATCAAATCTAGAAGATGATAATATAATTTTAGAATCATATGGGATTTTTGGTAGTGGGGTGTCAGTTGCAGAGCTTTCAATTAAACGCATTTTGTATTTTTTGTTTTTACCAACTGTTACAAGTAACATGTTTTGTTCTGAAATACTAATTTCTATACTATCTTTTTTATCTGCTCTTTTGATAAGTTTAGAAAATTCATCTATTCTTACTCCGAATTTTATATCACTATCACATTCATATTTTTCAAATGCGGAATTAGGCCAAGAGATATCAATTAAAGCTACATGAGAAGGATCCATTCCTCTAAATGTAATACCTTCAGCTGTTGCAACAAAAGTAGCTTCCTCTACTAGTGTGGATATCGCAGAGATTATTGCTTTTAGATCATCTGAACCGCTTGTTTTTGCTTCGAAAGTCAAACTATCTTTTATTTTTTACGTTCCAGTTAAACCTATGCGTAATTACGCCAAGTGTGTCTACATTTTGAACATCGATAAAATTGAGTTGTAGGTTCATCTGCACTCCTGGTTTGTAGCATCCACCAAACTGCTTCATCATTACCACATTTTTCACATTCAATTTTGATTGTTGGTAAAGTTTCTACGGTTTCGTTTTGAGATAATACATTAAATTGTGATTCATATTCTTGAACAACATTATTTGCTTTAGTTATTTGTTTTCTCTCAACATAATCACATTTTGGACATTGTAGACCAGAATCATCATTTTTTAATTTAACCTCACAATTGGGGCAAAATTTCATCTAATTTACCTTAATTTTTGAATTAAATAGTTGTTTAAAATCATTAGCCATTTTTATTGCTGAATCAGTTGCTTTTTTTATTTCTTGCATAGGTTTTGTGCTTGAATTGATTCTCATCCAACATTCATTTGTTAGAGGATGTTTCACGATAACTCCTGCAGATTCAACATTTGTTTCCTTTAAAAGCTCATGTTGAATTATGTATAAAATGCCAATATCAGTTTCTGTAATAGAAAGACTAATTTCTTTAGGTTCTGAATTGATTATTTGAGCATTCATGTATTCGGAAAAAGAACTTATTGTGGATATAAATCATATGAGTAGTTAGAATGGCGGAAAGTAAGATTTCAGATGTCGAAATAGTAAAAACCAAGGACGATTACGCATTAAATGATATTGTAGAGGTAAATATCATTTTTAAAGTCGAAGGAGGACTTAGAGATTCATTTAATGAAGCAAATTGGACTAAAGCCTATAACAATAATGATGTATCTTTTAAAATGAAATATGGTATAAAATTGGTTTCCAGTGGATTTAGAAAAAAAGAGATTGGTAAAACTATTGATACTTATAGAAAAGCGGCAATTTTTTGGACAAGGAATCCTAAATTGGTTAATCCTCATAAAGATAGAAGAATTTGGATTCAAGTATCTAAAAATTTTGAACCATTTATCCGATTATCTGAAGAAGAAGTAAGAGAGGAATTATTTGATTTTAATGAAAAAATTGCTTTCAAGGCATCAGATTTAGGAAAAGGTAAACACAAACTTGAGTCCGAAGTCTTTGCATCGTGGCAAAAACATGATTATACAGAATCAGGAAATGTTAAAAATAACTCAAGTGAAATTGAGATTACAATTAATTAGGGATATAAGGAACTTTCAGAGTTAAACAATATGGCAAAATATGATGGTCTTTTAGGACAACCAATACTTGAAGTTGAAGAACCAGATAAAGAAGGAGGAATTACATTTATCTTTAAAGATAATAGATTTTTATTTATAAAAGCAGTAGATGGTAAATTAGACGCGGTATCTATTCCAGAATAAGTGAGAATGTATGGATAAATTTGAACAAATTAGAATGATAGAATTAGTAAAAGTAGAAGATCCGGATTCTGATGGTGGAATAACGTTAGTGTTTCAAGAAAATAAAATACTAAAAATAAAAATTGTGGATGGAAAAGTAGTATCTCAATTTATGTAAATTATTTATTTCGTATATGCTTTTCATAAAAAATAATGGCAAATTCTTGTGATTCGGATTGAATTGAGCCTGGTCTTTCTTTTCTAATAATATTAATTGCGTCTTTTGCAGAATATTTTTGGTATTTTACCAAATAACAAGCTAATATGGTTCCAGCTCTTCCCATTCCAGCTGCACAATGTACCATTACAGCTTGATCATTAGAAATTTTTTTATGAATAAATTCAACTGTACTATCTATTTTATCTAAATCTGGTGCAGTCAAATCCGGTGTTGGCATATGAAAATAATTAACATTGTTAATCCATTCTTTAGGTAATGCAGTTTCAGTCATAGTTACAATTGATGTAACACCTTGTTTTAGTATCCAATCAAATTCATCGATACTAGTAGGTATTCCTGAACCTGCAAGCTTATTTTGAATTATCCATGAAAAATTAGTGGGTTTTTTGGTAATTCTACCGTGTACTTTTCTCCAGATATTTCCAGGCTTACTCATACATAATGCTGCATTTTGCATATTTTTATTGTTGACTCAAAAATCAATTATGAATTTATTTAAAATGGAAATATAGACTATAATTAAAAAAAGTAAAATCGATTTATCTCATATTAGTCTATTATGATTAAATAATTTAATATTTAAAAAAATGAAAGGTTAAATAGTCTTTTATGAAAATCTGAAATGTGCCTACAGCATATGTTTTATTAAATTCAGATTTAGGATCTGATGAATCAATAATATCAGATATCAAACGAATTCTTTCCAATGAGGATATAGAATATGAAGTTCAAGGAGTTTATGGAGTATATGATATAGTTTTAAAATTATTATCTAAAGATGCTGAAAAGTTACGAGTAATTATTACAAATAAAGTAAGAAAAATCGCCAAAGTACAATCAACATTAACAATGATGGTAATAGAAGAACAAGAAAATTTATAGATTTTTTATTACATTAATAACTTGAAGTATTTCAGATTCTGTATTAAAAAAATGAGGGGATACACGTATGATCTTTTTTTCTAGAATTTCACGAACAGCTAAAACAATATTTTGCTTTTCCAATTTTTGCACAATTGTATTTGGATCATGACCATTAAAACTGAAAGAAACTATGCTGGTTCTTTCTTGAGAGTTATCTGATCCATATAGAGTAATATTTTTTATTTTAGATAATTCATTTCTAAAAAGATTTGATAGAAAGATATTTTTTTTACGTATATTATCCATACCATATTTAACCAGATATTTTATTGATGATTCTAAACCTACCATTCCTACATAATTACGAAATCCTGTTTGAAATTTATCAGGAATATCTTTGTATGATAGACTGGTTTTATTGTAAATCGTTGCGGATTCTCCTCCAATTGTCATGGGTTCAAGTAATTTATGTGATTTTTTGTTGCAATAAAATAATCCTGTACCCATAGGTCCACATAACCACTTGGAACCATTGAAAGACATAAAATCACATTTGATCTTTTCAACATCATAATTGCCTATGCAACCAACAGTTTGTGCACTATCTAAAAAAAAAGAGGTATTATTTCTAAGTAATTTTCCAATTTTTTCAACTGGTAATATTGAACCAGTGTTATACAGTGCATGACTCATTACAACTAATTTTGTATTATTATCAACAAACCCTTTTAGTTCCTTAAAATCAAAAAATCCATTTTTATCTATAGATAAATTCTTAATTTTTATTTTATTTTGTAATCGAAGCCAAGGGTAAAAATTTGCATGATGCTCATGTGATTTTCCACGAATTATAAGATTAGAATCCTTTTTGAAAGATAATCCATTTGCGACAATATTTATTCCATCTGTAGTGCTTTGAGTCAAAATAACTTCTTCAGGTTTGGAATTGATGATTTTTGCAATAATTTTTCTGACATTTTGTAATTTTTCAATAATAAATTCTTGAGAATGTATTGAATCAGGTCCAATTGAATTATATGAAATAAGAAAATCTTTCATTGCCTCAATGCTTTGTAGAGGCATTAACGAAACAGATGCATTATTAAGATAAATTTTTCCAGAATTTGGGAAATCTCCTGATATATCTTTTGAAGTCAAATTCATTATTATATCTGTTATATAATAAATCCATGTTGGATAAAAATCCTGATCAAATTTTAGATATTGAATTATTACATATAAAAAATGAATTTTCTAACAAAAATCCAAACATAATTTTATGTTCTGAGCCTTTTCATAAAGCTGAATTTTTGAATATATTTATTAATTCTATAGGGTATCAAGTAATTTTTTTAGATTTTGATTTGCTGTATACTGGATATGTTGTTTCAGAAATGATTAAAAATAAAAGCAATGTAGAGATTTATCATATAAATAAAGTAGATTGGGCACAAAAAATATCTCAAATAGCAAAAAGAATATCAAATGAAAAAATTTTACTTATAATTGATTCATTCAATGGTTTTTACAATATATTTAATGAAAAAGAATCTGGACGATTTGTTAATGCATCAATAATGTTGCTTTCATCTATTAGTAAAGATTCTGACTCTTTAGTGATAATTACTGCTTTAGCACGAAAAAATGATAAGCATGAATGGATTCTTTCTCCAGGGGGTAGACATATTATTAATTTAAAAAAATCTGGAACATATCATCTTAAAAAAATGGATGATAGTTTGATACTCAGTTCATTAAATCAAATTGAAACCAAACAAAAAATATTCAAAATTTCATCTATTGATTATTAATAAATTACAAAATATAATTAAAATTTAAAACGGTGTTATAAAATATGAAACACCGTTATAATTTCAATTTTTTAAGGAAGTTATATTAAGATCAAAAAATAAGAAATTTTGTTATGCCAGTAGGAATTATTCCAGACATCAGCGAACAAATGTGTATTGGATGCGCACTATGTGTAGAAATCTGTACAACATTAGGACCAGATGTACTTAGAGTAAAACCAGTCGAAGGCTGGAAAAGAGGAAAAGCATTTGTCTTTTACCCAGAAAGATGTATCTCTGATGGAGCATGCATCGGTGTTTGCCCAACAAAGGCAATCTTTTGGATGAGACCAATGGACTTTACAGTTGGACAACCAGTTCCACTCTACAAAAACTCTGTCTTCGTCAAAGGTTGGACCGAATTAATCGATTAGATTAGGTCATCATTTTAATCTCTTTTTATTATTTTGAATTTTTACTTTTTACCATATTTTATTTAAAATATGCAAGTTTCAAAAAATATAATTTAAAATAAGAATTATGATTTTTTTATGCGTTTTTTTGATAAATTATCCAACATTTCATATGTAATTGTAAATCCATTGCCTACCATTGTGGCATCTTTAGGATATTGATTTTTGTCAGGTACTAATTCATCTGCTAGATCATGAATTTTTTTAGTTTTAATATCAAACAATCTAATTTCTTTACCATTATCGAGTTTAATTATTGCATCATTACTAAGACTTTGAATTGAAAAATTTTCAAAAAATCTTATAATTCCATATTTTTTTAAGTTAATTACAACATCATATGTAATTTTACTTCCATACAATAAAATTTCGCGTGCATAAATCTGAACATCATCTTCAAGATTTAGAACCATGATAGAATCAGCATTAAGAGTAACTGTATTGATTATATTCTCAGCGATAATTTTTCCTTTTGGTGTAGAAATATGAGTACGTTGTTCTTGAATCTGATAAATTCCAACTCGTAATTGTGCATCATCTACTCTATATTTTCTACCAAAAATGTTTCCAACTATTACATTACCATTATCAACAATTATTTGAGTTCCATTTTCAATTTTATATTTATTCTCAAGTGGATTAATAAATTTGAAATCACCATTTAAAAGATGAATATTAGTTTTAAATTCTTCAGTCCAAGATGGGCTTGTAATGTTTCCTTGCATTATAATAGAACCATTATAATTAAGACTGCCTGCCATAAAATTACCTTTTATTGAAAGTGTACCATTGGCTTTAATTTCAAGTTCGATTTCTCCAAGAGATTTAGAACCAAATAATCTAGTTCCAGTAGAATTTGTTTTTAGCAAATTAGATGCCCATACTTCTGCTATTTTCATTTCATTTGATAATTCCTGACCTAAAATTTTGTTTTTTCTACGAATATTCTCTTCTGAATCTCCTGAATAAAATCTAAAATTTTTATTTTTTTCTAAATCAGTTTCAGGATATTTCTTACCGATTTTTAGATCCTCGTAAGCCTGTTTGATTTTAATAAATTGATCATTTTCTCCTCCCCTATCTGAGTGATAACGAAGTGCTAATCGTCTGAACGCATTACGAATCTCAGTCTCAGACGAACTCTCAATAATTCCTAATATGTCATAGTTATTTTCAAGCATGTTTGTCTCAATTTTTGTTTATTTCTTTCATATGCTATACTTTTACGTTTTACATAACAAAATATCAATGATACTATTAGAAAATAGATTTTAAAAGATAAATATGATTATACATACAGTCAAAATTTAAAAATCCCATTTTAAATATTGAATTATTGAATAAATTTACTATAATATCTGGTAAAACATCTGAAGTTCTTGCTAAAAAATTAGCCGAGAAATTAGGTGCAAATTTGTTAAAAACACAGTTGAGAGTTTTTGAAGATGGTGAAAGTAAAATTACCATTAAAGGTAGACTGGAAAAAAATAAAATTATTGTTATTCAATCAACATATCCACCAGTAGATGAAAATCTTATTCAATTACTATCCATAATTTCAAAAGCAAAAGAAATAGGAACTGAAGTAATTACAGTGATACCATACATGGGATATGCACGTCAAGATAAAGAATTTTTGCCAGGTGAAATAATTACAATGAAAGTTATTGCTAATTTATTAAAAAGTGTAGGAACATCTAAAATTATTGTTGTGGATATTCATAGTGCAATTGGTTTAAATTATTTTAATATAAAAATACAAAATGTTAGTGCAATTCCAGATTTGGCAAAATATTTTTTAAAAATTAAATTAAAAAATCCATTGGTAGTATCTCCTGATCAGGGTGGAAAACATAGAGCAAAAGAATTTGCTAAATTTTTAAAAACAGATTTCATATCTCTTGTAAAAATTCGTAATCGGAGAACTGGAAAAGTAGAAATAAAGTATACAAAATTTAATGAAATAATTGGAAGAGATTTAATTTTAGTTGATGATATGATCAGTACTGGTGGAAGTATAATTAAAGCAACAAAATTTCTTAAAAAACAAAAATGTAACAGAATATTTGTTGCTTGTACGCATGCATTGTTAGGAAATAGTGCTGAAAAGAAAATTAAAAAAGCAGGAGTAACAAAAATTATTAGCACAATTACAATTCCAGGAAAAACATCCATTGTTGATGTTTCAGATGTAATTGTTAAGGCAATATTATAATGCCAGAAAGTTTTTTTATTTTATCTAAAGATAATTTAGAAATCGCAATTGATGAAGTAGTTTCAATTGTAAAAACATATGATAGATTCTCAAAAGTAAAAATTTTATCAAATTTAATAATAATTCAATCGAAAACTAATTGGGAACAAATTACAAAACGTGCAACTTTTGTAAAAGTTTCTGGTCAGATACTTCGTAAAATGTCAGGATTATTTTTAGATGGAGAAAATTTTGAAATTTTAAAAAATGCTAAAACTTTTGTTTGTAGAATAATTAATTTATCATCAGATAAAATCAATGTTCCTGAATTAGAAAGAGCCATGGGGGATATGATAATAAAATTTTCTAAGGCTAAAGTAAGTCTGAAAAATCCAGATATTACTATTTATTTGATTTTAACGATTAATGAAAATTTTTTTGGATTTGCAAAAAGATTTGAATGTGAAAAAAGACCAAAAAAAATTAAAACCCATCCACATGAATTAAACTGGAAACTTACAAGAGCTATGATTAATTTAATTGGCTTAAAAGAAGGTGAAACTGTATGTGATCCATTTTGTGGTACTGGAACCACTTTGTTAGAAGCAGAATCAATGGGAATTCATGGGATTGGATTGGATTTTGATCAAAAAATGTATGATATTTCAAAAGAAAATTTAGATGTAAATGGATATAAATCAAAAATTATCAAGGCAGATTTTAGCCAATTAACAAACATAGTAAATGAATTTGATGGGATAGTCACTGATCTTCCATATGGAATAGCATCCAAATCATCAGAAAATCCTGAAGAATTGATTAAAAAATTTGTCTCAATATTACCTAAAGGTAAAAAAATAATTATGATGTGTAAAAAAGGATTTGAAAAAAAATTAAAAATAAAACCAACAAAAAAATATGAAATCTATAGGCATAAAAGCTTGACAAGAGTTATAATAATAAAATGAAATTAATATTTCTAGGAACTTCAGCAGCCCATCCAACTGAAAATCGTGGATTATCATGTGTTTGTCTAGAAAGAGATGGAGAAATAATTATGTTTGATGCCGGTGAAGCTACACAATTATCATATTTAAAATCGGGTTTGGGCTGGAATAAAAAAATGAAAATTTTTATCACACATCTTCATGGTGATCATTGTATTGGATTATTGGGATTACTTCAAACAATGACAATGCAAAATAGAACTATACCTTTAGAAATTTATGGTCCAAGTGGAATTGAAAAATTTATTAATGAAAACATAAAAGTGTTAAATTTTGGATTATCATTTGCAGTTTTTATTACAATTGTGAATGAGGGAAAAATATTTGATTCTAATGTTTATACAATACATGCCTGTAAAGCAAATCATTCAATAACTGCATATTCATATTTATTTGAAGAAAAAGATAAACCAGGTAAATTCAATCTAGAAAAAGCTATGACTCTACATATTCCTGAAGGAAAACTGTGGAATCAATTACAAAATGGAATGAAAATTGAAATTGAAGGAAAAATTATTTTTCCAGAACAAGTATTAGGAGAAAAAAGACAAGGTAAAAAAATTGGAATTTCTGGAGATACGATGCCAACTCATGAATTAGAAAAATTCTTTGAAAATTGTGATTACCTTGTATTTGATTCAACATTTTTAGATGAAAATAAGAAAAAAGCGGAGGAAACCTGTCATTCAACTGCAAAACAGGCAGCTATTTTAGGAAAAAATGCTAAAGTAAAAAATCTTATTTTAACACATTTTTCTGCTAGATATAAAGATGAAACCAGACATTTGGAAGAGGCGAGGCAATTTCACGATTGTATTATCACAGCAAAAGACTTTTTAGAAATTGAAATAAAATAGATATTTTAATTTTTTATAATTAACCACTCTATAATTTTATCAATATTAGAAGAAGTCAAAACTACTTTTATTGGTCCTAATGGTGATTCCTCTGCTTCTTCACAAAGAGCTATGGTTCCAATAAATGCAGCCTGTTTGTTAAGATAAAACCAAGTTGTGTCTAATTCTAAATTATTTTCAAGTTGTCGTTGATAGATTTTTTGTAAATTATTATAATGAATATGCTCGTATATTTTTTCTAAAATATGTAGATCTTTAGAGTTTGATGAAACAGAGATATCATCTATTTTTAATTTAGCATTTGGAAAAATATTTGAGATGGCAGTTTCAATTTTTTGTAGATCTTCTGAAGGATTTATGACAGTGAATATTTCGATTTTACAACTAACATTTAGAGATCTCATGATATCCAACTTTTAATAATTAGTAATGCATGATCTATTAATTGATCTTTTGTGAAGTTATTATTGGAAATTGTTTCATCCGATAATGCAATTGAGTTACTAATACCAACCCCTATTTCGCGGTTATCACGCTCTTCAAAATTTTCTTGTGTTTGTGGATCATCAGATCTTCCTCTTAATTTTAAAAATGAAAATCTTGTATTAGTTGATGCATGAATGGCAAGAAGTTTTACATATCCATGTTTACGTAAAACTAGAATTTCTGCATTAGATCTTATTCCATCAATTACTATGATATCTGATTGTGAATTAATAATTTGAGGAACTATTAATTCTGCTATTGCTCCCTGACCGTTTTTTTCTCGTAATTCAAGCATTAACTTACCTAAATTCAATCCTGTTGGTTCAAGATTTCTATTACTAGCTTCTCTTCTAACTGCATTTCCCAAATTAATTATAGTATAACCTTTCAATTTTAAACCATCAGCTATTGTTGATTTGCCAGCTCCAGGCATGCCAGTTAAACATACAATTAGTTTGGTCAATATCAAGAATTTACTAATCTTGTCTATGAAGTTACCGGAAATTATTATAAAAGATAATTAGAAGCAAAAGATATGCATATTTTTGTAAGATCATGATTAATTTTAATATAAAAATTTCAAGTCATAATTTACAAATTATCTCAAAAATAATACCAACATTATTAAAAAAATTAAACAAAAATGTAGAAAAGACGTTAATCCCATTAAACTTTTCAGCTATAATTCAATTTAAAACTCAAATCTCAGGGTTTAGAATTAAAAATAAGATCAAAAATACTATTGATATGTCAGATGATTTTAGAATAAATAATTTTGGAGTGCAGGAAATTACAAATTTTAAACTCAAACAAAGTGTGTTTAATTCAAAAGATGTATTGTATTTTGATTTAATGGAGAAAAAGAACGAATTATGAAACAAATAATTTCTAAAATTAGTAAATTAGTAATTTTAGATAAAAATATAAAATTATTTAAAAAAAATATAGCTGATGAAGCTTTTTCATTAATTGAGAATCAAATTAAAAATCAGAATGAAATTGTTGGATTAGAATTTGGGGGTTCATACGCTAAAGATACTTGGTTATCAAATGAGGCAGACATAGATATTTTTATAAAATTTAAAAAATCTATTTCTGAAGAAAAATTTATTGATATTTCAAAAAAAATTGGTTTTGCATCTATGAAAAACTATGATCCATATGTTAGATACTCTGAACATCCTTATGTTGAGGCTATAATTAAAAAAACTAAAATCAATATTGTTCCATGTTATGATGTAAATTTAGGAGAATGGAAAAGTTCTGCAGATAGATCTCCATTTCATACAAAGCATATGCAAATTAATCTTACTTCTAAAATGAAAAATGATGTAAGAGTACTCAAAACTTTTTTAAAATTTAATAATATTTATGGTGCAGAAATTGCAAAACAGGGTTTTAGCGGATATGTTTCAGAAGTTTTAATTTTAAATTTTGGTACTTTTGAAAATGTAATAAAATCAATTGCAAAAATTAAACCGGGGCAGATAATTGGAAATGCCACAAAAACATTTGATACATCCATTGTAATTATAGACCCCATAGACAGTAATAGAAATTTAGCATCAGCTATTTCTGATGAGAATATAGGAAAATTAATTCTTACTTGTAGATCATTCCAAAATAATCCTTCATTGAAATTCTTTAAAATTAAAAAACTAGCTAATAAAAATGATAATTGGTCAAATGTATTAACAGTAAAATTTAATTTTAAATTTAGAAGTCCAGATATAATTTGGGGGCAAATAAAAAAAGCCAATAATTCTATTACAACTCAATTAAAATTGGGGGGATTCAATGTTTTACGTATTAAATCGTATTGTGATGAAAAAAATCAAGCATATCTTTTCTTTTTATTAGATTCAATTAAAATTTCTAAAAATTATTCAAAAAATGGACCAGAATTTTTTAGAGAAAGTGATTGTAATAATTTTATTTATAAAAACATTAAGAAAACACAATTAATGTGGATTAATTCTGATAAAAAAATTATATCTATTGAGAAAAGAAAATTTAATGATGTGGTAAAATTTACTAATGAATTTATTAAAAAAAATCTTCAAACAGGAATTCCAAAAGGATTACAAAATGATTTTAAAAAAGGATTCAAAGTTTTTGTTGGAAGTAGAAATTTAAGCAAATCAATTAAAGAGGCAAATTTGGATCTTATTTCAACTGATGGAACAATCTTTTATTTCAATTAAAAAATTCTTAAAAGAACCATATTCTAAAATTCTGGGTTATCCAAAAGCTAGTTCGCGTCAAATTCAAACACGAATTACTGAATTACAAAAATTAAAAATAAATTCAATATCATTTACAGGTAAAACAACTGTTGGAAATTTATCAATTTTAGGAAAAGGATATGTTGGAGTTGTAGTTTTAGCTAAAAAAAGAAAAAAGATTGTTGCATTAAAAATAAGAAGGATGGATTCACAAAGAAGTGAAATGAAAACTGAAGGTAAATTACTTAATTTTGTAAATACTGTTAATGTTGGACCAAAACTTTATGACGTGAGTAAAAATTTTTTGGTAATGGAATATTTAGAAGGTGATAGAATTGGAGATTGGATTGAATCATTAATTGGTATTGGTAGTTCTAAAAAACTAAAATCAGTAGTTAGATCTATTTTAGAAGATTGTTATAGATTAGATCAGATTGGATTTGATCATGGTGAATTAAGTACTATTACAAAACATGTTATTGTTGGAAAAACAAAATCTACCATAATCGATTTTGAAAGTTCAAGTGTTAATAGAAAAGTATCAAATGTCACTTCAGTTACACAAGCAATTTTTATTGGTTCGGGTATAGCCAAAAAAGTTCAGAAAATTTACAGTGTTCCTTCGAAAGAGAAAATTATTGATGTATTAAGAATATACAAGCAAGTGCAGACGCGGTTAAATTTTGATAATATTATAAAAATTCTAAAATTATAATGGGGCCGGCAGGATTTGAACCTGCGACCACTAGTCCCCCAGACTAGTATCATACCAAGCTAGACTACGACCCCTATTATCAAAGTCTTAGAATGAAATTATTAAATCGATGTGTTACATGCTATAATTAATGAAAATTTGTAATATTTGTAAGAGAATTTCTGGAACTGAAGAAGATCATCTAGATTGTACGGAAAAAATAAGAATACAATTTGAAGATGAAAATTTTAAGCAAAGTATCCCAGAAAAATTAGATATTGGGAAAAATTCTCAAAATTTGAGTGTTGAAGTTAGAGCTATTTTAGAACATCTTTCTAGAAAAAATGAAAATTCATCATAATTATTTTAAAAATCATTCTTTCTCAAACTATATTTTTTGATTTAGATGATAGTTTAAAATTAGTTGTACATAAAATTAATTTTTAAAACATATAATTAACGATCTTGAGTAACAGGTCTAATCAAAATTTCATTTACATTTACATGATTTGGTGTATCTATAGCATAAAGAATAGCATTTGCAATATCTTCAGCCTGTAAAGATTCCATTTTTTTAGAATTTTCAACAAATCCTTGTAATGATTCATCGGTAATTGTATTTGTTAATTCTGTTGCAACTACTCCTGGTTCAATACATGTAACACGAATATTTTTTCTTACACTAAGTTCTTGTCTTAATCCCTCACTAAACGCAGTAATTGCATGCTTTGTTGCACAATAAACAGTCCCAGCTGGAAAAACTATTCTTCCTGCTACTGATGAAATATTAATTATATGACCAGATTTTTTCTCAAGCATGTGTGTTATTACGGCTCCGGTACAATATAGAACCCCCTTAATGTTAACATCAATCATTTGATCCCATTCATCTATCTTTAAATTTTTAAAGAAACTTAGTGGCATTAGTCCAGCGTTATTAACTAGAATATCAACTGTGCCCCATTTTTTCAACACATTATCAACAAAATTATTACATTCATTTTTCTTGCTTACATCTAATTTTTGAGAATACACTTCTCCTCCATTTTCCATAATCTTTTTTTCCAGTTCAGCAAGCATGTTTACACGTCTTGCACCTATTGCAACTTTAGCGCCTGCTTTCGAAAGAGCTAACGCGGTGGCAAAACCTATTCCGCTACTTGCCCCTGTTATAATTACCACTTTATCTTTTATCATTAAACTTCAATTAATTATTAAAAATTTTAACATCGTAAAAATGTTACTTGTTTTTTAAAATAAATTTAATTTTTAATACCATGATAACAAGTTTAATAGAAGAAAAACTGACATGTTAATATGAAATCTGAAAAATGTGCTTATTGTGGAGATATGGTAGATATGCCTTTTCAATGTAATTATTGTAGAGATCCATTTTGTGCTGAACATAGACTTCCAGAAGAACATAGATGTGTAAAATTAACTCAGATACGATCTCGAAAATTTGGGGATAAAAAAATTATTAGAGATGGTGGAAGAAATAAACAAAGCGTGTTTAAACGGATTTTTACAAGATTTAAAAATAAATAATTATCTAATATGGACTTTTATCTGGAGATATTTTTGCACGTTTTCCTTGATAAATTAATGCTAAAGCAAGTGCAAACATTACCATTCCTGTCAATGGGAAGTTTTGAGGTGCTGGTAATACAAACCAGTAATAAATGCCAAATCCTATTGAAACCACAGCTTGTATCCAAAGTTTAATCCATTTTGGAGATTTAATAATTCTACTTGCTGCTTCAACTAAAAAGATTCCAATTACTGGATAAATTGTATAAAGAAGAAAATCTACAACATCAACTCCTGTGTGTGTCATAACTAAAGATATCAGTGGTGTAATTTCTATCTAATCTTCCCAACGAATTTTAGTTGCAATGTTTTTAATAATTAATGCCTGAGCATTTTCATATGGTAATGTTGCTATATCTTCAGTT
>NSIR01000007.1 GCA_002737445.1 Nitrosarchaeum sp. | reverse complement strand
GAAATGCCACAAACCCTAACTAATACAACTACATCATTAGATAGAGGCGAAGAGGTAGATCTCCAATACACAGATTGGGCACCATCAGGATCTGACTATGTAGGCGATGAAGATCAAGATATCAATTTGACTATCTATACTTCAAACTTCGGAGCAACTGTAGAGCTTGACCAAAAAGTTTACACATGGACTGATAAAGTATACATTACAATCGTAGCACCAGACCACAACATGGATAATGGATTGATTGATTCAATTGGTGAAACTACTAGCGATGCAATCAAAGTCGCTACTAGATCAGCAAAGATCAACCAATACAAACTTGTTGAAACTGGAGCAGACACCGGAATCTTTACTGGAGAAGTAATTCTCTCAGGATTTGCTTTCGATGCTGACGGAGATTCCACAACTGGAACCTCTGGTAACGATGTAACAACTGTATCAGCATCAGCAACAGGCAGTGGTCCAACTAATGGATTATTACCAACAACTGAAGATGACGGTCTTACCGTTTCATTCGAGTTTAACGAAGATGAAACAGTTGTAGGATCTGCATTAATCAGATGGAATGTTGGTGAAGTTCAGTGGCTTGAAGCAAGCTATCCAGCAAGCGGAACAGGTGTTGTAAGAGTAATTGATCCAGACATGAACTTAGATCCAGAAGCAGTAGATAATTTCGCTGCTAACATTTGGTCTGACTCCGATGCCGGAGGTATTGACTTGACTGTAACTGAGACTAATGAGGCAACCGGAATATTTGAAGGAACTGTATTCTTTACAGTATCTGACTCATCTGCCGGTAGTAGACTCAGAGTCGCAGAAGGTGACACTGTCACTGCAGAATACGAGGACAATACTTTACCTAATCCATACACAACAGCAGATGAACTCAATGTCTCTGCCACTTCACTAATTGGTACAGTTGTACCACCACTCGAGAGAGCACCAGCTGCTAACTTGAGAACCGTTGACGCATTCGGTAACAGTCTAAGCACTGTTGCAGTTGATCAACAAGTACAACTAACTGCCGACTTGTCAAATGGCCAGGATAGAGAGCAACAATTTGCTTACTTGGTACAGATTCAGGATGGTAACGGTGTTACAGTATCACTTGCATGGATTACAGGTTCACTATCTAATGGTCAATCATTCAGCCCTGCCTTATCATGGATTCCAACAGAAGCTGGCACTTATACTGCCACTGCATTTGTGTGGGAATCAATTGATAATCCAACGGCATTATCACCACCAGTTAGTACAACTATAACCGTACAGTAAGAAACTAGTTCACATTTTCCCTTTTTTTCTTTTTTTTGAATAACACTTAACGTTAGTTGTAGAATTTCCATAAGCATATCTAGTAGATTAAATTAAATTAAATTAAATTGAAATTAATTTTCTTGTTGCTTTTTGTATTTTTACTTCCAATAAATTACATCTATTCCGAATTACAAGTATCTACAAGCAATCAAATTTACACTCAAGGTCAACCTATCTTTGTTTATGGAAAGGCACAACCAGATGAAACCCTCATAATTCGATTGTTTGCCCCAGATGGTGCTATATCTAAATTTGAGCAAATAAATACTGCAAGTGATGGTTCTTTTAATCACGTTTTACTTGTTTTTCCTGAATCCTCCCCCACATTTCCATTTGGTACATACACAGTTGAGGTAATCAGTACAACTCAAAACGGACTAGCACAAAAAATAGATATCAAATTTGCTTCAACTACAAATACAAATATCATTCCAATTCAGCGAACAATCAACACGTCTATTTTTGCGCCAGAAACTACAGCCATAAATATTCCATTTCGTGTATTTGTGCAAACAACTAGTGACGGTCTTTTGATTGGAGATAATCCAAATGAATTACTTGCAACAACTCATGTGCATTTGCCTTCAGGAAAAGTAGATACATTATCAAATGCATTCAAGACATTACACCAGGGATTATACTATACAGATTACACCTCAAAAGAGGAGGGAACCATTGTATTTCATATAGTTTCTTTTAATCAAGGTAATATTTCTCATGCTTCAGTAGCTACAAATGTGCTTACTCAAGATTTAGGTGGAATTTCAAATCAAATAATTAAATTAAATTCAGGTTTGAAAGAAACTTCAAATGAATTAACCACACTCAAATCTGAAATCAAAGGATTTGGAGATACTTTGAATGTTGCTAGCACAGATATAGATTCAAGTGTATCTACAATATCAAGTTCTGTTGTAAATATTGAAGAGGCATCATCTCAACTAAATTCACTCTTTTTCCCAATTGTTGCCTCTATAGGAATTATTGTGGCACTACAAATTACAATTCTTGCTCGAAGAAGATAAGGTATTTTATCTGTAATTGCGATCAGCATTGTTTTGCTTAAAGAAAAACCAACTGAATAAGATTTATAACCAATTTGGCAAACTTGAGCTTGAATGTCTGAGCAAAGTGCCAAATCAGGTCAATTATCTAGACGAGATTTTCTAAAATTAATGGGTGCAGCAGGTACTGGATTAGCCTTTGCACCATTTGTACCATTTGGAAATTTCATGCCAAATCCATCGCAAGCAACACTTGAAAGAGTCAAAGTTATTTTGCCTGACGGCACAGCAGCTAATGTCAAAACATTTCCTGCAAATCATTCCGAAGTAATTACTTATCCTAGTACTGGAGACCCAGCCCTTGATGCAGAAGCATTTCGAAAATGGCAATTTATTAGATTGCCTGAGGAACTTGGCGGAGACAAACAAGATGTTTCCTCTTTTAGAGCATACAGTATGATCTGTCTTCATCTCTGGTGTTTATGGAAATATTGGCCAGAAGAAGGACGAAAAAGAGGAGAGTGTCCTTGTCATGGTAGCATGTATAGTCCAACAACTGGAACTGCATTTGCTGGACCTGCATCATTACAAGCAGCACCATCAGACACATTACCACAATTAAATTTTGAAGTTGATACAGACGGATTTTTGTGGGTTTTACCACCTACATGGGGCGTCAATGATAATGGAGTTATAGGATATGGCCGTTTCACTTCATAGACGCAGTGGCACAGTTGCCTTTTTTTATTGGCTTTGGGACGGACTAGATAGATCTATTTTTTCAGCAATTAAATTTTCATTTCCAGCAAGATTTGTTAGTCCATTTGGATTTTTGGGAATGCTTACATTTGTTACATTTGTAATTTTGGGAATCTCGGGTGCTCTACTCATGTTTTACTATCAACCAATGCTTGATAGAGCTTGGGATAGTGTTGAATTTATCAACAATGATGTTCCATTTGGTTTTCATATTCGAAATATTCACTATCACGGTTCAAACGCAATGGTTCTTTTGGCAATTTTACATTTGTATTACCAATACTTTAGTGGAAGATACAAAATTAGAAATGAAGTTTTATGGGTTACTGGAGTAATTCTTGGAACAGTTACAATTCTTGAAGCATTTACTGGTTACGACATAATTTTTAGTGAAAGAGCTGAACTTGCAATTAGTATTGCAGCATCACTTACAACTTCAATTCCAGTAGCTGGTCCAACTATTCGTGATGCAATGTTTGGTAGTGGCTTTTCAGATTTCGTATTGAGATTTTATGCACAGCATGTGTTTCTCTTACCTCTAGTAATGCTTGGATTAATGGTTGTACACTTTCCACGATTTTTGGTATTTGATGTACCTATGGTCATGGCAATTTCAGGGGCAATTATGCTTACAGGTGGTGTATTTCCAATTGATATGGGATTCAAGTTTGAACCCACAGTACCGCCCGGAATCACTGTTCCTGAATGGTATCTTACAGGATTGTATGCATTTTTGAGAACCCAGTATGACAAGTTTGTTACCGGTGTACTTTGGCCTGGAATTTTTATTGCTTCATTTTTACTAATTCCATTTATTGATAGATATAAAAAATTCTCATGGAAAGACCGTCCAATAATTACTGCATTTGGTATTACTGGATTGGCTCAAATTATGGTTACCACATACTGGGGATTTTACATTCCTTCTGATAGTACAATTCCTCTAGTGCAACGTTTGGTCATTGATCCAGTGTTTATTTACACGGTAATGATTTTACTTGTTCCTCTCGGATTTGGATTTTCATATATGATGATCAAACTTGCTAAAGAATCTGAAAGAAAAGCAAAACTTGCCAAAGATAAAGGTCCAAAGAAAGTTGCAACAATCAATCTCTCACAAAAATGGATAAACTGGCTCATAATTGCACTATTGGCTTTCCAAGTATTTCTAAATATTGCAGCATACAATGCAGCTTTAATTGGAATGAAAAATATTTCATTATTTTTCATAGGTATTATCATGATTGTGTTTGCTGGATTCTTCCATGTGTATAGATATGGATTATCTCAAGCAAAGATTGCACCACTGCCACCAGTACGTAAAGATGTGGAACTGATTGAATTTCAACCAATTGTAAATTCAAAGAATGTGGAAAACAAATCTTTGAATGAGAAAAAAGAAATTAAAGAAATTACACAACAAATTCAAACTCCCAAAGTTCAAGCAGATTTAGAAATTGGAAATAATATAATTTCTGATTTAGGTTCTTCGGATCTCAAAAAACTATAATTTCAAGCAAGATTATAATATCTCTTTAAATCTACACAAATCGTTGAGTGCAACCCCTAGTAATGTATATGGAATTGGAGTAATTGCAATAATTATTGGTGCATCCATGGGAACTGTATATTACACATCATTTTATCTTCCTGAATCTTTAGCAAAACCTCAAGTGGATGAAGCAATTTTAAATCCAACTAAATCCACAATAATTGAAATGATTATGGGTTCTTCAAGTCCAGAACAACAGGATAATTATATGCCAAAATTATTAAAGATACAATTGGGAGTAGATAATCACGTTGTATGGATAAATAAAGATGCCACACCACATACAGTTTCACCTGATAATGAATCACTAACGGATTCCTACAGTGGAATATTTGGTTCCCCTGGAGTTGTAAAACCTAATGAAAGTTATGAATTTACATTTACAGAACCACTTACATTTTCATATCATTGTTCCCCACACCCATGGATGGTTGGAACCATTGATGTTGGAAAGTCTAGATTTTAGATACTAGATTTTAGATACTAGATTTTAGATACTAGATTTTAGATACTAGATTTTAGATACTAGATTTTAGATACTAGATTTTAGATACTAGATTTTAGATACTAGATTTTAGATACTAGATTTTAGATACTAGATTTTAGATACTAGATTTTAGATACTAGTTATATTCTATATGTCGCAAAAATTATTTTGCTTTCAATTTCTTTATGTTGCTCAATAATTGAGGCTCTAAATTTTACCTCATGAATTTGTTTTGGTTCAAATTGAATTAATGCGGTAAACTCTGCTTTATTTTCAGGCATTACATCTTTGTTGATAAAAAGTCTTGAAACATTTTGAGATATTTTCTTTCCATTATATGATTTGTATATGACAAGTTCATTTGAATCAGAAATTTGCGTATTAATTACCACACCATCATATCTTCCAGGATATGAAACAACTATGGTTCCACGAATTTCTAAATTTGGACGAATCTCTTTTGGCTCCAAATTAAATTCAATATCTTTCATGTAAAAAATATCTCTAGTCTGAATAAATAATTTTGTTAAAACGGGCCGGAAGGGCTTCGATCCCTTGACCACTGGATTAGAAGTCCAGCACTCTATCCAAGCTGAGCTACCAGCCCAAGAATCTAAAAATTAATTGTCATTTTAAGCGTTTATAACCAATTTTTTTGGTAATTTTCTCTTTCCATTTTAAACAAAAATTGCTGTGCATAACCTGCATAAACTCCAAAATGCTTTATAATTTTTTCATGTAAAACCTCATATTGTTTTTCAGTAATTGTTTTTGTTTCTAATTGAAATTTTTCTAAATAATATTTCTTTAAAATTCGAATCATCCATCTATCTAATGGAAACGCTTCTAGTTTGTCAAGTGAAAATAATAAAATACAATCTGCAACTTTGTTTCCAATTCCTGGAACACTCAAAATTATTTCTTTTGCTTCTTTGTAGTTTATTTTTTTTAAATAATTGAAATCTATTTGTTTTGATTCAACTATTTTTGCAGCATCCAGTATGAATTTAGCTCTATATCCAACACCACAGCTTTGAATTTCCTGAATTGTTGCATTTGCAATTTTTTTTGGTTCAGGAAATATGTAGAATTCTTTATTATCAAATTCAATTTTCTTTCCAAATTTCATGGAAATTTTTTCTAAACTTGATTTAATTTTTTGAATATTAGAGTTTGAAGAGACAATAAATGAAATAAAACATTGAAAAGGATCTTGTCTAATTAATCTTAATCCAAAATATTTTTCTACAGCTAATTTAGTTGTTTTGTCTTTTGAAATTGATTTAATTATTTTTTCTATATCATCACTATTTCTAAAAAAATCATATTTGTTCCCTGAGTATGATGTGATTTTTCCAAAATTATTTATTTTTAAAATATCTTGACCATTAATTCCATACCAAAATTCTTTTTGTTTTTTCCAGAGAAAGACTTGACCACTATTGATTGTATTTTCTAAGTTAATTTTGCTAAAATCTATCATTTCAAATAGATATGACTTGATTTAGAATTGGGGCATGAGCCTCAAAACCAAACTTTTCATGAATTTCTTGGGCAAATTTTTCACACGATTGCGCATCTCCATGAACTGTTAACACTTTGGGATTACCTTTAATTTTTTTAATTACTTCAAATAATTCATTTCTATCTGCATGCCCTGAAAATTCAAATTGTTTTACTTCAGCTGCAACATTTAGATCTTTTCCTCTAGTTGATACCTTACCTGTATCTAGTAATTTCTTTCCTGGTGTATTGTCTCCTTGATATGAGACAAGCGCAATTCCATTTTTACTATTAAATGAAAGTTCTTGTAAATAGTATGTGGCATTTCCTCCTACAAGCATTCCAGCTGGTGAAATAACTACACAAGGTTCCTCTATTGCACGTTTTCTTTTTTCATGATCTTTAACTGCAACTGCCTGATTGATTGCATCTGCAAAAACTTTGGGATCCCTCAAGTAATCTGGATGATTAAACATTATATCATTTACTTTTAGTGCCATACCGTCCATAATGATTTTATGTTTAAAGTTTGAACTTCGTAAAATACATGCCATTTCTTGAGAGCGTTCAACTGAAAATGATGGAATAAATAAAACTCCCTTTCTATCTATAACTTCATTTGCAAATTCAATTAATTCTCTTTCAGATTCTTTTCTTGGTTTTTGTTCTGTTTGTGAATATGTGCTCTCTATAACTAAAAGATCTATATCCCCAACATCCAAATCTGCCTCACGTAACATTCTTGAACCATGTGTCTTGATATCACCGGTGTATAATAGTCGTTTTTTCTCTGATTCAACTAAAACAGACGCACCACCAATTACATGTCCTGTCTCTCTTAATTCAAAAGTTGCATTACCTTTAGTAATTTTTTGTTTATATCCAATCTCTTTTGAATTTCGCATCATATTGTTTAATTCAGGTAATCCAAATGGCTGAGCGTCCTTTGTAATTTTCAACATATCTTCAATGAGTAATCGTGTTAAATCAAAAGTTGGTGGAGTTGCGTAAACATCTGTATTTCCACTTACATACAAAGAAGGTACATTTCCTGAATGGTCTAAATGTGCATGAGTGATAATTATTGCATCAAGATCTTTAGGCTTTACATGAAGTGGATACTCTGGCGGCATTCCACGTTTTCCAAATAAAACACCATAATCTAATAAGAGATTTGTTCCATTACAATTAACCAAGAATCCAGAACGACCAACTTCATTGGCAGCTCCTAAAACTTTGATCTCCAAGAAATAAATTGAATTTTCTCTACCTTAAAACCTTCTTAGAAAATATGCGATCATTATGTTTTTATTAAATCGCCAAAAGCTTTAATTAGTGTTAGCTAAGAGTGTTTTTCATGGGCAGAAGCTTCCAAGAATGGTTAAAACAACAAGATCAAAAGCTCGTAGCTAAAACAAGAGCTGGCGATGAAGCAAACAAACCACTTCTTAACCAACTAAACTGGATCTGGGTTAACAATCTTATGAACAAGAAAGCAGACCTAAATCCATCTTCAGCTGAATTACTTGACTGGGTAACATCTGGTCAAATTGATGCAATGAGAAAATAAACGTGCTCAACACGTTATCTTTTTGTTTTTTATTATTTTTCTAGTTTTTTTGATTGCATGATTTTCTATCTAAATGTGAAAATAACACATACGATCAATTTCATAACAGAGTTATGAAATTCGATTATGGTTTAAATAGGAACCAATTACTGAGTAATTTGTAATGCCAATAGCAATACTTCCAGACATTGATGAACAAAGATGTATCGGATGTGCACTATGTGTAGAAATCTGTACAACTCTTGGTCCTGATGTCCTTAGAGTAAAACCTGTTGAAGGCTGGAAGAGAGGTAAAGCATTTGTATTTTATCCAGAAAGATGTATTTCTGATGGTGCATGCATAGGTGTATGTCCAACAAAATCAATCTTTTGGATGAGACCAATGAATTACACAGCTGGACAACCAGTACCTCTTCACAAAAACGGTATCTTCATCAAGGGTTGGGCAGAAGACGCTGCACTATAGTCAGTATCTTTTTGCAACACCATTTTTTCTTATTTTTAATTAAGCAATAGATTTTTTCTTTATTTCTTTTGGAATAGTTTTAATAAAATATTTTAAAAATTCATCAGTCTTGTCAAAATAAATTTCTGAAAATTCATTATTTTCAAAAAACTTTGTCCACGTAGTTCCAAATGTTGGAAATTCTTTTGGATCAAAATTCAATCTTGAAGTTTCATGGTGTGCTGCAGGAAATATATCTGAAATCTCTAGTGGTATTAATCCCAAATGCGGTGTATATTGACACACTTGAATTGATTCAATATCTTTGAATTTTTGTTTTAGTGAGGAATATTGATGTGACAAATATGCTGGTTTTGTGTTGGATTCCTTTGTTATAATCAAAGTTTTTTTCTTTGATTTGAATTTTCTAACTATTTTATGGTATGATTGAACTTCTGGACGATATTGATCCTCTTTTTGATACAGAAAAATTGCCTTTTCTTTAAATTTTGGAGTTGATATTGCAAGATACTCTGAATTTTCAGTAAGAACATCAATCATTTCAAATAATTTTGGATGAGCTCTTGCTTTTTTAACAACATATTCCCACAATCTTCCCTCATGAATTGCCTGTTTTACTTTATCAACTTCTACTTTTATTGCATGTAAATTATGTAGTGCAACTTCATTGATTTTTTCATGACTTTCTAGATGGCGTAATTCATCAGGGGTGTACTTTGAACACACTTCACAATTACATGGGAATACAGAAATATCTGCAAGATTTCGTGTCCCATCATCAGTAATGTATCTATCTTGTTTTGCATAAAGCATGTAAGAGGCAGAATCAAAAGTATCACAGCCAAGTGCAATTGCAAATGGTATAGTTAATGGATGACCTGCACCAAAAAGATGCAATGGAATGGAATGAGGCATTTGTTTTTTTGCAGATATGATCATTTGCGCCAATAATTTGTATTCGTATGATTCCATAAATTCAACTGGACTTCCCAAAGCTAGCATTTTAAAACCAATATCTACTAAACTTTTTGTTGATTTTGCGACAAGATCAAAATGTTCTCCTCCTTGAATTGGACCAATCCAAATCTGACCATTATCTTCACTATCATCAAGTGTCTTCTTTGATACCTTGAGTGTGTGATTTACATATGCTTGAGCTTGTTTCCATGGTAATCCATAACCTGTAGGTTTGTCTAATGGTATTGCAAAATCTGTAAGAATTTTTGTTTCAAAGTCTGCCATCTCTGTAGGTAACACCTTGAGATCACCGTACTCTAATACCTGGTATCCTCCAGAATCAGTCATTACAGCTCCATCAAAATTTATAATTTTATGAATTCCTTTTTTTATAGCTTCATCACCGTAACTATTTCTTGTAATGTACGCATTTGTAATCACTAAATCAAAACCCATCTCTTTGATCTTTTTAGATGAAATAGTTTGTTTTACAGGATGAATCACTGGAACATAAGCTGGAGTTTCTATTTTCCCATGATTTGTGGTAATTACTCCAATTCTTCCAGCTAAATCACTTTTTAAAATTTCAAACAAGATGATGTTCCTCAAAATACGTCTTATTTAATCAATAAGCAAAAAATTTTTCCAAATCATTCTGTTTTGTTACTAGTTCAAGCCAATCAACTTCTTCACTAATGCCTCCTTGATTAATTAATTTGAGAACTTTTTGTGTAACTTGCTCAACACTTTTTGCTGTAACATCTACTTGGAATACCTTCACTCCAAATTCATTTATTGAATCATGTGCAATAATTCCTAAAATCTCACTACCTGCATTATCTTTAATTTTTTCATCATTGTATTTTCTTTTTTTATAAATTGAAATTAAATCATAGGGATTTCTTCGTAAAACAATCATTATCTTTACTTGTTCTTTAGATAAGACATATGGTGCTAAATGACCTACAATTAAATTCAAATTTGAAATTTTCTTTTTAATTATTTTCTTTAATTTTGTTATATCTACATCATTTGTATCTTGATTTTTCTCAAATAATCCCTCCTCCTTAGCAATATTGTTTATGTCACTTAATGGTAATTCTAAAATCTTTGAAATCTTGTTTCCAATTGTATGTTTTCCTACACCTGGATTTCCAGTAATCACTATAGACATATCATAAAATAAACATGAACTCCATTAAACAATTTCTGTAATACTAATAAGTACACTAGCATTTTTGTGTGTATTGCAAATTGGTTTACTAGGTAAAGCAAATGTTGGAAAATCTACATTTTTCTCAGCTGCAACAGAAACCAGTGTTCCTATCGGAAATTTTCCATTTACAACCATTGAACCAAATATTGGTGTTGCATATGTAAAAACTGATTGTGCATGCAAACATTTTGGAATCAAACATACAAATCCATTATGTGTTAATGGAACTCGATTCATACCAGTCAAATTAATTGATGTTGCAGGATTAGTTCCTGGGGCACATGATGGAAAAGGTTTAGGCAATCAATTTCTTGATGATGCAAGACAGGCTGAAGTCTTGATACATGTTGTAGATATTGCAGGAACTACTGACATTCAAGGACACCCTGTTCCAATTGGTACACATAATCCTCTTGAAGATGTTGAATTTGTCCAGTATGAATTTGATCAGTGGTTTATAGATATACTTAGAAGAGAATGGGATAAATTAACTAGAGAAATAGAACAAAAAAGAAGTAAATTAAGTGATGGTATTGCAAAAAGATTTACAGGTTTAGGAATCAAAGATTATCAAATACAAGATCTATTGCACAAGCTTGAATTAATTACTAAAAATCCAAAGGAATGGACTGATTTGGATATTGAAACTTTTGTTAAAGAACTACGAAAAAATACAAAGCCAATAATAATTGCAGCAAACAAGGCAGATCTTTGCAAAGATCTAGATATAATTAAAAAAATTTCAGATATCATTGTAATTCCATGCAGTGCTGAGACTGAATTACTTTTACGTAAAGCTTCAAAATCTGGACTAGTTGATTATGAATCAGGCGATGAATATTTTTCTATTAAAGAAAATAAAGAATTACTACCACAACAACAAAAAGCATTAGATTTAGTAAATACAGTATTTACAAAAATAAAATCTACAGGAATTCAAAAAATTTTAAATATCGCTGTATTTGATTTACTAAAACTTAATGTTGTATTTCCAGTTGAAGATGAAACAAAACTTACAAATAAAAATGGCGATATTTTACCTGATGCAAAATTGTTACCTCAAAACTCTACTGCAAAAGATTTGGCAGGTTTAATTCATGCAGATATTGCCAAGGGATTTTTACATGCAATTGATTGTAAGACAAAGCAACGAATAGGCGCTGATCATAAATTAAAAAATGGTGACGTGATAAAAATTATTTCAACATTGAGTAGGGGATAATATGATTGGTCTAGGTATTGAAAGTACAGCTCATACTTTTTCTTGTGCAATATTGGAAAAAAATGGGAATAAAGGAAAAATTTTGTCAGACGTGCGAAAAATTTATCGTCCTCCAGATGGTGAGGGAATTCATCCAAGAGAAGCATCACGACATCATCTTGAATTTAGTCCAAAAGTACTATCTCAATGTCTTCAAGAGGCAAAAATAAAAATCAACGAACTTGATATTATTTCATATTCTGCAGGACCTGGACTTGGTCCATGTTTAAGAGTTGGAGCTGTTGTTGCTCGTTCACTTGCATCTTTTTACAATATTCCAATTTATCCTGTAAATCATGCACTTGGGCATATTGAATTAGGAAAATTACTTACAGGTGCAAAAAATCCACTGGTTCTTTTAGTTTCTGGAGGACACACAATGATACTTGCATTTCTAAATAAACAGTGGAGAGTTTTTGGAGAAACTTTGGATATTACATTGGGTCAAATATTAGATCAATTTGGAAGATCTATAGGATTTGCATCACCATGTGGAAAAAATATTGAAGATTTAGCTTTATCAAGTTCCAATTATATTTTACTTCCATATTCCGTAAAAGGAAACGATGTATCTTTTTCTGGATTATTATCTGCAACAAAAGCGATTGTATCAAAAAGTAAAGCAGATGCATGTTTTTCATTGCAGGAAACTGCATTTGCAATGATTAGTGAGGTCGTAGAGCGGGCTTTAGCATTTACTGGAAAAAAAGAATTATTAATTGTTGGAGGAGTTGCTGCAAACAAAAGATTATCTGAAATGTTACAAAAAGTTTGTAAAAGACATACTTGTAAATTTTTTATTGCACCAGCAAAATATGCCGGTGATTGTGGTAGTCAAATATGTTGGACAGGGTTACTAGAATCTAAAGTAAAGCAAGGCGTTTCTCTTAAAGATACTTTTGTTACACAATCATGGCGATTGGATTCAGTTATTGTGAATTATTGATTTTACTTGCTTGTATTGCATTTTCTATATTTTTTAGCCAATCTTTTGTATTGAATACTCCAAATTTGTAAGTCTCTTCAATTTTAGATGTAATGCATACTTTTTTTATGAATCTTCCTTCTTTCCAAGATTTAGTTATTTCATTTAGTGGAATGTCCATAATTGTATCTCCAAAGCGTTTTGTAAAATCCATAATTCTTGATTGAGTCTTATCAAATGCAAGTCTTTTATTTGTTAAAGTTAGAATTCCTGAACCTAGTTTATCCTCATTACAATCTTCTTGTTTTAGTCTTTTTTCCCCGTCTTCCATGATTAACTTTTAATGATAATCATTAGGTTATAATTTTAATGAAATTGTTAAGAAAAGGAGCAGAGGCAGATATCTATCTCACAATGTGGGACAATTCACAGGCTATTCTTAAAGTTAGAAATGTAAAGAAATATCGTAATCCAATACTTGATGCCAAAATTAGAAAACAAAGAACAATTAAAGAATCTCAAACAATTTCTCTAGTAAAATCATTTGGAATTTCAACACCACTTGTGTATTATGTAAATTTAAAAAAATCATCTATTATAATGCAAGAAATTCCAGGTAAACCTGTTCATGATTTACCAAATTCAAAGATAATTGAATTATCTAAAGAAATTGGTAAAATTGTTGGCGTTATGCACAAGAATGGTGTAATGCATGGTGATTTAACTACATCAAATTTTATTTATTATAAAAATAAAATATATGTAATCGATTTTGGATTATCTCAAAATACAATCAAATCTGAAGATCATGCAGTTGATTTGAGATTAATTAAAGAAATTCTTAACAGTGCACATGCTCAAATAATGGAACATTCCTGGAAAAACTTTCTAATTGGTTACAAATCTATTGTAGGTTTGGCAAATTATACAAAAATTACAAACTTGGTTTCAGTTATTGAAAGTAGAGGAAGATATGCGACAGTCATTTGATTTATTTTTTGTATCTTCAAATTATCATAAATATCTAGAGGTAAAAGAAATTTTACATTCATTTGGAATAAATATAAAATTCTTCAAATATGATCTTGAGGAAATTCAATCAAATTCACTTAAAGAAATTGCATTTAAAAAAGCAGCAGACGCATTTAAGAAATGTAAGAAGCCAATTATTATTGAAGATGATGGACTTTTTATTGACTCCCTTTGCGGATTTCCAGGACAATATTCATCATTTGTGTTTAAAACAATCGGTAACAAAGGAATTTTACAACTTTTAAAGAAAAATAGAAAAGCAAAATTTGTTTCAATTATTTCTTTTTGTAATGATAAAATTTCTAAATCTTTTGAAGGAAAAATTGAAGGCAATATTTCTAAAATACAAAATGGAAAAAGTTGGGGATATGATCCAATCTTTATCCCATTGAATATGAATAAAACATTTGCAGAGTTGAATAAAAAAAATAAATTATCTCATAGATACAAATCATTAAAAAAATTTTCTAATTGGTATTTGCATATGATGAAATCATGCGATCAATAGTTCTATGATTGTTTTGCAATATTACAATTCTTGAAACAAGACTTTCATCCATTATTGAAAATATTTCACTTTGTTTAGCAATTTCCTCACTGAATTTTCTTATTTCATCCATTTCTAACATGTTTGAATGTTCTAATCTATTAGTTGAACGACCTATGTGCATGTATGATTTTATTTCAATAAAATGTGGGCTAGCTTGCTTTAACATTGCTGCAAAAGCAGGAATCATTTCATTTTGGTCATTATAATTTCTGATAAGCGTAATTCGTAGCACAGTTCTTGTATCTAGATGTTGTAACATTCCTAATGTTTTATTCCATCTTTGCCAAGAATCATCGTATTTTGGTTTATTTATTTTTAAAAACGAATCATAATCTGCAGCATTTGTAGATAGGTACAATTGTGTAGGCAGCGCATCTTCATCTTGCAATCTCTGAATCATATCTGGTTCTTGTCCATTTGTTACAAGAAAAATTGATTTAGTTGTCTCCAAGGACTTTAGATATTTAATTAATTCTGGAAGCTTTGGATACATTGTTGGTTCACCGGAAAGTGAAATTGCATAATGACTAGGCAACAATGATTCATCTAATCTTTGTTTATCATTTCTTGAATCTCCATAATACCCCATAATCAATTTTCTTCTTTCTTCCATTAGTTTAGTCAAAATTTCTTTTGGTTCTGCCACTTTTTGTGGATCCATTTTCATTGAATCGTAAAATTCCATCGGTCTCCAACAATACACACAACGATTTTCACAATGCATTCCTGCAGGAGAAAATTCCATACAACGATGTGTAGAAATTCCATAAAATTTGTGTTTGTAACAATTTCCTTCATGCTTGAATGATTTTTTTGTCCAATGGCAAAGTTCCACCGTGGAATGATCTGCAACTCCATACTTTGCTTTTTTTAATTGCTGTACAATTCCAGGTTTGATCTGTATTAGTTGATCTTCTTCTTCAACTGTTTCACCAGAACAACTCATATGAAATATCTTATTTTGTTTTACTTAAATTTATCGAGATCTTTTGAACTTGAAAATCATTATCTAATTTTTGATATTTTCAAGTAATTCCAGAGTGAAGTTTAATTACTGGGTATTTGAGGTAAATTTAAGCTTGAAAAAAATATTTTTTGGATTCTTATTTTTAGTCACATTAATGAGCATTAATTTTGGTTCTTCATATGCAATTTCTGACTTGGATGCTGATGGTGTACTAGATGAAATTGATAGTTGTCCAAATCTCAAAGAAGATAATCAAGGGTTAATTGATGGATGTCCTTCTAATTTTGTTCCATGGTATGATGAAGACTTTGATGGAATTCAAGACGATGTAGATCAATGTCCAAATGTGAAAGAAAATTACAATAAATTTCAAGATTCAGATGGATGTTCTGATACCGCTCCTCAAACTGGTATATCTGGAGTAACTGATATTGACAGTGATGGTTTTATTGATGTAGTTGATTTATGTCCAACTCGAGCAGAAACTTTCAATGGATTACTTGATTCAGATGGATGTCCAGATAGTTTTGGTTCTCGTATAGATTCAGATCAAGATGGAATTACAAACAGTGATGATGCATGTCCGCTAAGCCCTGAAAGTTATAATAAATTCCAAGATACAGATGGATGTCCTGATAGTGTAGCTGATTCTGCATTTATTGACACTGATAATGATGGAATTGCAGACAAACTTGATTTGTGTTCAACTCAACCAGAAAGCTTTAACGGTTATAGAGATGAAGATGGATGTCCTGATGTTACACTAGCTACAACAATTACTGATACTGATGGTGATGGAATTGGAGATACATTTGATACTTGTCCTAATCAAGCAGAAACATTCAATCGCTTTGCTGATTCAGATGGATGTTCAGATACAACTCCTTTGTTCTCTGAAAATATAGATTCTGACAAGGATGGTATTTTAAATACAAATGATGCATGTCCATTAACATCTGAAAGATATAATGGATTTGAAGATGAAGATGGATGTCCTGATATTATTCCATATTCAACTAATGTAGATTCAGATCAAGATGGAATTCCAAATAACATTGATGAATGTCCACAAGTAAAAGAAACTTATAATAAATTCAATGATGATGATGGATGTTCAGATTCTGCCAGTCCAACTAGGGATACGCCAGATACAGATGGTGACGGTATTATTGATTATTATGATATGTGTCCAACACAATTAGAAACAACAAATGAATATTTGGATACAGATGGTTGTCCTGATAGTGCAACTACAATTGATAGAGATAATGATGGTATTGTAGATACAATAGATGCATGTCCACTTGCTCCAGAAACTTTTAACAAATTCCAAGATAATGACGGATGTCCAGATGGTATATCTGGTGTACGTATGGATTTAGATGGTGATGGAATTCGTGATATGGTTGACAAATGTCCACTAGTTGCTGAAACTGTTAATGATTATCAAGATACAGATGGATGTCCAGATGTATCTGTAGTTGATTCTGATTATGATGGAATTCGTGATTCATTAGATCTATGTCCTTCTACATCTGAAACATGGAATAGATATGCTGATTTTGATGGTTGCCCAGATAATCCTTCAGAATCTGATACTGATTATGATGGAATTTTAGATTCTGCTGATACATGTCCTGTAGTTGCTGAAAGATATAATGGATTTGAAGATGAAGATGGTTGCCCAGATTTTCGTGCTTATTTGAATGATATAGATTCTGATTTTGACGGAATTTCAAATAGCAAAGATACTTGTCCATTAATTCCAGAAACTTACAATAAATTCAATGATGATGATGGATGTCAGGACTCTTTATTTGATAATAAAGGAATCCCAGATGCTGATGCTGACAGAATCAATGATATGGTAGATAATTGTCCTAATCAATCAGAAACATTTAATGGAATTTTAGATTTTGATGGATGTCCTGATGATTACATTTCTAATATTGATAGTGATAATGATGGTTTACCAGATACAATAGATGCATGTCCACTATCTCCAGAAAGTTATAATAAATTTAATGATGATGATGGATGTGCTGATACAATTTTGGAATCCTTTGTAGTAGATTCTGATAATGATGGAATAGGTGATGTACGCGATGATTGTCCACTGGTTGCTGAAACTTTTAATGGATTCCAAGATGAAGATGGATGTCCAGATAGCAATGTATCTCAACCTGATGCTGATGGTGATGGAGTTCCAGATGTAATGGACATGTGTCCAGCACAAAATGAAACTTTTAACATGTATGCTGATAATGATGGTTGTCCTGACACAGTTCCAATAGGTAGAATTACTTTGGATACAGATGATGACAGAATAAATGATGAATTTGACATGTGTCCTACTCAAAAAGAAACTTTCAATAAATATCAAGACAATGATGGGTGTCCTGATACAAGTCCAGAACAATCAAGATACAAACATGATTCAGATCTAGACGGTATTATGAATAATTATGATCAATGTCCTATGGAACCGGAAAATTTTGATGGTGATAGAGATACAGACGGTTGTCCAGATCCATAGGTAAATTATAAAATGAAAAAATATTCAATCTTAGGATTATTACTTTTAATTATTTTCATGGGTGTGTTTCAAGGTAATGTTTACGGTTCTCAAATAAATGATATTGATAATGATGGTGTACCAAATAGCATTGATCATTGCCCACATTTACAAGAAGATTATGATCCTCAATTTGGTAACAACGTAGATGGATGTCCTGCAGATTTTATCCCTTGGCATGATTCTGATTTTGATGCTATTCCAGATCACATAGATAACTGTCCTGCAGTTAAAGAGACTTATAATAAAATACAAGATGACGATGGATGTCCTGATTCTTTATCTTATTCAGGTAAAGCAATCCCCGATACAGATAATGATGGAATTGCTGATTTCTTGGATACATGTCCAACTCAATCTGAAACATTCAACGGTTATCTGGACAAAGATGGTTGTCCTGACAAATCTATTGTAACAAATGATACTGATAGAGATGGTATTTCAAATTCTTTGGATACATGTCCATTAGTTCCAGAAACTTTTAACAAATTCCAAGATGAAGACGGATGTCCAGATGTCGTATCTGATGTTACCACTTTATACCAATTCCCAGATACAGATGGTGATGGTATTGAAGATAGATGGGATTCATGTGTTAATCAACCAGAAAACTTTAACAGCTATTTGGACAAAGACGGATGTCCAGATGTAGATGGTGCAAAATCCACTGTTTCACCACGACCTGATACAGATAATGACGGTTATCCAGATACAATTGATTCATGTCCACAAAGTCCTGAAACTTGGAACAAGTATGACGATACAGATGGATGCCCAGATATTACTCCATAACAATAAATTTTTTTAATTCTTATTGATTTCATATAATAAATATGTGCATTAATTAAAACAGTTACAATGCTTCCAAAATTTTCAAGTAGGGCATTTTTAGCCCCAATGGCTGGTGTAAGTGATCCTGCTTTAAGATTACAATGTAAAAAAATGGGTGCCGGATTGGTTGTAACAGAATTTACTAGTATTCATAGTATAATTGCAAAAGAACAACAACTCAAAGAAAACAATAAAACCATTCAAGAATTTTTAGAATATTCTGAACAGGAAAGACCTCTTTCTGTCCAATTATTTGGCTCTGATCTTTTAGCTCTAGAAAAAGCTGCAAAGATAGTAGAACCATTTTTTGATATTATTGATTACAATATGGGTTGTCCTGCACCACATATAACGCAACAAATGGCAGGTGGGGCACTTTTACAGGAAGCAAATCTTACCCAACAAATTTTTAACACGCTAGTTAATGCAGTAAAAAAGCCTGTCACTTTAAAAATTAGATCAGGTGTCACTGATGCAAGTCGTTATCTTTTCAAAGAAATTGCTGCAATTGCAGAGGATGAAGGAATACAAATGATTACGTTACATCCTAGAACTGTAACTCAAAGATACTCAGGTCGTGCTGATTGGAAAATGATTAAAGAATTGAAAGAAATTTCAAATATACCAATAGTAGGTAATGGTGATATAATAACTCCTGAAGATGCTAAAACAATGATTGATCAAACTAACTGTGATTATGTGATGATTGGTCGAGGTGCAATGGGAAATCCATTTTTATTTGAACAAATTAATGATTATCTGAAAACTGGAACTTACAAACAATACTCATTAAAAGATAAGCTTGATTCATTTTTTGAATATCTTCGTCTTACCGGTAAATACAATATAAAATTTTCAAACATAAAAAGTCAAGCAATGAGATTTACTAAAGGAATGGTAGGTGCTACAAAATTGCGTCCAAAAATATCTGGATCAAAAAATATTGAAGAACTAGAAAAAATTATGACCGACGCATATGTTTTATTTTGTTAGATAATTTCTTTCACGCATTTATTTTTAGTTATTAATTTTAGATTTGATGTATTCTTATATAATTAGACATTATAAGTAAACTATGAAAATTGTGGATGAAAAATAGATTGGCTAAAGCATACGTTCTCATAAATTGTAATCTCGGCTCAGAAAAAAGTGTAATTTCCTCGTTACAGACGATTGATCATATTACTGATGTTCATGGTACATTTGGTCTTTATGATGTGATTGTAAAAATTGAATCCGATTCTGAACAAAAAATTCAACATACTGTAACAAATGTAATTCGTAAGATGCCTAATATTCAATCTACTATAACACTGACACGTTCAGAAGATGAAGAATTATTTCAACCATCTCAAAAACTAATATCTTCTATACTTGGTAGAAATAATGTTAAAGCATATGTTGTTTTTCACAGTGACAAAGGTGAAGAATATAATATTTTAAAAAATCTTAGCCATATTCCAGAAGTAAAAGAAGCTGATGTAGTTTTTGGATATTACGACGTTATTTGTAAAATTGAAACATCTGAATACAAACAATTAGAAAATATTATTACAAAAGCACTCAGGAAATTACCTCATGTAAGAACTACCATGACATTAAATGTAGTAACAGAACAAAATCTTAAATCTGTATAATTTTTATGATTCTAAATAATTTTATCTAGTTTTAATTAGGCTCAAATTTTGAATTTTTTTTAATCAAATACTTTTCATATTTAATTAAAATCTATATTTGTACTAGGAACAATTCATTAGGTTTTATACTTGGATTGTAATGATTCATCATCCCTTTAACAAACATGTCCCCCAAAGGGATAACCTCTGAGAGGAATAATTCAAATCCTCTCAGTTGATTACCATATTTTGTCTTTCATGTAATTTTTTAAATTGTTATTATATTCGCAAGCTATTTCAAAATACCTCTGCATTATCATTATATGATTTTTTACTTGAAATGTGCAGCAATTTTGTGAAACATTATTTAAAATTATTATTTCTATAATTTCAATAATTAAAGGGCTTGAGAGCCTCTTTTTTTTGATGCGATATTTACAACATCATCTATTGTGGATATCACTATTATTCCATCCCCAGAATTTCCTGTAAAAGTTACCTCTGAAATTGCATTAATTATGATTTCAACTTTTGAGTCTTCCACAATTATGCTAATTATTGCAACTCTGTTGAATTCTGCAACAAAGGCTTCTGTTCCTCTACCACCTGTAATGGTTTGCCTTTGACCTGATCCTCTACCATTTCCTTCTAATACCGTAAATCCACCAACCAAATTTTTTATGGCATTAGAAACTAGATTTACTTTATCAATTTGAATTGTAGCATCAATTTTTTTCATTAAAATTTATCAATTTTGATTGTTTAAAAAAGTTGATATATTTTTATTTTAATTTTATGACATGATTGATTTTATTGGTTATACTGTTATCCTCTGACCTTTTTACTATAGAAAAAAAGTTTATTCATGAAAAGTGATGAGAAAAGATCACATCGACTCAATTACCTTTTAAAGTATTATTTGAGTAACCCCAAGGAATATGATCTATATCAAATAGTAAAACAAATGGGTGTCTCTGATGCAACTGCAAAAGATTACATTCGGACTGTAATAATACAAGCTCAAAAAATATATTCTAAATAATTATATTTATTGCTTTATTTACTATATGTTTAAAACCCCTCTTTTATTTTATATTGAATTACAACTCAAGCCTGTTTCTATTCTTTTTTAATTATTTCAAGGTAACTTCATAAATAATCGAATATGAGAATAAAATCACATGACTGATTCAATGATTTATGATGTGAAAAGCCTTTTGGATAAAGAAAAAGGTGATGAACGTATTTTAAAACAAATTTTAAGAGCTTGTGAAAATGATGAAGTAATTAGTAATTTTGAGATAAATTATGTTAAAAAACTAATAGATGATTCTCTTACCCTTGCATCTCAAATTAAATCTGATGTGGCCACTCAAGAAAAATCTATTGTTCCAGAGATAATATTTTCATCAAACCAAAATATTGAACCATTATTTTCAACGTCTCCACGAAATCCTGCTGTAAAATCCAAAAACACAAAAATTTTCATAAGTGTAGGTAGTGCAATATTTGCAATAATTGTAATACTTGGCTTATCTACTTCTGGAATTTCTAATGTTGTATCTGATGATTCTATTTCAATTAAAACTGATTTATCTACATATGAAAAAGGTGATATTATATCAATCAGTGGCACATCAATCTCAAACAAAATAAATCTCTCGATAGAAAATCAAAATGGTCAATTAGTTTGGTCTGAACAACTTTCTGTAAAAAATAATAATGAATTTTCTACATTGACAATAGCTGGTGGAGATGGATGGAATAAATCAGGTATATTTACAATTAAAGCTGAAGATAATTCAGGAATTAAATCTAATACATTCTCATTTAAAATATAATTTCTTAGATTATCATAAAATCAACAATATTTGTAATACATAATTATTCATGTTTATTATAGCACTTTGTAAAATTTATTCAATTATTATATTTTGTACCTATCTATAGAAATATTGTCCACTCCCATCTTTATATAAAACAAAATATTCTTCAGAATTTTTACGCTTCTTTTTTGCATTTAATGCATCCTGATACATTTCAAAATGTTCTACAAAATATAATTGATTATCTGAATCTGCAAAATAATCAATTCCAACTAAATCAAATCCATTTTCAGGAGTAAGCCTAATCTTTTCTTTTTCAAATATATCGTTAGTCAATTAAATTTAAATAATTAATTTGATTATTGAACTTATTTTACTGATCATAAATCATTAGATTTTTTTCTTCTAATAATGCATGTAAATTGTGAACAGAACGATATACGTCTGATTCTTTTTTTGCACCAGTACAAACTAGCTTTCCAGAGGCAAATAACAATATCACAGTTTTTGGATCTAACATTCTATGAATTAATCCTGGAAATTGTTCTGGTTCATACATACTTCTTGGTAGTGTTCTTGCCGCTTTTTCTAAATGAATTTTACCTCCTAGATTGATAGCAGCTACAATATTTTGAACTGTAATAACTGCATCATTTTTGATTTTAATTTTACCTTTTCGTAGTTTTTGTACTACTGTGTTTACAGCTTTTATTGCCATTTCTTCAGATTTTGCACCAGTACATACCATTTTTCCAGTTCTAAAAATTAATGTTGCAGTTCTTGGATTTTGTAATCTAAAAACTAATCCTGGAAATTGCTCAGGATGATATTCTGTATCTGGAAATTTTTTAGTTATATCAATAAGATCAATTTTTTGTTCAACTGATGCTGAAGCAACTACATTTTCAACACTTACAATAGGCTTTGTTTGAGGCATATTGAGGCTCTTTAAATAGCCCCTTTATATATACCAGTCCTGTTTTTATCACTAATTCAAACACAAACTTTCAATGATGTCCTATCCACTGGTATCTGTATTCCTCATCTATAATTTCAGTAACTATGTCTTTATTTTTTATATTATTTTTAAATAATTCTACATTGAAAAACCCTAATCGTCCTTTACATGGAATTGGAATTCTTAATTGTTTTACATTTCTTATTTTGAATCCAAAATTTTTATTTTGAATATTTTTTGAAGCAAAATGAAATATTTCATCTTTTTTAATTTCTATTAGTGAATTATATTTTTTTACATCGTAAAGCTCGGCTTTTCCAATAATTACACCTGTAACTAATTTTTTTGTAATTTTTAATCTCTTACAATCTTCTACTCTTATTTTTAATGGAGTATGTATTAAAAATTCTCCACGAAAATTTGTATTCCATTTCCTTAACTCTATTGTTTTTTTACCTGTAATGATTAATTCAGCAAAAGGTTGTGATACTGAAAGACACTTCAATGTATTATTCTCTAGCTATTTGGATATATTCACCAGGATTTTTACCTCTTCCGTTAGGTAAATTTGTAATTCCACCATTCAAACTTTGAGTTATAATGCCTTTAGTTGCTAAAATCTGTGCAGCCATTAATGAAGTATTTCCAGCCATACATACTAGTAATGATTTACAATTTGAGCCTTCAAATTCTTTTTTCAGTTCTTCTGGTATTTGTTGAGTTGATAACAGTTGATTAATAGTTCTAGCTTTCGTAATAGAAATTTTTGATTTATCTACCCCTAAAGATTTTGCAATCATTTCAATCCCTTCTTCAAGTGGGGTATATTGAGTATGAACCCAAATAATTTTATCATAATCTTTTATTATTGATACAGCATCTTCCAATGATATATTTATTGGAATTTGTTTTTCTGATATTTGTTCAAAACTCTTTCTATATTTTTCAATTCCGTCACAAATCATTACTACAAATTTCCCACCATTTTCAGAAATTACCTTCTGTAGTACTGCATAAAGCTCCAAAGCACTACTTTCTCCCATGTCATGTCCTTTATCTACAAAAAATTTTAGCAAAAATTTTGCTTTTTCAAAATCTACTTCGTGTTCTGCAGCATAAATATTGGGCTGATATAGTCTTAGTCCTGATGCTTTGGCTTTTGTTCTAATTCCTGCAACATCTTGCCCAGTAGAAGGAAAGACAATGTGAACTGATTTTTTTCCATACTTTTGATTAATGTATTCACTCAAACCTCCAGATGTTCCACCAGTTCCAAATGAACAAACTATTTGATAATTTTCCAATGATTCTTTTCTATCATGTAATTGTTGATCAATTTCTACTGCAGTGATTTCTTTGTGTACTTCAATGTTTAACTCATTATCATACTGTTTTGTACAAAATAGATCATAAATTTCTGCAAGATATCTTGCCAAATTAATTATATCTTGTTTTGATAGCAGGGCTTCAATTTCTTTAACATTTTTATCAAAAATTTCAGGATTAAATCCAAGTTCTCTTAACTGTGATCTTATGTTTCCTGCAATTGCTTTTGCTTCTAATTCTTTTGCTTTATTTTCCATTCCTGGAGCAGGACAAATATCCATATCCAAATCCATAATTCGAATATTTTCATTTCTTAATTCTCTAAAAACTCCTTCTTGCAATTTTCTTGATACTAATACGACTACCTTTATTCCAAGTTTTGATAATTGTCCTAAAGCAATCCCAAAGTTACCTGAAGTTGCTTCAATTACTGTCTGATTTCCTTTTAGTTTTCCTGAAATGATTGCATTGTGAATAATATATGTGGCAGCCCTAGCTTTTATTGAACCACTCAGTAAAGTGGAATCCAATTTACCATACACTTTTAGATCTTTAGCATCTAAATTTATTTTAAAGACACTTTTTGCACATTCTTTAAAATCTTGTGTTAAATCTACTAAAGGAGTTTCATTTACTATCTTTTTTATTCCATTAACTTCTTGAATATGTGGAATTTTACTCCAAATCTCCTCTTCAAAACGGGCTAGCAGCACTTGATCTACATTTGATGTGTTTTCCATGATTCAAGTAAAAATTTCCATAATTTAGAATTATCCTCATCTGATAGTACACATTTCCTTGTTATGTCCGTAAATTTCATTTTATTCTAAATTATCAAAATCTACACTTGCCCAAGTATGGATAACACCCTCTTTGGAATATCATTTAGGCGGCTTACCGCTAAAGTTTTTTCATATCCTAAATGCTTGAGATTGTTTGCTATGGTTGTAGATCTAATTGTATTAGGACCATATCCTAGGGCTATCATACTAATCCCTAATCTTTTGAGAGATTTTATCATATTTTTAACCGCATCAGAATCTGATGGTTCTCCGTCAGTTAATGTTAAAAAAATATTTGGCCTTTTTGATTCTAAAATTTGAAACATTTTGTCATAGATTTCTGCTAATGGTGTAGCACCATTAGCAACAATTTGGGCTAATTTTTTTGCAGCAATTTTATTCCATTTTACATTATCGGGCTTTATAGACCAACAAATAACTGATCTATTTTCAGTACTGAATGCATACACTGCAAATTTTACTTTTAGGACTGATAAAACTTCACAAAGAGCAATTGTAGCTTTTTTGTATTCTATTGCATCTGATGCTATACTTGATGAATGATCTAATAGAATCACAATTTTTGTTTTAATTGATTTTTTAATATCTGAAAAAAATGGTTTGTTTTCATCAATATAATTTTCAACATCAAATTCTTCCCCACTTGTAAAATATTGTTCTTTCCATCCTGATTTCAGATCTCTAAATTTGGTTTTCAAATTATTTATCAAATTTATATCATAGATTATTGTTTCATCAACATTAATTTGATTTGGAATTTGAATTCCTATTGATTCTGGAATGATTCCTTTTTTATCATTTTTTTTATTTTCATCCAACAATACTTGGTATTCATTATAGATATTGTCTCCACTCAATATTGCATTTGAATCAACTTTTCCAAAATCAACTTCTTTATTTTTTGCAATAACTTTTAGAAATTTTAATAATTCTTTTTCTGAAATCATCATACCTGCCTTCATAAATGGTAATGAAATTGGAATTGTAAGCAACGAATCTATGTCTAAAATTTTTATAATTACATTAACATTTTTTTCTAACCATTCTGTATCGTAATTTTTTTTAATACATTCCTCTATGATTTTTTTGCCAAACTCTGTTGCTTTCTTTATTCTTTCAAAATCACTAGACTGTATTTCTCCTTTTAATGCTCCAAACATGAAATACTGATAAAATCCCTCCACAATTCGTGCCTTTCCATAAACTGTATGCAATTGTGGTCTGGCTACAAACATGTGTGTATAATTAAAGATAATTTCTTTATCCATTCCTTTCCAAAGTTTTCTACCTTCCTGCTCTACTCTAAGAGTTTCCAATGTATTTAGAATAAATCCAAATCCATAATCATTACTAAGAATTTTTTTACAAAATTTAATTCTCATTGATTCATACCATATCGATGTTCTCAATTGTCTATATTTTTCAAAATTACTTCCTAATCTTTTTTGAATTGATGTTAAGATAACTCTGTTTTCTTTTAGTCTAGTTCTGGTTTCCATTTTATCTGAAAATTCAATTATGATATTTTCTTTTTCTGACCATCTTCTTACTAAAAAGGTTGCAATCTCAATCAATGATTCATTTTTTAATTCTAATGATTGCATTTAATTACCAAACATAGAGGTAATGATATCAGCTACTTTTTGATATTCAATATTACCCCACTGTGTATACACGTTACCAAAAACAATTTTTGCTGAATCTTTTGTAGACATTCCAGTATCCAGTAATTTTCCAAATGCTATTGTTTCTCTTAAACTAGGAGAATAAAATAATTCTTCAACAGCAGCAGCTTGTCTTAAAATATTTGCAAGTTTAATTGCTTGACTGATTTCAGAATCATGATTTCCAGAAACATGTTTTTTGATAATTTCCAATTCTATGTTTTCTGGAGGATATTCTAAACTGATTCTAACTGGGAATCTACTTAGTAATTGTGGTGGAAGCTCTTTTGTTCCAGTATGCGTAAGTGGATTTATTGTTGCAACTACAAACCAACCTTGTTTAGCTTTTATTGTTCCCCCTGTTGATTCTTTTAAAATTATTTGACGTCTATCATCCAATGCTTCATCCAATCGAAGTAGTACGTCAGCTTCTGCAGCATTTATTTCATCTAGATATAGTATACTTCCTTCTCTCATTGATTTTATCAAAATACCTTCATCGAAACTCACAGTTCCATTTGTTAAGGTTTTTGTACCAATGAGATGACTCTCTCGTGTTCTGAGGCTAAAATTTATTGATTCTAGTTTTGCATTTTTACTTTTAATAAAATTTCTCACAAGTGATGTTTTTCCAGTTCCTTTTGGACCAATTATTATTACAAATAGATCAGCTTGATACGCTTTGTTTAAAATTTCAATAGAATTATTCCAATCAACGTAATCTATTTCTTTTGACAATTAATATTCTTACAAATAAAGTTTATAAATAAATCTTAGTTTTGATATTGTGGTAATTTGACATTAGATTCATCTAGAATCACATGTAGTTTTTTACTCCAATTGTTAAATCCATCAGGTGTATCTGGATATTCGTAATAATGTTTTGTCAAAAGTCTATTTTGTTCTGTAGTGAAACGTAATCCGTCAGCAAGTTTTTTATTTAGTGCACCTCTAATCAGCATTCCTAATTTTGTAACACTGGAAAAATCTGGGTGCTCTCCTTTTGCAATAGATTCTACATCTAGATTTCCTAAAAAGTGCTTCATACCATAACTAATTTGTTCATTAGTAAGAGTTTGAATTAATCTTCTAAAAATTTCAAGTCCTGCTGTTTTGTAACCATATTCATTAATGAATTCTTTATTGTATTTCCATAATCCTTTCTCAGTAACATCTCCTGATTGAATTGCTTCAACTACACATTTTCCAACAATAGTTCCTGCAACTAGTGCAGGACCAATACCTCCTGCATCAAGTGGTTTTGGCATCCATGCAGAATCTCCAACTATTACAAATCCATTTGCAACCATACAATCATTTTGTCTTCTCACTGAGACTTGAAAATTACCTGTTGCATTATTCGTATCTTGATCTTCTTGAGAAAGTTTTGGATTTTTTATGGAATGATTTCTTTCAAGATATTGATTTATCAACATTGATACGTTGTCCTTTTTTCCTAATCTTTGATTTCTTTTTTCAAGTAATGTTTTTTCAACCCCTAAACCAATATTGACTTTATTTTTTCCTTTTGGAAATACCCATCCATATCCTCCTGGAGCAATATCTTGATCAAGATGAATTATGCAATAATTAGGATCAAATTCCGTAAGATCTTCCACACCATCCTCAAAATGCATGATATGTCTTCCTGTTGATTCTATGTCTTTACGATCTACTTTTCTTTCCATCTTTGTTGTATTGGAAATTTGATTGCGAAGCATAGATGTCATTCCAGTTGCATCAATTACGACTTTACCTGTTTTTTTGTAAGGAGTTTTTGTTTTATTGTCCATTCCTTTAACTCCAACCACTTGATTACCATCATACAATAATTCTGTAAGATTAATTTCAAAATCAAAATCTACACCCATTGCCAATGTTCTTTCATTTTGGCGTTGTGGCAAAACTTGTCTATTTAACATATATCCTGCACCATCAAATGGAATTGATGTTTCTTTATCCGGCGAAAATGCCATTACTCCCTTTACCTTATGTTCAATTTCTGGTTCAGTCCAATTTACTTTTATTCGCTCTGCCATGAAATCTACAGCTTCTTTACTTACTGCATCTCCACAAACCCAACCTGCTATACTTTTCATTCCAGGTAAGTTTGATGAATTTCTATCAATTACTAGAATTTTTAATCCTTGATTAGAATAATGTGAAACCGACTGAGCAGCAATAGTGCCTGCCAATCCACCTCCTGCTATTATGACGTCATAATCTGACACGAAAGAAGACGTCGTTTATCCGTATTTAAAATAATCCCATGATTTGTAGGTAAAAAAACGTCTAATGCTGACATCAATTCAAAAATGGGGTCGGTTCGTCGCGGCGTCATCAAAGCGTTAGCTCAGACTGGAGCGGCTATTATCTCCTCATTCCCAAATTAAATTATCTTATCTTTCTATTTAATCTAGTTGGCAACTTGGAATATTTTGCTGAATATTTTGACTGTGTCTTTTTTATTGTAAATTGGAGTATAAATTTTTAATTTTATTGCATCTTTTTCCTTAAACACTAAATTTCCCTTGATGAATTCTTGCTTACCAAATCTAATATGACATCTGGAATCTACGGTTCTTTCATCTATCTGTTCAATCAATTCATTGATCTGCTCTTTTGATAATGACACTACTAATTTTTCAACAAACTTTTGAGCCTGATTTTTTTCAATTTTTACATTTATTATTGTTATAGGATTTTCAAAATGACCAATAGTCTCATTAAATGTAATGCCTTGATTCAATTCAAACACTTTTTCAAAAGATTGTATGAATTTTGAAATATCTTCTGTAGCATGAATTATTACATCAATTGTAACTTCAATTTTGTCTATCATTATATGCAAAAAGTCAATCTTGTTTATGCTTCAAGTAATGCTATTTCTTTTTCTGCAGTTCTGACAAGTTTAACTTTTTCAAGACCTACATGTCTAACTCTGATAACTTTCTTAAATCCAGCCATTATGTCTGAATTAATTTTACTGTAACATGTAGCCTGAACAAATTGATCAATTGTCATTTGAGGTACTGTATTGTTAATTATGTCTCTTGCAATCAATCTTAATGCATGTTGTCTAGATGTGTTAAGTTGTCTATGTGTGAGTGCTAGAACTTTAATTCTAAATACATATCCATCTTTAGTTTTAATATCTATAGAGAAATTTATTCTAGATGAACCACGTCTAACTAAACTACGTAAAAATTCTTTGGAATATTCATATCTCTTAAAAATAGTAGTAGCTTTATCTCCATCAACTTTGTTAATTTGAAAGTACATTTTGTATTGATGTTGTGATGGATCACCTTTCAAAATATCATACAAAGTTACTTCCAACACTCTACCTACTGCATTCTTTTCATCAGTAATTGGAACATATGCAATTGGAACATTGTTAAACGAATCTGGTGCGCTAACTGTTACCCATTTCTTTTCTCGCCATTTGTCCTTTACTCGTCCTTTTCTACGTGCCAATTATTAACGACCTTTGAATCCAAAATATAAGGGTATGCGACTAGATTATTTTTTTGCCCATGTATTTTTGTAAAACTTTTGGAATTACAATATGTCCATCTTTAGTTTGAAAATTTTCCATTATTGAAACTAAAACACGTGATGTGGCAACTAGTGTACTGTTTAATGTATGCAAATATTGTGTTTCTTCATTTGTTTTCTCTCTAAATCTGATCTTTAATCTTCTAGCCTGATAATCCAAACAATTTGAACATGAAACAATTTCTCTGTATGCATTTTGTCCTGCCATCCAGGCTTCTATATCATATGTTTTAGCAGACACTTTTCCCATATCTACTGATGATAGAAGCATCACTTTGTATGGGATCTCTAAATTTTGGTAAAAATTCTCAGCAATTGATAACATGCGCTCATGTTCTTTCCAAGATTCCTCTGGACGTGTAAAAACAAATTGCTCTATTTTATCAAATTGATGAACTCTGAAAATACCTTTTTGATCTCTTCCATGTGCGCCTGCTTCTTTTCTAAAACATGGACTAACTCCTGCATATCTTAATGGCAGATCTTTTCCATCAATAATTTCACCAGAATGCATGGCAACCATTGCATGTTCTGATGTTCCAATCATGTATAGATCTTCATTTTCAATTTTGTATATGACTTCTTCAAAATCATCAGCTATTATCGCACCTTCCATAGATTGTCTATTAATCATATATGGCGGTTGAATTAGAGAGTAATTTTTTTCTGCAAGAAAATCTAATGCATAATGAATTAAAGATTGATTTAATCGCACTAGATCATTTTTCAAATAATAAAATCTTGCACCTGCAACTTTAGCAGCTCTTTCAAGATCAACTAGATTCAAGTTTTCAGAAATATCAATATGATCATTTATCTTAAAATTAAATTCAGGTATTTTACCCCATTTTTTTATTTCTTTATTTGCAATTTCTGCATTTCCAATAGGTACTGATTCATGAATTAAATTTGGAATAGTTAATGCCAATTTTGAATATTTTTTTTCAATTTCTTGTTGTAATAATTCTAATTTTGTTAATTCCTCTGTAATAATTTTCATTTCAGATAAAATCAATGCAATATCTTCACCGATTTTCTTTTTTTGAGAAATTTCTAATGCTATTTGATTTTTCTTTTTTCGTAACTCATCTGTTTTTAATATTAGTTCCCTTCTTTTTTGATCTGAATCTATTAATTCATCAAAATCAAATTCAACTGATCTTGCTTTGAGCATATTTCTAATAATTTGAGGATTCTCTTTGATTATTTTTGGATCTAACATTATTCAATCACCTTTAATGCAACCTGTACGTGTTCTAAAACTTCATCAATAGTATTAATTAATTTTTTCATACTTTCATTACATACAAAATTAAAAACTAGTTTGTTGTCAAAATTTTCAACACAAAGACTCAATCCTTCTGGAAAATTTACATTATCTGGCTCCAATGCTTTTTTTACAGTTTCTGCCTTTTCTTTTGAAAGATTATTGAGAATTACCTGTACTTGACATGTTAACGACATTTATTTCCAAATAATCTAGAAATTCATCTAATTTGTCTTTAGTTATTTTTGCTCCTGCTGCTGCATTATGACCTCCTCCAACACCGTCAAATTTCTCAGCACCCGTCTTCATTAATTCACTTAGATTAATTTCTGATTTGCAACCAAATGACTTCCTTGATGAAAATTTGATAGTATTTTCTTCACCACCTGTTCTTAAAATAACAATTTTACCTGCATTCTTTGGTGATCCTGCTATTAGGGATGAAATTGTACCTGTCATCATTTCTGGAACAATTCCTTCAGCATTTACCATAACACAAGTTTTACTTTCTGAAACTCTCCATCTTTCATTTGTTAAAATATTCATATATTCTCTAATCATTTTTCTATAATCTGTAAGAATTGTTTCCCCTTCTCTTAGGATCTTATTTCTATCTCCAATACAAATTGCAATTCCAACTCCTGATCTACTAATTCTTCCACATGAATTGAGCACTGTTGAAAATTCTCTCCCATCTCGTAAGAAACTCATTTTATCTTCTCTGGGAAATGTATACGTATACCCAATCAATTCTGCCATTATCTCCGTTGCATTTTTTCCAGACGTAAATTTTGTAATAGTTTCAATAACTGATCTTTTTTCTTCATCATTTAGCTCGGCTGCAACTCTCCATCTACCTCCTTCTTTTAGTTTAATTCCAGAAGAATTCAAAAGTGAAAGACATGCATCTCTATTCCAAGTTAGACCCTCAATAAATGGCTGTGATGTAAATGCCAATGCATCTGGAAGTGCTCTAGTCTCTCTTCCAACTAGCAGTAAATCCAGATCAATGTCTATCAATCCTTCTTCTTTTGCAATATTTGCAATTTCATAATTTTTTCCAATAAGTGATTTTCTTTCACCTTGATCTTGTCTATCTCCTAAAGCTGAAACAACAGCTATTGCAGATAAATCTAAATTTTTATCATTTAATGCCATTGCTGCAAGATATGCCATTCCTCCGGCACAAATTTCTGTACCTCCATCCATTTTGTATTTCCATGCATTGATAACTTTTTGATTATCATATTCTTTTTCTGATATTTGATGATGATCTAATACGATCCAATTTTCTCCAAATGATTCATCTAAATGCTGTGCAAAACCACTTGCAAGATCTGTAATTATGTGAAAATCTCTTGAATCTTTTTTCATTACGTCAATTACTTTTTTATTAAATTCTTTTGAAGTTCTAACCGTGCATTTTGCACCTGCTCTGATCAAAGCTTTTGTAATTATGCTACCTGATGTTAATCCATCACAATCAATGTGAGTTGTAACTGAAATTGATTTTTTTGTTTTTATACAATCTAAAATTTTATCTTTGAAATAAGAAAGAGATTCATCTAGAGTTTTTGTCATTACTCTAATTGAGCAACTACTGATTTATATTTCCAATTTTTAGGAATCCGATCTATTCTTTTGTAGTAGACTGAAAGTCTATGCACTTTTGCCTCAATTAACTCAAGGGATCTAACATTTCTATTATCTCCCTTGTTTGTCTTCAGATGTTTTTGAAGACCTACTGCTTTTCTTACAATGTTGTCTAAATCTTCTGGCATTTCTGCTCTGAGATTATTTTCTTCTAATATCTTTCCAATACTTTTCTTTGTGATTACTTTAATCAGCGGAATTGAATGTTGATCTCTGAGTTTTAATCCAATTTGACTTGGTGTAAGTCCATCTTTAGAGTATTTTACAACCAACTCTTCTATTTCTTTGGAACTAAGTGTAACCCATGATGGTACAGTAAGTACAGCTGGTCTTATTGTATGTGACTTTCCGTGTCTGTGTGTGTGTAATCTACCCATAATAATCCTGATTTTAAAACAAAATTAAACGTTGCTTATTCCGAACTTCGTACATAATTTTGCATTTCTAGCTATAGAATAAAAGTTAAATATGTACAATAGATTGAATCGAACAGGTAAACAGTATGAATACAAAAATACTTCTAGCAGTATCCTTGATCGCAGTATTTACCATTGGTTACTATGCAGACGATGTAATCGTATTTGCACAATACATGGGTAGCGTTGGTTCCAAAGGAGAAACCGGACAATACACATTAGAAGAAGCCCTAGAGATTCAAACACGAAGAGTCGAATCAGCACAATCTAATCCAGGAGCTGGATCAGGTACACCTTATCTTGATGCAGGTGGTGTTTTGGGCGCAGCTGCAATTGCAGGTGCTCTCTTTGGTGGTGTCGCAGGAGCTCTCTTCCTTAAAGGAAGATCTGGTAAATACGCAGCAATGGGTAGAGGATAAAAAAATCTTATTTTTCTCTTATTTTATTTGATTGTCCTAGTGAATACTATACTCGTATATTTTTATAATAAAAGAAATGTATATATCGCACAAATTGAGGCAAATATACAATGACTCCTATAGTAGGAACTTTCCTAAGCATCCTGTCTTCAATTACAGGTCAGTTAGGACCAAACTATGATCCATTATTTTATGATGTAATGATTTACATCTTCGGAACCATAATGTTTTCAGTATTCCTTCTTGGAATTATCTCATTCTGGTTACGTGTACACGGATGGGCTTACAAAGACAACCGTGAAAGATGGGTCGATGAATTAGATAGACACTTTGAAAGAGAAGGTATTGGTCTAATTCCAGACAACGGTAAATACTGGTAAGTTATTTTCCTTTCTTTTCATTATTTTTAAATTCTTTCCAAAGTCTACTTGTACCATTTTGAATTTTTTTTCAAATATGAATTAAATTTTGGGATATCTTATATCTTTTAGTTTTGAGGAGGCAAGTAGTCCTTGTCTTTTGCTTCATCATATGCTTTTGAAGTAAACATGCCCTTGTAGTGGTATCCATCCTGTAATGGTGTACTGATAAAATTCTCAGATTCTATGCCGTTTACAAATATCTTTGACTTTAATTCATCCATATCTCTTAGAGGAAATTTAAAAATCCATAAAAAATGCCCAATTTCAAACTGAGGATTTTCTTTCCACTCTGCATAAACTGTTCCATCATCAGTAAGCGTGTAAATTGCCCTTTGACATCCACCTTCCATAAATCCTACATTTGATGGAATCTCTGCTTTTTGATTATCTACATATAGTTCAACAGTAAATGATATTTTCCAATTTTTTTGAATATTGCCTATACAAGCACTACGAGGTTGTTCACCAATCAATGGATTTACAACTAACACTGTAATCAAAACTGCGATAGCTCCAATACCTGCACTCAAAGCCAAAAATCTTAAAGTCTTTTTTCTTTTGTACGGATCTCCCATACCTGGCCAATTCATATGATGAATTTTTGAAAGATCACTTAAAGTTCTTTCTGTTGCTAGTCCATTATCTCAATCACATCGAATTGATCTTGATGATCAGCTAAATGATATGTAATTTTATCCGAATCAATCTCAAGCCATTCTGATTCTTTATCATATGTTAGATAATCTTCTACAAATAATTCTCCAGATCATATGAAACTCATAATCATTTTTTTGGAATTATATTAAATGGTAATTTGAGAACCTTACTTTTTTTTCATTTTGTATATTTACTTTGCAATCATCATTATGAAATTCAACGTTTCCAAAAAATAAATTTTCAAAAATATCTATTTCAATTATTTTGAAATTTAACATACTGTTTTAATTCTAGATAAAACTTGGTTTCTTTTATTTGATAATTTATACGAATAACGTAATTCTAAATATAAAATGAAAAAGGTAGGGGGTAGTTTAGATAACTTGCCAGGGTCGTGTTGCAAACGTGATTACATAACCGACACCAATAATGATTGATTGATATGCAATGTTGGTATATGGAATTGGTTTGATTATTGGCTCTCCTTCAACGACTACTGTTTGTCCTGGACCAAGTCCTGGACCCACTTTGGCTACATTGAGTTGAGTGTGTACATGATATACACCTGCTTCAAGTGCTTTGGCAGATAATGAATATTGGACAACTGAGTTACCTGAAATGTCAAAGACGTTTCCTGGTGGATCTCTTGCTAGCATTTCCCATCTATTACCTGCGTTAGTGGATTCTGAGAAAATGGAAATCCATCCTCTTAGATCTCTTTCTACAAGACTGACTAAAGTTCCTTGAACTGTCAATGTTTCGCCAGTTTGTAGAGATTGTCTGTTGAAAGTTTCATCTTCAATTCTGATGAAACGACTCTGAAGTTGTGCTTGGACACCATGTGCATCTGCAGTTGGAAGTATGGAATCAACCCAGTTGAAACCAAGTGTACCCAATGCAAGTACAACAGTGAGTCCTAATACGAAAATCTTTTTTTCGACCATAGTTCTAATATGATGATTGAGATTATACATCGTTATATCCTTTACCTTGATAACGATGTTCGATAGTATGAATGTGTTAATCATTGATGATAATCAATGAAATGTATGAAAAAATTGTAAAATTATTTGATAAAATTTGATTTTACATGTGAGAATTATATTGTTTTAAAGTAAAACATATCATAAATAGCATATAATTACATTTTTTTCAAACATTTGCTTTATATCTATAATTAACATGATATAGATTATGGCACAGATGCCCGCATTAATTCCAAAAGAAGTCGAGATCCAGAGACTAAAAAAAATCTGGCTCATCGTCATCGCTATGGGATCCACTGCAGCATCAGTCGAAGTAGACAACTTCGTTGATGGTTCTTTACATCAGACATCTATCAGAGATAGTGCATTTACACCAGCACACTGGTGGCTATACTCCCACTTCATAACATTACCACTTGGTTGGGCAGCAGCAGCTATCTATGATAGAAAAGTACCAGTACTCAGAGGTCCAAATAACTCAATTAACACTGGATTAAAGATGACCATTCTTGGTTATCTTGCAACCATGTTTACAATTGGGGTCAATGAGATGTGGCACTTCTGGTTTGTAGAGGAAATCTTTGCAGTACCAAATCACTGGATGTTTAACATGGGTGTTGTAGTAGCATTCATGGGAGCACTTGCATACGTAGTCAGAGTATATGCTCGACTTGTAGAACTAGGTGCAGAAACTCCTGGTGAGAATCCGTATGTTGCAGAGATGTACAAGATGGCTTTAGAAGGCAAATTGTACAGCAGAGCAATTCCATAGACAAACGTGCAAAAGCACATTTTTTCTTTTTTTATTATTTTACTAGTAAAAACATTGTACGAGATATGGCGTTTAAGAAAGACTTAAAAGGATTCTGAGCCGAGTAGCATTGTAATGACTCTTCCGAAAGGATTTGGTTCAAGTGGCGCAGGTGGCGCATCTAGTTCTGATGTAGAACGAATGATTGGCAGACGTGTCGAAAACATGACTGGCATTATCACTCTATCTTACATTGCAGCTTGGTTAGCAACTTTCGGTGGTACTTGGGCAGGATATACGTATTATCCATGGGCATATCCAACAAACAGTGGACACTTTGCATTCATTGTTCTGACAATTATTGAAGCGATTGGTTATCTCTTCTGTGTTAAAGTTATGGAAGAAGGCTCAAAGAAAAACAGCAATGGTATAATTGCTGTAACTCTTGGTGCAACAACTATAGGTACTTTAATCATATCACTGTATGTCGGATAGTAGAATACACAAGCCCTTAACTTTCTTCTTTTTACTTTATTTTTAATAAAAAACAACGATCTTCATCATACTCTAAAATTTTATATACTGACCATTTTATCTAGTTGATTATGGTCTGGCTAAGACGATGTACTCACTACTTGTTCATAGTAGTAGTTGCAGTTAACTCAACTCTGTTAACAATTAATGCAGGAGACTACATTTTCTATACTGACTGGGCTTGGACTTCGTTTACGGTATTTTCAATATCACAAACGTTGATGCTCTGCGTAGGTGCAACATATTACCTGACATTTACAGGTGTTCCAGGAACAGCAACGTATTATGCCCTAATCATGACAGTATACACATGGGTAGCAAAAGGCGCATGGTTTGCACTAGGTTATCCATATGACTTTATTGTAACACCAATTTGGTTACCATCAGCAATGTTGCTTGATTTAGCCTATTGGGCAACAAAAAAGAACAAGCACTCCTTGATACTGTTTGGCGGCGTACTGGTAGGAATGTCTTTACCATTATTCAACATGGTAAACCTGATAACAGTAGCAGACCCACTAGAAACGGCCTTCAAATATCCAAGACCAACATTACCACCTTACATGACACCAATAGAGCCTCAAGTAGGTAAATTCTATAACAGTCCTGTAGCATTGGGCGCAGGTGCAGGTGCAGTATTGTCAGTTACATTTACAGCGTTAGGTTGTAAACTAAACACTTGGACATACAGATGGATGGCCGCTTGGTCAAAGTGGGACTAAATCTCCAATCTTTTCCTTTTAATTTTATTTTTTATTGTTAGTGTATACTTTAGCTAAAATTTGATTAAAAAATACTGTACATGTTGTGATCTTTTTTTACCTCTTTTGACAATATGCAATAATGTGATAACTATCTGTGAAGCAACAATACGATCAGATTTTAGTTACACCAAAACCATTTGTAAAGTGGGCTGGAGGAAAAAGACAATTAATTCCAATATTAAATCAAAACCTACCTGAATCTTTTGGTACATACTTTGAACCATTTCTTGGTGGAGGTGCTTTATTATTTCATATTCTTACCGACAAATTTTCCCAAAAATGTAGTATTTCTGATTTAAACTCTGATCTTGTATTGGCCTATACTACAATTAGAGATAGAATCGATTCTCTAATTATTTCTCTAAAAAATCACGAAAAAAATTATCAAAAAGATTCAGAGTCATATTTTTATTCAATTCGAGAAAGCAATCCTAGAAGCGAAATTGAAAAAACATCAAGACTGATCTTTTTGAATCGAACTTGTTTTAATGGACTCTATCGTGTAAACAGTAAAGGAAAATTTAACGTACCTTTAGGAAGATACTCTAATCCAAATATAGTCAATGAAGAAAATATTCGGGCTGTAAGCCAAATTTTACAATCAAGTAGAATTTCAATTAAATGTAGAGATTTTGAGGCAGTTCTAAGAGATGCTAAAAAGGGAGATTTGGTGTATTTTGATCCACCATATCAACCAGTTAGTGCAACAGCAAATTTCACAAGTTATACAACAAAAAATTTCACATACGATGATCTTACAAGATTAGCAGAACTTTGTTTAAAATTAGATTCAAGAGGGTGCAAAGTATTATTGTCCAATTCGGATTCAAAAGAAGTCGCAGATATCTTTGTCAAAAATCCATGGAATATTACTAGGATTAAGGCAAATAGATCTATTAATTCAAATTCTAATAAAAGATCTGGTCATTTTGAATTATTAATAAAAAATTATTAAAAGCTCCGAACGGGATCTGAACCCGCGACCTTTACCTTACCAAGGTAACGCTCTACCAGGCTGAGCTATCGAAGCATAAATTTTAGCAACTGAAAATCCTTATAATTCTTGATTATGACTCAAAAATCTCTAAACTGTTAAATTTCACACAAATTTTTACACTTTTGGAGGAGTAATCAAGCCCGGCCAAAGAAAGCAAAAAATGCTTTTGGATATGCAGGACTTAAGATCATAAAAATGGGTGATCCTGTCGCTCAGGCGTTCGTGGGTTCAAATCCCACCTCCTCCACCATTTATTTTAAATGTTTTATTCCTCTAGAATTTAAAATTTCATATACATCTGGAAGTGAAAATACAAATCCAATATGTACACAGTCTTTTTCTTCACATAACTGGCAAAACAATTCTCCTTTTTGTACTGCAACTTCTGCAATTCTATTTTTGATATTATCTTTTAATATTACACGATCATCATCTACTGATATTTTTTCAATTTTTGGAGCATATCTGGCAAAAGTTTTATCTTTTTGCATCATTTCTTCTAGCATGTAAGTTACATAACCTGAAAAACTATTGACACCTTTCATTGCAAGATTATCTTTGTTTTTTTGATAAACATCTTGGAATTTATCGTAAACTGTTTCTGCAACAGTTATTGATTTGAATCCAGCTTTTGGCAATTTACTTTCCCTTACCGTACAATAAAGTACCGAAGTATATAAGATTTTATTTTTTAGATTCTTATTTTATATTAAAATTAGTCTTTATACAATACCTTTCCTCTGGAGCATCATGGGTAGAGGATATCAATCTGTAGAATTAAGGCAGAAATTGATTGATGTACTTCAAGATTCTAAGACAGGAATGTCTGGAGTTGAAATTTCTCAAAAACTTTCTGTAAATAGAATCACAATGACAAAATACCTCAAAGTATTTGCTGCAGAAGGATTTCTTAATCAAAAAAATATTGGAAATATTACCTTGTGGTTTTTAGAACCTGGTCAAGAGGCATATTCTTTTCCAGATGATTACTATAAAGTCTCATCACAATATATTGAAAACTTGACAAAAATACATGAAACTCAAGTTTACTCACTGATTAAAAATTGTCTTAATTCTGGGGCATTAGTACAAAAACTTGTTTCTGAAATGATAATTCCTTCAATAGAATTAATTCATAAATTATATGATGATGGTAAAATTGGAAATTCTGAGGAAAAATTACTACAAAATATAATTTCTAAATCTCTTCAAATCCTCAATCAATTTACAATAGATTTAAACTCAAAAAATAACATTATTGTGATTTCAGCTGATAATCATAGTAATTTATTATCTGAAGCAGCTTCTGTTTCTTTACATTCAGACGGTTTGCAAGTTTTTCATCTTGGTGACATGTCCTCCGCGATTAATGTCCTATTTGATCTTGATTTACAAAAATTAATAGGAAAAATTTGGAAACAAAAATCAAACACTATAATAATTCTAGTTTTTTCAAATACTGAAGAAGGACTCATTTTTTTTGGAGAATCTATAAATTCAATTAAAGAAAAATTTGGGAAAAAAATTCGATTGGTTCTATGTGGAAAAGTTGGGAAAAAGATCAAAATTAATGCAGATTTAATTTCTGAAAAATTCTATGATGTCACACAATGGGCCAAAACTGTTTCTGAAAGTTCAAAATAATAAAAATGGGCCCGATGTGATTCGAACACATGACCTTTCGATTTCTGAACAGTTTATCAGTCGAACGCTCTAGCCAAGCTGAGCTACGAGCCCACATTCAATTCTCTTGACAGGACTCATTTAAGTTTAATTTTCTTGCCACTTAATTGAACACCCGATTGATGGGTCGAAATCTTTTTCAATTTTTTCTCCAATTAGTAATTTTTGTATATTTTGAATCATTGTTTTTTCAGTAGAAACATCATCTGGTTTCATGGCATTGTCTATTTTACCATGAAATACAAGTTGTTTTTTACTATTAAATAAGAAAGAATCTGGTGTACATATCGCTCCGTATTTTTTTGCGATTTCTTGTGTTTCATCAAGCAAATAATCAAATTTAAATTCATTTTCTTTTGCCATTTTTTTCATATTTTCAAAACTATCTTCTGGATAATCTTTAGAGTCATTACTATTAATTCCAATAATTGCTATTTTATTACTAAATTTTTCATATAATTCATTCAAAGTCTCTATTTTTGACTTGACATATGGACAATGATTACACATGAAAATAATTAGAATTCCTTGAAAATTATTATAATCATTTAATGCGTGTTTTTTGTTATCTACACCTAGCAGTTGAAAATTTGGTGCATTATCTCCTGTTTTCAATTTAATTTGTGATTCTAAAAGTACCATGATTGTAATTTCTTTGTTTGAATAAAATTCTTACCAAGAAGACAACAATTAAAATCCACAGATTATTCTTATTGTTGTGGGCTGGTAGTATAGCCTGGTAGTATACCCGCCTTGCACGCGGGGGGTCATGGGTTCAAATCCCGTCCAGTCCACTTACAATACACTAGTTAAATTATGAATTTCAGATTTCAGGATTGATTTAAATAGTATAACTTTTGATTTTATGGTATGACAAGCGTAGTTGATGGATGGCCGGTATGGATTCCACTTATTGTTGGATTGGCTCCAGGATTAGTTTACTGGATGGCAATAACAGCAATGAAGAAAAAACGATAAAATTTACATTTATTTTAATCTCTTTTTATTATTGACCAAATTTTAGCTGGGTTAAACGTTGTTACCTTTCTTGTTCAATATATCACATGTTACCTAAAATTAATCTCGATTCAATAAAATCCTCATGGAGAAAATCATTCTTACCATTTTTTTGATTTTTATTCTAGTTCCTATTTCTTCTGCATTTTCTGCAGATTCTTTTAATAATCAAGCCACGCTATCTGTCTCTCTTACAAGTGAATCCCCATTTGTTTACAAAGATGATCAAGGATACACTGTAGTTGTAGGTACAGTTGAAAATAAAAGTGATCTTACTTCTGTTACAAATGTTCGCATACATGTAAATTTTTATGATGATGTTAGTTCCAAGCCTCTTGAAACTATGGATGGTGAAACTAGTTTGAAAGTAATTCCACCACTTGGACAATCTCCATACATAATAAGATCTAATTCCTCAAATCCTAACATATCTCAGGTAACTGTTTCTCTTAGCGAAGGATTGAATTCATCTCCTTCCAAATTAAAACAATTAACTGTAGAATTAAATGATATTACTTTGGATAGAACACTTCATTTTTCAGGTATATTGAAAAATAGCATCATTCCAATAAATGATACTAATATCTATCTTGCATTTTATGATAATTTTGAACCTCCAAGAATAATTGGTGTATCTGTTATACCAATCGGTAATGTTGAATCTAATGGAATAATAGATTTTATTTTTAATGAAAAAGTATTAACAAAATCTGTAGGTTTCTTATTATTTTCAGAATCTAATCTATCTTTTTCTGATTCTCTTGATATAAAAATTCCTGAAAAAACAACAAAATTAGTAACTATCTCTAATCTATCTACACTTGATTCTCAAGGAAAACAATCTTCAGAAATTAAAGTAGGTTCCACAGTACAAATTCAAAGTGAATCATGGATTCAATTTTCAACAGATCAAAAATCTAATGAAACCCCCTATACTTACTATGTTCAAATTAAACAATCTGGCAAAACTCCATTTGTGGAATTTGTAGGTAAATATGATGGGCGTTATATGGGGGCTGGTACACAATTCCAATCTATAGATTGGATTCCTGAACACGATGGTTTGTTTTTTATTGAAACGTTTGTTTGGGATAGAAACAATATTCCAATTGCGGATAAAGGTCCTATCGCATTAATCCTTGTAAAATAATAGATTTATTTTCATATCTTTGTAATTCCTAGCATGCCTGAATTTGTTCTTGTTGCAATGGGTGGAACTTTTGATATTGTCCATAAAGGTCATATTGTATTACTTTCAAAAGCATTTTCAATTTCATCAAAAGTCATTATTGGATTAACAAGTGACGAACTGGCACAAAAAAGAGGAAAAAAAACTTTGAATAATTATCACAAAAGAAATGAAACTTTGATTAGTACAATAAAAACAAATTTCCCAAATCATAGTTTCCAAATTACTAAATTAGATGATGATTTTGGTCCTGCGGTTTTGGAAGAAAATATAGATGCGCTGATTGTAAGTGGTGAAACTGAAAATCAAGGAAAAATCTTAAATCAACTTCGTAAGGAAAAAAATTTATCTCCAGTAAAAATAGTGTTAGTTCAGATGGTTCTAGCACAAGATGGTGATCGAATTTCTACTACTAGAATAAAAAATTCAGAAATAGATGTAGAAGGTAACTTACCATCAATTGACTAGAAGATTGTCTATCTTTGAGTAATCGACATAAAACAATATTTTGGAATTGAGGCTAATGGCAATCATAAATCATATGATGAAAAAACTTGATACTGACGTACTTAATCTAAAAGAAGGTTTACACCCGGAAAATCTTTCTTATTGGTATGATAAAATAATTAAAGAAACAATTGACATGGCCCCACCATGGCTTCAAGATAAGATCAAAATTAAGCAAGATCCCATTCTTACTATGAAATTTAATTTAGATATATCGAAAAGAGCTGTTCGATATTTTATGATTGTAGTTGATAATAATTTAGATGATATGCCATATTCCACAAAACTCTATTTTCTTAAAGTACAGGAAATAATGGGAACTGAAATGGATAAATCATTGGTATAATTTACAAATTTTTTATTCAGGCACAAATTTGATCTCTAACATCTATATTCAATCTTATTTAATCAACATAACACATGGATCTATACAAAGCAAAATATTCTGACAAGAAATTTGATAGACATTCCAAATCTAATACAACTTCTAGCAGAAAATCCAATGAAGATAATTCAATACGATCTTACAGAAATACTAGAGATGAAAGAAAACCTGAAATGCATACTGTAACTTGTTATGATTGCGGGAATGAATGTAAAATTCCATTTGAGCCAAAATTTAACAGACCTGTATATTGCAGTGAATGTTTTCAAAAAAATAACCCTAGAGAATCACGAGATAAATATTCTAAAGATGATAGACCATCACGAGATAAATATTCTAAAGATGATAGACCATCACGAGATAAATATTCTAAAGATGATAGTAGTTCAAAAACTAACCAAGATAATTACAAAACAAGTAAATTCACAAGTAAAAAATCTCAAAGTAAAACTGATAATTTTTATTCTAATGGATCTGAAAAGTTCTATTCCTCTCTGAAAGAAAAATTATTTGAAATTTTAGGTGGTAAATTGTGTTCTAATTGTGGATTTAATGATGAAAGAGCATTAGGATTTAATCATATTAGTGATGTAGATGCATTTGATAGTATACGGCGAGGAGGTTTTGCTTCTTCATGGGGCAAGTATATCTCTGAACCTGAATTGGCTAGGAAAGATTTGAGAGTTCTTTGTTTAAATTGTAATGAAATTAGAGATTTTCCAACAAAAACCGAACCACAAAAACCCAAAATTTTTTATAAAAAAAGTAGATATTTTCCTAGTTAGTCTCTCTAAATATCTCTTTTAGGAATTGATTAACATTTTAATTATGATGTTTAACAATTAATTTATGGACAGTGATACTAAGGCATTAATCATTAGTTTAATTGGAATGTTTAGTATTGGTTTAATTTATCTCCTTTTCTTTCGCTAATTTTATGCCTTAACTATTTCTATATCATGTTCACAAATTTCTGTAAATACAATTTTATGTTTTTTATCTAATACTGACTGAATAAAATCAATAAACACATCCACATTTGATTTATCTTTTAAAACAATACTGTGAGCTGATTTGTCTTTTAATGCAACAATTATTTCATTATCAATTACGTTTAAAATTAATGTAATGAACGTCTCACTTGTATCTTTGATAAAAAGTAAACTTGATAGCTTTTGAGCTTCATATTTGTCAATACAACTAACTTTGATTTTCATTTATTCTCAAAAAGAAATTCATTTATCTGATCTTTTGCTTTTTCTCTTTTCACTTGATGAACTGCAAGAAATTCATTTATTTTTTCAATCAAAATTGCTTTTAATTCACCCGTCAACATCTTTCCTGATTTATAATCATCATGAATTGATTTCAATTTTTTATCATCTGGCTCAAAAAATATTCTTAGATATTGATAGGAAACATCGATATCTGGATTTCCACCAAGTTTCCTATGTTGTTCTATATCTGATTGACCGCCAGAAAATGCATGTTTGTTAATTTTTTTCTTGACTATGGTTGGTGAATCAGTAGTGTAAATAGTTCCATTTTCATCAGAAGCTGACATTTTACCTCCAGGTCCAGACAATCCCGGAATCATAATATTGTGAATTAAAGCTGGTTTTGGTTTTCCAATTTTAGGAGCTATATCTCTAGTTAATCTAAAATGAGGATCTTGATCCACTCCTAAAGGAATTAACACCGATTTATCTTCAATAAAACAAGGTGCAGATTGTAATGATGTATAAAATATCATACCAATATTCGTTTCATTTGTAAATCCAAAAACTGCCTTTGTATTTGAAAAATTGATTTTTTTTGCTACTTGTGCTGCTATTGGATATAATGTTTGAATATTTTTTGTATTGATAATTATTTTTGTATTTTTTGGTTTAAATCCCAATGCAATAAAATCAAGTGCATTTTCATATGCAAATTTACTAGTATCTTCTAAAGTGAGATTCTGCTTTGAATAGAATTTTTCATCATCTGTTAATTGGAAATACATATTTGTGTCAAATTTATCTTGAAGCCATTTTGAAAATACCCATGGAACTAAATGTCCAATATGTGTATTACCTGATGGACCTCTACCAGTATATAGGAAAAACTTTTTGCCTTTTTCATAATCATCTAAAATTCTATTAATTTCTCTATGAGAAAAGAAAATACCCCTTCTTAGCATGAAATGATCTTCACCGGTAATTTTTTTAATCCTAGTTAGAATTTCTGTTGATATTTTTTCAGTTCCAAATTTTTTGATTAATTTATCATAATCTATGTCTCCTTCTACATGCCAAGGAGTTACAATAAAGTCGTCTACTGACATTCAATTTGACTTAAGTTAAGGTTTAAAAAGTCTTTTTCACTATTCTTGCTGATGTCCCAAGTATTTCATGAAATTGAAAAAAAAATCATCACTGCATTAAAAAATAATCCCCAACAAACTCCTGAAAAACTTGAAAAATCTACTAATTTATCACCAGATCAAATTAGAAGAGGAATTGAATGGCTTAAGCTAAAGGAATTAGCTATTGTAATTGAATCTCAAAGCATTACTATATCTCTTGGAAAAAATGGTTTAGACTCATTTTATAATGGATTGCCTGAAAGAAGATTGCTAAATTTACTTAAAAATGAATCAAAAAAATTTAAAGTTTTACAAAATGAGTTAGGCTCTATTTTTGGTCCTGCAATGGGTATCGCAAGAAAAAATAATTGGATAGATACTTCAGAGGATGAAATTTTTCTAAAAAATTACCCTTCTGAAATTCCAGGTGAAAAAACACTAAAGCAAATTGGAGAAAATAAAATATTAAAAAATATAATTGATAAAAATGACTTATCTGCTATTTTTAAAAGACCTGATTTTATCCTTGAAAATATAATAAAAAATAAAGAAATATCTTTAACTGAAATTGCCAAATCTATTGAGATAACTACAGAGCCCACAAATGCAATTAATGTTGAATCTAAAGTACCCGATGTTTTTGTTGCTAGAACTCATCCACTTAAAGATACAATTGATGAAATTCGTGAAATCTTTGTCACATTAGGTTTTACAGAAATTATTGGTAGTATGACTCAACCTAGCTTTTGGAATTTTGATGCATTATTTACACCACAAGATCATCCTGCACGTGAACTACAAGATACATTTTATCTTGATGGATTTTCAACAAAAAAAATTGGTACTTTGGATCAAATTAAAAAAATTTCTGAATCTCACAAAAAAAATTGGCGATATTCTTGGAATATCGATGAAGCAAGAAAAACAGTTCTTCGAACACATACTACATGTGTGACAATCAAACATCTTGCTGAAAATAAACTTGATGAGGCTCGAGTATTTTCACTTGGTCGTGTTTTTAGAAATGAAAAAGTAAGTTACAAACATCTTGTAGAATTTAATCAAATTGAAGGTATTGTAGTTGGAAAAAATGCCAATTTACGTAATTTAATGGGGATTCAAAGAGAATTTTATAAAAGAATTGGTATTACAAAAATAAAATTCTGGCCAACATTTTTTCCTTACACTGAACCCTCTCTTCAAACAATGGTGTATAATGATAAATTGGGAAAATGGATAGAATTATTCGGTATGGGTGTTTTTAGGCAGGAAGTAACAAAACCACTTGGAATAACAAAACCTGTTTTAGCGTGGGGTGGAGGTATTGAGAGAATTGCCATGTTAAAATACGGATTGGATGATGTTAGAGAATTCTACAATAATAATTTGAACTGGTTGAGGAATACAACAAAATGCCAGTAGTTGAATTATCTTACTCTAGACTTCAAAAATTAATTGGTAAAGTTTCAAAAAAACAAATTACTGAATCGTTACCTTTCCTTGGATTAGATATTGAATCCGATAATGAAGATCTAGTTCGAGTAGAGTACAGTCCAAATAGACCTGATTACTGTACTGATTTTGGAATCGCGCTTGGTTTACAGGGATTATTTGGAATTAAAACTGGTGCAATTAAATTAAATATTAAAAAAACCAATGATTACATTATTCGTGTAGACCCGTCTGTTACTAAAATCAGACCATTTGTTACTGGAATTATTGCAAAAAATGGTAGAATTGATGATGATATTATCAAACAATTAATGGCATTACAAGAGGACTTACATCTCGGAATTGGTCGCAAAAGAAAAAAATCCTCTATCGGGATTCATGATTTAGATAAAATGTCTTTTCCATTGACATACACAACTACTAAAAGAACTCACAAATTTACTCCATTAAATCTTGAGAAAGAACTTACAATATCTGAGATTCTTGAAAATACAGATGTTGGGCGTAATTATGGTAAAATTCTTGGAAATTCAGATATAGTTCCACTCATTTTAGATTCAAAAAAACAAACAATATCTTTTCCACCAATAATTAATTCAGCAATAACTACGGTTACAACAAATACTAGAAATCTCTTTGTTGAAGTTACTGGAATTAACAAAGATGATGCAGAAAACATGCTTTCTGTTGTTGCAACCATACTTCAAACAGCTGGTTTTGTTCTAGTATCTGCAAAAATTTTGGGTGTTAAAAATACTTCACCAAAATTTGAATTAAAAAAAATATCCATTAATTCAAATCTAATTAATGAAATACTTGGATCAAATCTAAGTAATTCCCAAATTATTTTATCTCTTAAAAAATCAAGACTGGATGCAGTTTTAAAAGGAAAAAATATAATTTGTAGTATACCATCATATCGTTTTGATATATTTGGTTTAATGGATTTAGTTGAAGAAGTTGCTCTAGGTTATGGAATCCAAAACTTTGAACCTATTTTATCACCATCTCAAACTTTAGGACAATCAAATACAACATCAATTAAAATAAAATCTCTCAGTTTGATTATGATCGGACTTGGATATACTGAAGCACTCAATTCAAGCTTGACAAGTAAAAGAGTTCTCTATGATATGACAAATAGACAATCAACCGATATGATATCTGTATTAGATTCTAAAAGTCAAGAACATACTATCTTACGCGATTCTATTCTTCCAGAACTACTGGAAAATCTCTCCCGCAATATTCATGCATCTTACCCCCAAAAATTATTTGAAACTGGCATTGTTTTCTCTAAAGGTAATCCAATTAATGAAATAACTAATTTTGCAGGAATTAGTTCACACCAAGATGCAAGTTTTACTGAAATTAAATCCATTTTACAATCTACATTAAAAATTGGATTTAATTTAGAAATTGAAACAAAAACTTCATCACATCCCACTTTTGAGGAAGGCAGAACGGCTTCAATTTTACACCATGGAAAGATAATTGGAATTATAGGTGAAATAAATACAAAAACCATTGAAAACTATAAAATCCGTGTACCTGTTGTTGGATTTGAGATTTATCTTTCTGATTTGATAATTGATTGAATAATTATTTTTTATTAAATATATTTTATGTATTTTTTAGATCAAATTTCTAATTATTTTGAGGATATTGTTCTTTGAATTCATGCTTGAGTGTTAAATTTTTGATATTTTCTAGTTTAATGGTTTTTAGTATAGATAAATCCATACTACAATGCCCAAGAGCAGGCATACAGACGGATTAGGATGATGCTGATCGTATTGATACCAATGATTTCTAATTCACCCAGGTGTGCTACAATGTGGGCAACCCCGGTTAGAAAACCCAAGGAGGTTTAGGCTAAAAATACCAATGATCTTGCGCGAGTCAGAACCGGGGAACATTTACAAATTTTTAAAATATAAAACCTGCTGAAATAATGTGATTTAGATGGTAAACTATTGGTTGGCAAAACAAGAACCTGATGGACCTAGGGGATATAATTTTGAAACTCTGAAAAAAGATAAAACAACAATTTGGGATGGTGTTCATAATAATCTAGCACTAAAACATATGCGAGAAATGAAAAACGGTGATCTTGTTTTATTTTATCATACTGGTGTTGAAAGACAAGTAGTTGGAATTATGCAAGTAATTTCAGAACCATATTCCAATCCAAAAGAAGACAATAAAAGATTCCTTGTTGTTAATGTTCAATATAAAAAATCATTTAAAAGATCTATCACATTAACTGAGATGAAAAAACAGAAAACATTTCAAAATTGGGAACTTATTCGAATTTCTAGATTATCTATAATGCCTGTTCCAAAACATATTTGGAATACAATAATTGATATTTCTAAAAACTAAATTTAATAAAAACGGTTTATTGATATACTACATTAGTTTAGTAATATCATGGCAACAGCGTATGTTTTAATAAACTGTGAATTAGGTTCAGAAGAGTCCATTATACAGCAATTAAAGGGTCTGGACGGTGTAAAAGAAGTTCATGGTACATTCGGGGCATATGATATTCTGGCTAAAATTGAATCTGATACTGTTGAAAAACTCAGAGAAACAATTACCTGGAAAATCAGAAAAATTGAAAAGATTAGATCTACATTAACCCTTATGGGTATTGAAGGTCAATCATAAACACTTTTTTTATTATGCTTTTACATTTTATTTTTGTTGTTAAAGAAATAGATCTTGAAAAACGTAAACTGGAATTTGAATATATAAAACAAATGGGAAATTTTTACAAAATTTGGCTTAAAGAAAAATTTGATAGAGATTTTGAAATTCAATGTGATGAACTAATTACAAAGCCAAGAAGTTTATTTCAAAAATTAGATACCTATACACTCCTTAAAGATCATAGAGAACGTGGTACACAAATTTATCATTTCTACCTTTGTCATTTTAAACCAATTTGGACTGATTGCACATGTGAAGGATATCATGCTGAAAACTTTGGTATGATTTGGTGGCAACCTCCAAAAGATTCATCTGATACATTATTCCTTGCAGAAAAAAACTGTACTACGGTTTCTCATATTTTGACACATGAAATTTTACGTTCATTAGGATACAAAAAATTTAGTGAAGATGTTCATTCAATTTGGACTAAACATTTCTATGATCAATTAAATTTTGAACAATATGATTCAAACTTTAAAAAAACTGAAGAAAAACCAACATTTCTTACAATTGATACATCTGATCTTAAAATATAATTTAATAATTCAAAATAAATTTTTTAATTAACACTTTGTAACTGAATAAATGTTATTTTCAAAATTTGCAGTTTTAAAATTAAGTTTATTTTCAACATCATGCGTTCTTGATTTACTCAAATTTTCAAGCTCAACTAATGCATCGCCTCTAAATCCAACAGATGACCCATAAATTGCATCATATAACATCGTACCATGTTCTCCTTTTTTAATATCATCAACTATTTCATAAAATTTTATAGTCTCTTTTTTATTTACTGGGTTTCCAGTTCCTTTATTGTGTGCAACTGCAATATACATTCCATTATTTTTTACAGCTACAGGCATTTTATAATTCGTTCCGCTTATTCCTGGAATTGTTTCATTTACTAAAACCTCACATTTGTGATACATGCTAGAAACATATGCATAGAATCTATACTGTGCATATTTTCCTGCACCATCATCTTCACAACCCACAAATACTTTATGTAAAAGTTCTAAGGCCTTATCATTCATACTTTGTAATCTATCATCAATTCTTCCTCTTTCAAGAAGCTCTGATTTACATTCTTTTGCAATTAGTACTAAAATGAAATCTGGTAAATTATAATTTTTTAAAGTTGCAACATATGATCCTGCTTGGGACATTCCAAATTTTGGGAAACCCTTATTGACCATTTAAACACCACAATTTAGAATAATTGTAATCACTTATCAACCATCTACCTATCTGCTTTTCGTTTATAATTGTTCAGAAATTAACACGCCTATCAAAATTTTTATTAAAAATTTGAATTGTAAATATTAAATTCCGGTTAAATTTACTATCTGATATGAACATAGACACTACTCCAGAATTAGTAACTAATGTCTACAAAAAATTACGACAAAATATACAAAAATATCGCCAAGTCGTTGGAAGACCTTTAACACTTACCGAAAAAATTCTTGTTGGACATTTAGATTTAGTTAATGAAAATAATCTTGACGGGGGAAAAAATTATGTTTTACTTATTCCTGATAGAGTGGCTTTACAGGACGTAACTGGGCAAATGGTAATGTTACAATTCATGCAGGCAGAACTTAAAAAAACATCGCTACCAACCACTGTTCACTGTGATCATCTAATCCGTGCTCAAGTGGAAGGTGAAGCTGATATGAAAATTGCACTTGATGAAAATAGTGAAGTTTTCAAATTTCTACAATCAGCTGCCAGTAAATATGGCTGTGGTTTTTGGAAACCAGGAGCAGGTATCATTCATCAAGTAGTTCTTGAAAATTATGCATTTCCAGGTGGATTAATGATTGGTACTGATTCTCATACTCCAAATGCAGGTGGTTTAGCTATGATTGCAATTGGTGTGGGAGGATTGGATGCGGCTGAAACAATGGCTGGATTACCATGGGAATTATTATATCCTAAAAGAATTGGTGTCAAACTCACTGGTAAATTAAACGGATGGACTGCACCAAAAGATATCATACTCAAAGTAGCTGAAGAACTTACAGTTTCAGGGGGAACAAATTCCATTATTGAATATTTTGGATCTGGAACCAATGCTATTAGTTGCACTGGAAAAGCTACAATCACAAACATGGGTGCAGAAATAGGTGCAACATGTTCTATTTTTCCATATGATGATAGGATGGAAACTTATCTTAAATTTACAAATAGAGAAAAAATCGCTGAACTTGCAAATCATAATAAAGAATTACTTGTAGCCGATCCTGAAATAGAATCTACTCCCGAAAAATTCTTTGATAAAATTATTGAAATTAATCTTTCAACATTAGAACCACATATTGTTGGTCCTAATACCCCTGATCTTGGACGCCCTATATCTGATTTAGCTAATGATGTAAAATCTAATCAATACGTTGATACGATATCTGTCGCATTAATTGGAAGCTGTACAAATTCATCTTATGAAGATATGTCTCGAGCTGCAAGTTTAGCTGATCAAGCAAAATTAAAAGGCATTAGATCTAAAATTCCTTTACTAATCACACCTGGTTCAGAACAAATCCGTAGTACTATTGAAAGAGATGGACAAATGGATTCATTAAAGGAGATTGGAGCTACTGTATTAGCAAATGCATGTGGTCCATGTATAGGTCAATGGAAAAGACCTGAATTAGCAAATGATGCAAAAAATACAATTGTAACTACATTTAATCGAAATTTTCCAGGTCGTAATGATGGTCAAAGAAACACTTTTAATTTTATTGGTAGTCCTGAAATGATTATAGCACTTGCTCTAGCAGGTAGACTTTCATTTAATCCTCTTAAAGACGAATTGATTGCTGCAGATGGAACAAAATTCAAACTTGAACCACCTAAATCTGCACCAGAAGTTCCTGAAAATGGATTTATTGTGCCTAAAGGAATTTTTATTTCACCTCCTGAAAATTCTAGTGACATTGAAGTGATAATTGATCCTAATAGTAAGAGACTTCAACGTTTAGAACCATTTTCAATTTGGGATGGAAAAGATTTTGAAGATATTCCAATAATTATTAAAGCAAAAGGAAAATGTACTACAGATCACATATCTCCTGCAGGTGCTTGGTTATCACTTAGAGGTCACATTGATAATCTAAGTGATAACATGCTCTTAGGTGCAGAAAATGCATTTAGCAATGAAATTGGTAAAGGTAAGAATCTCTTAAATGGTAAAATTGAATCTTTTTCAATAATTGCAAGACAGTATAAAGAAAAAGGAATCAAATGGATAATCATAGGTGATCACAATTATGGGGAGGGTAGTAGTAGGGAACATGCTGCCATGACTCCTAGATATTTGGGATGTGCAGCTGTTATTACAAAAAGTCTTGCCCGAATACATGAAACAAATCTCAAAAAGCAAGGAATTCTAGCATTGACTTTTAGTAATCCAGATGATTATAGTTTGATTCAAGAAGATGATAAAATTAGTTTGATTGGATTAAGTAATCTAGAACCCGAAAAACCAATCAGTTGTATCATTAAACATAATGATTCTACACAAGATGAAATTTCTCTTAATCATTCTTATAATAAATCTCAAATAGAATGGTTTAAAGCTGGATCCGCACTAAATGTTTTGAGAAATAAATAATATTTTACGTGGGGCCGACCGGAGTTGAACCGGCGACCTACGGGTCACTACAGCTCCAAACTTACATCATCCGTGAGTCAGTTTAGCTTAGTTTACCTTTGGAGCCCTTAGCGGTGATCTATCGTATACACTGTCGCCCTACCAGGCTAGGCTACGACCCCACGAACAAGAATGAAATGGACTTGAATTTTAAGTTATTTTAACCAAGATTTATTTGCGATTAACGTAGTTCTACAACCATTAAGATAAATCATGGTAAAGCCAATTATTTTATTAGCAGCAGCAATTCCTGCAATTCTTGCAATTTTAATTGCCATTCCATTGATCACAAAATCTGATATTCCATATTCTGCATCTAATCCAAACGATGTAATTGAAATTGAATATGCAAAATATCAATTTAAAAAAATATCTTTTGGAGTAACTGAAAGAATTGGAGCGGAAAAAACTGAAATTTTATTAATAAAAAATAATGGTGAAATAAAATACACTCTAACTGAAAATGGTTATCCAAAACCAGAAATAAAATCTCAACTCGAGGTTCAAACTTTTCATAAATTAAAAGCACTCATTAAAGAAACTGGATTTATATCAATCCCGTCTGAATCATTTCCTATACGAGATAACGTTACTGATTTTCAAAAATCAAATATTAAAATCACTCTAAATGGAAGAACTAATCAAATTAATTGGCCAGAACAAAATGCTACTGATAAATTTATACCGCCAATAATTTTTATGGTAGAATCTCAACTTGATGAAATCGCAGAGCAAATAAGTAAATAGATACAAATAACCTCTGATAAAACTCTGATTATGCTTCCACTTTCTGGAGAAAGAATTGATGCAAAAGGAATAATTAAAGATGAATCAGACTCTATGAATATTTTACGTGGTACATCTACTTTGAAACGTGGTTTTGCTCATATGCTAAAAAATGGTGTAATTATGGATGTAACTACAGTAGAGCAAGCTCAAATTGCAGAAGAAGCTGGGGCTGTATCTGTTATGGTTTTGGATAAACTACCTTCTGATGTAAGAAAGGCAGGTGGAGTTGCACGAACAGCAAGTATCAGAATTATTGAAGATATTGCGGATTCAGTAACAATTCCAGTTATGGCGAAATGTAGAATAGGTCATGTCTATGAAGCTAAAATTCTCCAAGAAACCAATGTCGATATGATAGATGAATCAGAAGTTTTAACACCAGCTGATGAAACTCATCATATTTGGAAGTGGGATTTTACAACTCCGTTCGTTAATGGTGCAAGATCTTTATCTGAAGCACTAAGAAGAATTGAAGAAGGGGCTGCAATGATTCGAACTAAAGGAGAACCTGGTACCGGAAATGTTGCAGAAGCCGTTACTCATATTAAAAAAGTAAATGATGAATTAAGAATAATTAAATCAATTTATGATTCTGGTGATAATCAGGATCTAGTACGAATTGCAAGAGACTTCAAAGTATCTTATGATATTGTTGAAGAAACTGCAAAACTTGGAAGACTTCCAGTTGTTAATTTTGCTGCAGGTGGAATCGCAACACCTGCAGATGCTGCATATTTAATGTCACTTGGATGTGATGGGATATTTGTAGGATCTGGAATTTTTAATGCAAATGATGTCAAAGAAAGAGCAAGAGCTATAGTACTTGCAACTACTTTTTGGAATGAATCTGATAAAGTAAAAGAAGCCCAAAAAATGATTGATGAAAGACAATCCATGCTGGGATTAGATGTTAAAACCTTAGAATTACGAATGCAAGAACGTGGAGGTTCAGCATGAGTCTCACTGTTGGAGTTTTAGCAATTCAAGGGGATGCACATGAAAACATAACTTCTACTCAGATTGCATTAAAAGAATTAGGTATAGATGGTAAAGTTATAGGTGTAAAAACAACTGAAGATATTTCTAAACTTGATGGTCTGATAATTCCTGGAGGTGAAAGTACAACTATAGGTCAACTTTCTCTTGTAAATAGTTCACTCAAAATAATTAAAGAAAAAATTGAACGTGGAATGCCTGTATTGGGAATTTGTGCTGGCATGATTTTACTTTCAAAGTCAGTTAATGATCATGTTCTTGGAAAAACAAATCAACCACTTTTGAATTTACTTGACATAAAATTAGAACGAAATTCTTTTGGAAGACAAAAAGAATCATTTGAGGCAGAGATTTCTATGAATTCAATTAATATTCCAAAATTTAACGGTGTATTCATTAGAGCACCATCTGTATCTGATGTTGGTCCTGATGTAGAAATTTTAGCAAAATTTAATGAAAAAATAATAGCGGTAAAAAAAAATAATATTATTGCTGTTGCATTTCACCCCGAATTAATACAAGATGTTTCCTTACACAAATATTTTGTAAATTTAATAAAAAAATTAAAAACTAATTGAATTCAAAAAATTACTGATTTTTTAAATTAAGTCTGTTATTATAATTTAAATTTATTAATTTACTAAATATTTTAATTTAATATTTTGGAATTAATTATAATCATTTATTAAAATTGTACATTTTAGGCTCAATTATCTAATAAATTATGCATTGATTTCAAGTCTTTTTTAAAAGATTCTAGATTTTCTGGAATTATCATTGTGATTGAATCTTTTAATGATAAATTTTTCGCCTTTTTTTCATTCCATACTTTTGAATTAAATTCAGCTATGTCTTTTGTAATTTTATTTTCACTATATTTTGATTCTGTTTTTACTTGGTGTTGTTTGTGTATGCTTTGAGATGAATACAATATTTTCCAAAGATATTCTGTGATAAATGGTGTAATTGGGGCTAATAATTTTAAAATAGTTGATAATGTTTTATGCAATGTGTATATTGCAGCATCTCTTTCTTCATCTGAAAAATCAATTCCATATGCTCTTCCTTTAACCATTTCAATATAATGTGCTGCAAAAATATTCCATGTAAATTCTCTAATTGCTATTGCAGGAATAAAGAAATTATATTCATCATATCCTTTTTTACATTCTATAATTAAATTATCTAATTCAGATAATATCCATTTGTCTGTATCTGTAGGAATTGCTGTTTCAATAATAGGGAAACTAGATAAAAATCTGGATACATTCCATAATTTACTAAGAAATTTCTTCGTCGATTCAATTTTTTGCTCATTACATCTAAAATCATATCCGTGATTTACTTCACTTGCACTCCAAAATCTAAAAGTATCTGCTCCAAACTGCTCAATTACTGGTAAAGGATCAATTGCATTTCCTTTACTCTTGCTCATTTTCATTCCTTTTTCATCAAGACCATATCCCATAATCCATGCTTCTGACCATGGTTTTTTTCCAGTAAGTTGTTCACACCTTAGAAGGGTGTAGTATAGCCAAGTTCTTACAATGTCTTTTGCTTGAGGACGAATTGATGCAGGATATACTTTGTTAAAAAATTCTTGATCTTTGTTAAATTTACTAATAAAAAGAGGTGATACACTAGAATCCATCCATGTATCAAAGGTTCTTTCTTCGCCCACAAATTCACTATTTCCACATTCAGAACATTGACTGATAGGACACTTTTCTAGCCACGGTTTGTAGTATTTTCCAGGTTCAGGTACATGAGCTTTGGAACAATTTTTGCAATACCAAATAGGAATTTCTGTGCCATAGTATCGTCTTCTTGATATTGGCCAATCAATGTTGATAGATTCCAACCAATTTGACAAGATCTGTTTATGCATGATTGGATAAAATGTAATTTCATGTCCTAGTTTTTTCATTTTATCTATTGATTCTTTTTGTTTTAAATAATATTCTTCCATTGGAATTATTTCAATTGGATTTTTACTTCGTTCAGATACAGGTGTTCTATGAATTATATCTTCGATTTTTTCTATTAATCCTTTATTTTGTAAATCTTCTGTAATTTTTGCTCGTGCTTGTTTTGGTTTTAATCCCATGTATTCACCAGCAACTTCTGTCATTTTTCCATCTAATCCAATTGCAACAATTTCTTGTAATTGTAATTCTCTAAATACTGCAACATCATTTTGGTCACCATAACTACACACCATTAGTGCACCCGAACCAAATTCTTTGTGAGCTGAATGATGTGTTTTCAACTCCACTTCTACATTAGTAATTGGTACGATGATTTTACATCCAATATATTTCGAATATCTTTCATCTTCTGGATTTACAATAATGGTTTTACATGCACAAAGAAGTTCGGGTCTAGTACTTGCAATAATTATTTCTTTATCTGTATCTTTAATTTGAAATTTCATGTACACTAATTTAGTTGGTAAATCTTCATATGTAATTTCAGCATCAGCTATAGTGGTACCTGAAACCCAATCATAATTATTTGGTCTATTTGCAAGATACACTTGTCCTTTTTTCCACAATTCGATAAACGTGGATTGTGTTAATGTTCTGTATTCTTCAGAATCTGTTCTATAATAATTGGCAAAATCTCCACTAATTCCTAAACTTTTCATAATCAAAATCATCTCATCTTCTAAATCATCTAATGCGGCTCTACATAATTTTAGAAATTCACCTCTTTCTGTTTCACGCATTCTTATGCCGTGCTTTTTTTCTGTGTAAATTTCAACAGGGAGACCATTTCTATCAATTCCAATCGGAAAATACACATTTTTTCCAGCCATTCTTGCTGTTCGTGCTATCATATCAATTTGTGAATAATGTGCGGCTGCACCTATGTGCCATGGTCTTCCAGATGGGTATGGCGGTGGTGTATCAATTGTAAAATTTTCCTCTTTTGGTATAAATTCATAAATTTTTTCATCAATCCATTGATTAAGAATTTTTTTTTCTAATTCAGGATTCCAAGCTTTCTCAGCAATTTTTGGTTCCATTTCTAATTATCTTGTAATATGTGCAATAATATGAGATCCTTTATTGTATCCTTCATAAATGTAAACACCGACAGCTTCTACATTTTGAGGTAATTTTGGAGCAAGTAGTTTTATTATTTCACTTGAAAGATTTTCGACCGTCGCTTCGCCTTCTAAAAGATATGCAGTATTTTTTGGAACTTGAATATCAAATAATCCTTTTGGCCCATCAAATTGAATCTGATAATGTGAATCATCTTCTTTTTTAAGATATTTTCTATTTATGAAAAATTTATGATCAAATACTGTGACAACTTCTTTAATAATTTTTTTTGCTATTCCAAAATCTACTAGTAGATTATCTTTCATTTGCCCAACCAATTCAACCATTACTGAAGACGTATGTCCATGTAGTATAGAGCATTTTTCTACTAAAGGTAGAATGTGTGCATAATCAAATGAAAATGATGGGTCTTCTAAAAATATTGATCCTGTTTGAGGTGTTTTATCATAAAATACTAAATCTTCTAATTCCTTAATTTGCGCTGCATATTTTGGATGCCCTATGGCCATCACTTTTTCTTCAGATGCATTTTCTTTAATTTCATTATATTTTTTTATGTCTTCTTGATTATCAATTACTTCAATCAACCCTTTCATTGTTTTAAAATCAACAATTACAGAATTTCCATTTTTTAATAACATTTTGTAGCCATATTCATAGTCTATATCCAGAAAAGATAACATCTGTGCCACTGTTAATTCAGTTCTAGTTTTCATTAAATTCCCTTTTTTATCAATATATCTGAAATCCGAATCTAAAATTATTGGATTTGATGACATTTGAAGTCAACTGTCTTGTGTCTGTATATAAATTCTGTAATGTCAAATTGTAAATTATTTTATTTATGCATTAAAATTATTCTAATGAATTTAGTATTTTAGCCAGATTAATGTCATTTACAGTAATTCCTCCAGCATCATGAGTTGTTAAATCAACTACTAGTCTATTGTAAACGTTAAACCATTCAGGATGATGATTCATTTTTTCTATATGTATTGCAGCTTTTGTCATAAATCCAAATGTATCAATAAAGTCATTAAATTCAAATTCTTTATGCATTTTGTTATTTACAACAGTCCACCCTTTTAGATTTTTTAATTCTAAATCTATGGATTCTGATGATAGTCTCATAATCATTTTATCATAAACTACTAAATTAATAGTTAGATCATAAGATTAATCATAGATGCTTTACATTCTTTATTAGTGATTTCTAGTGAATAAAATGAAAGTCGATCTACTTGATAAAATTAAAAATTCAATTTATGAAAATATAACTGAAAAAAAAATAGGTATTGCATTTTCTGGTGGTGTTGATAGTACCCTAATTTCTAAAATATGTGTAGATCTTGGATATGATGTCACTTTATTGACTATTGGTTTTCCAGAATCACATGATATTTTATTTTCAAAGGAAGTTAACTTGCAATTAAAATTAATTCATAATATTTTAGAAATTGATTCTCATACTTTTAAAGAAACAGCTTTTAAAATAAAACAAATAATACAGACTGATAATCTTTCTTGGAATGAAAACTGTATTGCGTTTTACTATGTGTCAAAATTGGCGAGAAGTTTAGGAATTCATTTTGTTGTGACTGCAAATGGGATAGATGAATTATTTTGTGGTTACAATGCATATAGAATGGCTATATCTGAAGGAGAATCAAAAATTTCTGAAGTTATGAATTTAAAATTGGATAATGAAATTAAAATGATGGTAGCAGTTAATCAAATCGCATCTGAATTCAATGTTAAAATAATTCAACCACTACTATCTCCGGCATTTATTGAATTTGCTAAAACTATTCCTATATCTGAAAAAATTCATGATTCTGAAGATTTACTTCGAAAGCACATTATTAGAGAATTAGCATGTGATATTGGAGTTCCTGAAATTTCTTATACTAAACGAAAAAAAGCATTACAATATGGTTCTAAAATCCACAAAGCACTGTTAAAATCTAAATAATTTTTTTGATTGTCTCTTGAACTAATTTATTGACATTACTTATGATTAATGGAGATGCTCCTAGATGTTTCTCTGGAGAAAAAATTGAATCAATTTCTTTTATTGTAAGTTTTGTTGAAAATGCTTTATCATTTTTAATTGCATCAATATATTGAATTTCCTTATCATTGGCTTCAAAAGCAACTCTTTGTACATCTCTATATGCAATAAATCTTGGAACGCCTTTTTTAATTAATGCTTCCAACACAAATTCTGCAAAAATTTGTCCTTTTGTAATATACAAATTATCTATAATTTTTTTCTCATTAACTGTTAAATTTGAAATTATTTTAATCATAGTTTCCAGCATTTCATCTGCTAGAATGGCTGCTGTAGGTAATACAAATCGTTCATTTGCTGAATTTGAAAGATCCCGTTCATGCCATAACGGAATATTTTCAAAAGTTATTGCTATTTGACTACGTAATATTTTGGATAATGATGAAACTCTTTCACTTTTAATTGGATTTCTTTTTACTGGAACTGCACTACTTCCCATTTGACCTTTTTTGAATTCTTCTGCAACTTCTCCAATTTCAGTTCTTTGTAAATTTCTAATTTCTACAGCAATTTTATCTAAAGTTGCACCAATCAATGCTAGCTCAAATACATATTCTGCATATCTTTCTCTAGGAATTATCTGTGTGGTTACATCTGCTGGGAATAACTTTAATCTTTTTGCTACTCTTTTTTGTACTTCAAGTGATTTTATACCCATCAATGATCCAGTTCCAACTACTCCAAGTGTTTTGCAAATCAAAATTCTTTTTTTAATTTCTTCAATTCTTTCTACATGTTTTGCCATTTCTGCTGCCCAATTTGCAAATTTTAATCCGAAAGATATTATGCTTGCATGTTGACCATGAGTTCTACCTACCGCTGGAATTTTCCCATGTAGTATTGCTCTTTTTGCTAAAAGTACTGCTATTTTTGCTACCTTGGGTTCAATAATTTGTAATGCATCTCTTATTTGCATAGAATTACTTGTATCTACCAAATCATTACTTGTTAATCCATAATGAATCCACGGTCTTGCATTTTTTGAACATTTCTCACTTAATGATTCAACTAATGCCGCAGTGTCATGATCACTTTTAGCTTCCAATTCTTTAACTCTTTTAACCGTAATTTTTTTAGACACTGCAGCATTGTAAATTATTTTTCCAACTGTTTTTGGAATTATGCCAATTTCACTTTGAGATATTGCGACAACTCCTTCTATTTCCAATTGATAATCTATTTTATTTTGTTCACTAAAAATACCAAGCATTTCTTTAGTACCATAACGCCCACTATCTATTGGTAAAATCGCCAATGATTATTCAATTAAAACATCGAAAATAAATCTACTTATGTTTACAAAAATTAGCTTGATTCTATTATACAAATGGTCTACTACGGTCTATTCGTGGTAGATTACGAATAAATCAAAGTCTTTTTGATCTACCTTAACATACACAAAACATGAAAACCGTATCAACGAAATTGGATAAACAAACGTATGAACAATTTCAAAAGATATGCAATAATGATAGTCAATGTATGTCCGAAAGTATTAGAGAATTAATCAAGATGGATATTGATGCATATGACGAAGGATTAGAAATGGAAAAAGAACTAACAGAATCGACAGGCAACCCGTCAAGACCTGAAGCTAAAGTGGTTAGAATTAGTTAGTAACGGTAGACTAGGCACGAAAAGAGTTTAGATTCTCATTGATTGACATTATTCTTTGTTGGGTCCCCTGATAAAATATTCAAAATGTGTGTAATAATTTGTTTTTGCCCTCCTTCATGTAAGTCCATTCGAGTAGTATCAGAACCCATACTTACAAAGATAAGGTTGTTATCTCCTAATGGAAAAGTGATTCTAGTAATCTTTTCAAATGCTACAACTGCATACAATCCCTTTCCTATTTTTGGACTGAGTTGTTTTCTTGCTTTCCATGAACTAGCTGCTTTTTTAAGGAAAGCTATAGTTTCTTGTTCAGATAAGTAATTTGTTAGTCCAGGACGATGATTCACGGCGATAATGTCACCTTCAACATCGGTAATTACGCTATGTCTAATGTTTGGATCCGAATCCATTATTGTTTGTAAGAGTTTCTCAAAACCCATAGTGATTACTACTGCAGAATAATACTTAAGAATATCCTAAAATGGTTCTGTGTAATCTCCGAGACCTGAAATATGGAGGTGTTCGAACCTCCGATACCAAACGAACTTTCTAAATTTTGTATTAACTTAAGGATTTAGACAACAACAAGTATTATGATTTAAATTGGCTTGAGGTAAATTTTTTACTATTATTATGTCCACTATAACTCCTAAAAAAATCGGAGAAAATGAGTATCTTATTGAGGCAGATTCTAATCTTGGAATGAAAGTTCCAGTAAAGATCTATGCAAGCGAACAATTATTGCAAAAAATGTTATCTGACCGAACTATTATGCAGGCAAAAAATGTTGCTTGTATTCCTGGGATTGTAGGGCATAGTATTGTATTGCCTGACGGTCATGAAGGATATGGTTTTCCTGTTGGCGGTGTAGCTGCCATGGATGCTGAAGAAGGCATGATTAGTCCTGGAGGTGTAGGATATGATATCAACTGCGGCGTTAGATTACTTCGTTCAAATTTAACTGAGAAAGACGTTCGTTCAAAATTACAAGAACTTGTAACTGATCTTTTCAGTTCAATTCCTTCAGGGGTTGGTTCCAAAGGTGCAGTAAAACTAACTCATTCTCAACTTGATGAAGTTCTTGTACGTGGTGTAGATTGGGCAATTGATAATGGATATGGATCTTCAAATGATGCGGATGTATGTGAGGAAAATGGCAGAATTAAAAATGCTGATCCAAATAAAGTTTCAGATAAAGCAAGACAACGGGGTGCACCTCAATTAGGAAGTTTAGGTTCTGGAAATCATTTTCTTGAAGTGCAAAAAGTATCTGAAATACATGACGAAGAAGCCGCAAAAAGAATGGGTATTAAAGAAGGAACTATAACAATTTTAATTCATTGTGGTTCCCGTGGTTTTGGTCATCAAGTATGTAGTGATTATTTGCGAGTAGCTGAACAATCTATGGAAAAATATAATATTAATTTAGTAGATCGAGAACTCGCATGTGTTCCAAATACCTCTGAGGAAGGTGAATCATATAGAAAAGCAATGTTTGCTGCATTAAATTTTGCATGGAGTAATAGGCAAATGATAACTCATTGGACAAGAAAATCTTTTGAACGAGTCTTTAATCAAACTGAATCTGATCTTGATATGAATTTAGTTTATGATGTAGCTCATAATATTGCCAAAGTTGAAAAACACAAGGTTGAAGGAAAAGAAAGAAAACTCGTAGTTCATCGAAAAGGAGCAACACGTGCATTTCCTGCGAATAGAGACGAAGTTCCATTGAAATACAGAGATCTCGGTCAACCGGTTCTAGTTCCAGGTTCAATGGGAACTTCTAGTTGGATATTACTTGGACAACCAAATTCAATGGATTTAACATTTGGTTCTACTGCTCATGGTGCTGGTCGAACAATGTCTAGATCTAAAGCAAGAAGAGATTTTACAGAAGATAGTGTGCGAAAATCACTTAGTGATAAAGGCATATTTATCAAGGCATTAACACGTGATGGGGTTGTGGAAGAAACTCCTGAAGCATACAAGGATGTCGATGCAGTAGTCAATGTTTCTCATAATCTGGGAATAGCCACTAAGGTAGCAAAACTTGTGCCTATAGGTGTGATAAAAGGTTGAGTAGCGACGATTCTGAATTAGAACGATTAAAAGCAAAAAGACTTGCAGAAATGCAGCAAAATATTTCAACACGACAAGAAATAGAAAAAACCCCTGATAACTTGAAGCCAAAAGAAACAAAACATCCTAGGGATATTCTTATTGAACATCTTGGATTTAGAGGTCTAGAAGTTTTACAAAATGCAGAATTACAATTTCAAAATGATACAAAAATGGTTGTAGAAAAATTGGCTCAACTAATCACATCTGGAGAAATTACCGAAATTATTGATGGTGGAAAATTACTAATGTTATTTAGATCAATTGGTCTTAACATAAGAATGGAAACTAAGATCAATATTGAAAAAGATGGCAAGTTTGTATCATTGTCTGATAAATTAAGTAATTATTCATCAGATGTTGAAGAATAATGAATATTGTTTTTGAAATAAGTACTAGTAATTATTTAGATAATTTATTACTTGTAAAAAAATCACTATCTCATATAGAAACTCTTGTAAATATTTCTAATGGGTATCTTCTTAGTGAACCTACTTCAAAATTTGGTTGGACTTTTTTTAAATTATCTTTTAAACCCAATCTACAACATGGAATTGAACAAAAATTTGCAGACATGTTGGACAAATATAAGCTAAATAATCAATCCCAAAAATTTAGTAAATTCATGATTGATTATTTTGAATCTAAAGGTTGTAAAATTAAAGTAAAACTCTTGGACTAGACTCTTCTTCCTCTTTTTCCACCTTTCTTTCTGGTGGTATCATGAGGAATTGGTGTTACATCATCTATTCTTCCAATTTTAAATCCGCCTCTAGCTAAAGCCCTAATTGCAGCTTGTGCACCTGGACCTGGTACTCTAGAACCTACTCCTCCAACTGCTCTAACTCTAATATGAAATCCTGTGAATCCTTTTGTATGTGCAACTTCTACAACTGCATTTGCAGCCTTCATTGCAGCAAAAGGTGAAGATTCGTATCTATCTGCATTAACATGAACACCGCCTGAACTAATTGATACAGTCTCTCCTCCTGTAAGATCAGTCATATGAATAATTGTATTGTTATAACTACTGTAAATATGAGCAATTCCCCATTTTTCAGGACCCTCAATCTTTGTCTCTGGTCTGACTTTTGTTTGAACCTTTTCTTCTAGACTGACGACTGGTTCTACTTTAATTTCAGCTTCAATTTCTGACAATGTTAAACAAAATCTTAAAGGGTTTAAAAAACATTGATTTTTTGAACCTTCCTTATTTTCTACTACATTCTTTCTCTTTATTCAAATACAGTGCTTTACTTGCTCTTGATATGGGATCCATTCTTTGGTTTGCGATAGGCATTGCAATTGTCACAGCAATACTTGGATCATTGTTTTTCTCATTTCTTAGTCCAAATAGTGTCTCTTCAGAAATTACATTAGAAACAAAATGTGAAACAATCGCTAAAGAGGGATTTAAAATACATACTATGTATCCTGATTCTCAACCAGATCAACTTCCGTTAGATGATATGAATAGATTGATGTATCTTGATGATCTATGGATCAATGAATGTATTTCTCATTTATCTGCCAAATCTATTTTTAATATAATTCAAAAAGTTGAACATGATTTTTACGCTGAACAATAATTTATTTTTTAAAGTGGTGCCAACCTAAATCTTTTAAAGATAATAATTTTTTATGTTTTTCAAGAAATACTCCTTTACCTCTAACTACATGACCAATTTCAATTATTGGTGTTTTTAATAACAATGCATTGTGATTAATTATTGATTTATATTTTTTTGAAACAGTAAATACAAATTCATATTCTTCACCACCGTGAAATACTAATTCATTTAAATTCCTTTTATGTAATTTACTAAATTCTATCAAATCTTGACCCGTTGGAATATTATTTATAATAAATTTACATTTACTTTGATTTGCCATTTCATTTAAAGTGGTTGAAAGACCATCACTAGAATCCATGGATGATGTAAAATATTTTTTATTTTTTATTCCAAAATCTAACTTTGGAGTTGGATTTACAAATGAATTAATTGCCTTTTTAAAAAATTTATTACTGCCTTTCTTTTTTCCAAGTAATACGTCTAAACCTAATTTGGTATATCCGAATAGACCTGTAACAAATATTATATCGCCATTTTTTGCCCCCTTTCTTTTAATTATATTGCTAGTTGTTCCAAACAAACATACGCTGATTACAATTTCTTTCCCTTCATTTGTATCTCCGCCTAAAATTTTTATATTAAATTCCTTTGAAGCTTTTTTAAATCCATTTGAAATTTGATTAATTTTTGCACGTGAAATTATTTTTGGAAGATTTAATGAAATTATCCCAAATTGAGGTTTAACTCCTTTTGCAGCAAAATCACTAACACATGCTATGACGCTTTTCCTTGCAGCATCCATCATTTTCATTTTTGGTGGTATGTCTGTAGATTGAACAATCGTGTCTACTTTTGTTATAATTTTTGTTTTCCCAATTTGAAAAACTTCTACATCTTCGGAAACAAATTTTTTACTTCCTAATTTTTTTTGAAGTATTTTAATTATTGTTGCTTCACTTAATGTGGTCATAACATTGTTTCACTATCTCTATGGTATTTTTCATAATTTTCTTACATTTATCTACATTGTTGGATTCTGCTGAAATTCTTATGATATCTTCTGTATTTGATTTTCTAATCAAAACCCAGCTATCTTCATCTATTATTCCCTTAATTCCATCTAAAGTTACCACTTCCGAATACTCTTTTCCAAATCTATTCTTGAGTTCATCAATAACTTTATCATGATAAATTGATTCAATTTTTATTTTTTCTCTTTGTTGAATATAATTTTCCATAAAATCTAATATCTCATTAAATCTTGAATTTCCTAACATAGAAGCTATTAGACCACTTGTGAGAATACCTTCTCTACAATAATTAAATTCTGGTAAAATAAAACCTCCACTACTTCCTTCTCCTCCAGCTTGGGCTTTTGTTTTTAACATTAAATCTATTACATTTGCTTCTCCAACTTTTGATCTTAAAACACTTCCACCTTTTTCTTTGACAAATTTTTCAATTGAACTACTTGTATCAATACTAAATACAAATTTTTTATATCCTAATTCTAAAGCTTTTACAGCTCCTAATCCTAATGTTATATCTGGTGTTTGCTTTTTTCCTTTTCTAACCACTACTAAACGATCTCCATCTAAATCAAATGCAAATCCAATTGCTTTTTCAGATGTTGCGTTAATTAGATCTGTTAAATTATCTGTAGTTGGATCAGGACCTCTAGAACAATTATGTATATTTTCATTTATTACTTTTACTTTACACCCTAACTGAGTTAATAGATTTGGAGCAAATTCTTTTGCAGATCCTCCACCAATATCTATGACAATTTCTGGACTATTGTTGATATTCCCTATTACTTTTTTTGCATCTTCTAGATATGATGAATTGATTTGCTCTTCCATTCCAATTTTTGACTTTATGATTTTTTGCTCTTCAATAATTTTTGGTAATTCTTCCTCATTGACTCCTCTACCATTTATGATAAATTTTATCCCGTTCCATTCTAATGGATTGTGTGATGAAGTGATTACTAATCCTGCACCATATTTTCTTGATTCACGAAAAACCACTGGAGTTGGCACTGTACCTAAATCATACATATTTACTCCGTTTTTCATTAATACTGCAGACGCTGTTTCTTTAATCATAATTCCAGTCGGTCTTGTATCTCTACCAATTACACATTTTTTAGATTCAATTAATGATGAAAAATTATTACAAAACTTTAATGTGTCTTTAAGATTAAAGTCATCACCAAAAATGCCTCTAATTCCAGAAATTGTTTTTTTCATTTGATCCAACTCGGAAAGACTTTTTATTAACTCTGATGGCATAATCGAAAAGTGCCTTGGTAGCTCAGCCTGGTAGAGCGAACGCCTCGTAAGCGTTAGGTCGTGGGGTCAGAGCCCACCCGAGGCTTATTTAATAATAAATTTTTAAATTCATTGACTTTTGATAAAATATTTTTAATTATCTAATGTTTCTATATCTACTTCTAGTTCTTTTGCTAAACCTTCCCACCATTGTTTTGTTTCATTAATCATAATTTGTTAATAATTTACTTGAATTCTCCTTTATAGATCTGTCGATTCATCCATATTTCATTAGCACTGTATACAAAATTAAATTTTTAATATTTTTATATGTTATTGTTTTTTTGTCTTATTTTTTTACGATAAATTATAATTGCTAATGTTCCAACTGCACATCCAAAAAATACTGGCCATCTTAACTCATTTCCTATCATTCCCAAATAGGAATAAACAGTACCACCGATTAATACAAATCCGATTAATTCAAGAATTTTAATCATAATTTTCTATTATTAGTCATTTAAATCAAAAAGATATATGGTTTTGTAAATTACCCTAATTGTGGACAAGTATCTCATGGTCGTTATGATTTTTCTCATTGTTACAGTACCCATAGCATTCATATCGCCTGCTACAGGTGAAATACGAGAACACCCATTCATTCCATTATTTTATCTTGCAATTGTAGGCATATCTGTAATCATTATTTACAGCTCATATAAGGACAGAAAACAAAGACAAAAAGATAACATAAAAAGAAGATCTAAAAAATAAATCTAAAGTTCTAATCCAAAAGATTCAGCAATATTTGCAAATTTTGCATAAGATTCCAAATATTGTCTTCCTTTTTCAGTTATCACAAATGTGTTTTTCTTGTCAAATTCAATTTTATTGATTAATCCAGAACCTGTTAAATTTTCCAAAAATTTTGATAATCTGGAATGTGATAGATTTGCTTTTGTTAGCAGTGATGTTGTTTTGATACCCTGCTGACCTGATTGTTCAGTGGCAATCAAAAGATCTGCAACTATTTGCATACTTGTTCTATATGAAACCATTATCATAATTAGTATAAAACCAAAATATAAGGGTATTACCTTAATTCAGATCAGATAAATACACTTTAATCTCATTTTTATTGTAATGCCGTCCTCGTCTTCTATTCCGTGGTTTGATAATTTTGTAGGAGTTGCCTATAGATACTATGATCTAAGAATGAATGTTGTACCATTATTTGATGATCGAAAAAAGGCTTCAGATATTTGGCATGATACAATACATTGGTGGTTAGATTCTTCAATAAAGATCCGATTTGTTGAGACTAGTGATGAATATTGGTTCATACTTGGTTCAGATTCTCAGCGTCCTGAAAATAATTTCTCTTTTTTTAAGGTTCTACAAAAATCAGAAAATTATGATCGATTTAAAAAAGGACATGGAGGTGAGGCATATCTACGATTAGGGGTTTATGCAAAAAAATCCCGTAAAGATGTGAAAAAGGATGCACTATGCGATTGCAGTCATACAGCAGAGGATCATGATGAAGGCGATAATGATTCATGTTTATATGAAAAATGTAATTGTAAGCAATTTTCTAGTTTTCTAGTAACTTTACTTAAAAGAAAAAAAACTATCAGTGATATTGTATTTCTTGACGAAAAAAATGTAAAAGATGATGCATTGGCATGGAATTGTCTTAATTTTAATAAATATTCAAAATCTGATTAATTTTATTCTTCTTTGTTCACTCTAACGTGATCTCCTGGATAATGCTTATCTAATTTTTTTGAATAGCATTTTCCGCAAAGTGGACCTTTAATCCCCACCCATTCATCCATTGGATTAAAATGTAAAGATATTTTATCATTACAAATCGTACATTTTTCTTTAGTTCCCAAGTAATTGTGCTTTTTTTAATCTCTATAAAAAAGATTCTAGATCTGAGAATGTTTTGAAAAATTATGTTAAATAATACATGTTTATATCAATTTTAGGTAGGTAGTCTGACCACTGTAAACCTTCTGCAAATTTTTACTTGGTTAGACTTCTACCTGCTTAAAAATCTAAAATAAGTTGTTTGCAAGTTTTTTTAAGATTAAAACCTCTTCCTCTTCCTGTCTTATTTTTTTATCAACAACTCTGAGCATTGAATCATTCCATACATGCTGTGAAAAGAAATTATGTTTTGTATTTGCTAATTCTATTTCATCATCTACCACTGTATCTTCTAAAAATTTTGTAACTACAATATCTGTAATCTTTAAAATTCTAGAATTTAATTTGAAACTACGGAATATTGGCTCCATTTTTCTTACATCACTTTTAAAATCACCTTTAGTTTCTAATATTTTTTTATGTAAAATTCTAAAATAAACTCCAACATAAAATAAAGTTGCATATCTTTTTGTTTTATGTCCTCCCTGTTTTCCATACTTCAATGTCTTTTTTGCATACTCTTTTACAAGATATGGGTATAACAAAATTCTATAATCATCTTTTAAATTATCATTGAATATATCGTCATATTTGCTTCCTCTTGGAAGAAATTGAGCTGGAGAACTATATGCTTCAGTAGGTCTTTGTTCAATTCCAGCTACAAGAGCCTGAATGGCATCTTTTGCCACAATTACTTTTTTATGATTATCTGGAAGATATTCATTATATATCAAATCTCCTTCATATTCTGATTGTTTTGATTTTGATTTTGTATCAAATGATCCAGCTTGAATCTCATAAAAATAACCACAGTTTTTCAATTGTGATTTAATTGATTTGTGAAAATCCATAAGTGAAACAAGATCTTTTCCTCTAACTGAATTTTGTGAATTTCTGTATTTTGTAATGTTATTTTGTTCTTGTTCATCATCTGCTTTAATAATAGTCACTGTCATGGAACCATCCATGTTTTTGGTTCGTTTAGAATGATCAAGAATAGAATTAGATGTTTGTGCACCATTTACAATTTGAGGTGCAAATAATTCAATCATATTATCTCCTAATTCTTCAAAATCACTAACTACGATTGTAATTCCATTATTATAATAAAAAAATTTTCCTGGATTACTCTGAAGCGTTTCTCGTAATCCTTTATTTACCGATGTTTTAAATTGCATCCATTGCCTAATGTTTGATTCGAAAACATAATCCTTATTTTTACTTACAAATTCTGTCAATTCTCGTAGTTTCAAAATACCTAGAATTGTATTTTCGTGTCTGAGCATTCTTTCTAATTTTATTGATGATTTTTTTCCAGCCGCAGGTTTTTTTATCCGTTCCCATAATTTCTGAATAATCTTTTCGATATCTATAATTTCTATGAGATCATCTTGATACTCTACTTTTTGATCTGTAACATAGCAGCACTTGATTTTTAGATTTTTTTCCTTGATTTTTGTAACAAGTTGAGCTAATTCTGGTCTCATTTTTGATATATCTTTTCCAAGTAAGCGATTTGCATCTTCTTTGAATTTGGCAATTGCTTCAAATGAATGGGATGTTCCGTATTTTGATTGGAATAGACGAATTGTATTATCTGAAAAATCTACTGGAAGATATGCATCAATACCAAGATCATTTGCACCATCAACGATTGCATCGGCTGCATCGTCTTCTGTAGCCTCAAAAACACGTGTTAGTACCCATTGAAGAAAATTTTTACCTTTTTCTACATCACTTTTAGAATTTTCAGCATATTCTTGAATACTCATCTTAACATTTTCTGAAAATCCTTCTAAAGGAAGACTAGAATTTTTTTGGGCTAATATGGCATGGGAACCTGGAATGTATTCAAGTAATCCATTACTATTGTGAACCAAGTAGTTTGTCTGACATCCTATATATTTAGAAACTCTGGTAATATCATAATAACTCTGTTCAACATACGATATAATTTTTGGAAGTTTTTTATTATTTTAGTCTCTATGATGATTATCATTGGATGTGTGATATTTGGACTTGTAATTCAATCTCAAAATAAAAATTTTATTCAAGATATTGATGATTCTAAAATCAATCTTAAAGCAGACATTATCATGCCAACAAAAGTTTCACGTCCAGGATGTGAAAAAACTGATTCTTGCTACATACCATCAAAAATTGTAATAACACAAGGAGATGCAGTTATTTGGAAAAACGAAGATTCCGCATTTCATAGTGTGACTTCTGGTTATTATAGCAAACCAACTGGATATTTTGATAGTGAACATTTAGATCCAAATGAATCTTTTAGATTCATTTTTGAAAAGATAGGGACATATGATTATTTTTGTACATTGCATCCTTGGATGAAAGGACAAGTAATTGTTGAATTAAGTTAAAATTCTAAGGTGAGGAAGGGAGTCGAACCCCTTTGTATAAGCTTTGCAGGCTCACGCATAACCGTTCTGCCACCGCACCGTTTTCAAAAATATGAAATGAATAATTAAACTCTTTAGATTAAAATTAAATAAATGGTTTTGAAGCAAGTTTGACATCTTCCGCTTTTATGGTTTTTCTTCCTGCATGAGATGCCATATCAACTGCACTTTTTGCAATTTTATTAGCCAAGTTTTCAATTATATCTCTTAATTCTTCGGCTGATTCATCACTAACTCTGTCAGCACCTGATTTTTTTAAAATTCTATACATTGCAGAAATACCAAGCTCAGATGATTTCATTGATTCGTATTATTTTTTTTTAGATAAAAGACTATGAGTAAATAAATATCACTAAGGAATCGATTTATACAGACTATTTTTAAAATTTAAAGTATTGACTTGGCTATATGACTCTCATATTCATTTATCTGATTTAGAATATCAAAATGATTTAGATTATATAATTAAAGGAATGGAAAATATTAAAATTAAATCTTGTTGTGTATCTGTAGACACTATAACTTCTAAACGAACTTTAGAACTATCAACAAAAAGTGAACTTATTTTACCATTTATTGGAATTCATCCTGAACATATACATGATGATCTGGAATTAATGATTGATATTATTGATAAAAATCACCAACGTATTTCTGGTATTGGGGAGATTGGATTAGATCCAACATATGAAACATCAAATGAAGATCATAAAAAACAAATTCATATTTTTGAAACTCTATTATCTCTTGCAGAAAAATATCAAAAACCCATATCAATTCATTCGAGAAAAAGTCTTGATGAAATATTTTCTATAATGACTTCATATGACTCTAAACATACATTATTGCATTGGTTTGATGGAAATAAAAAACAATTACAAAAAGCTATGGACATGGATTTTTTTGTTTCATATGGTCCAGTAATGATTTATGCAAATGATAAACAGATATTATTATCTAAAACATCTGAAACAAAAATTCTTGTGGAAACAGACGGTCCAGTGAGATTCTCAAAATGCTTTGAAATGAAATCTGGACAAATTAGTTTTATACCAAGTGTTGTATTTTGTGCCTCCAAAATACTTGGTAAATCATACGAAGAAATGGCTTCATTATTAGAAGAAAATTCAAAATCATTTCTTCAAATATAGGTATAAAAAACCCTTTAATCATTATACCAATATTGGATAGAATAAAACGTCTTTCATATGATGTAATGGAAGATCACAAGCAAAAATTTGGAGAAGATTTTGCAGATAATAAAAAAGCATTAAATGAAATAGCTATAATTCGTTCAAAAGGACTTAAAAATGAAATTGCTGGATATATTACTAAATTTATTAAAAAAGAAATCAGAGAAGAAAAAGTAAAACAATCTCAAATTGAATCCTCAAAACTTGAAAATTTCACTCTGAAGGAAAAGATTTCTGCAACTGATAATATCTCCGACGAAGATTCTGAATCAGACATAGATGAAGATGAAGAAGAATAAATTCGGTAAAATAATAAAAATTAATTTTTACATTTGATGATATGGAATGATTTTAGTAAAATTTGTAGGTGGTGCAAAAAAGTCATTCATTACTGATCAAGTCCAAATTGATAAATCTGATATCCCACTTCAAGACCTTATTGATTTAATTTTACAATTAAAACCTGAAAATACGCCAAATTTGGATGTTGAAAACATCTTAATTGCAATTAATGGGATTGATTCTTCCGCAATAGACGGAAAATCAACAATAATTAAAAATAATGATCTAGTGAGTATTATTCCAATCATTCATGGGGGTTCTTCTAAAAGATTAGTCTTTGATATTTCAAATAAATTAATTCAAGCAATTGAATTTAAAGGTGAAAAAGATATGGATGTAAAATACATTGATGTACTTAGAAAACAATTCCCAAAAGTCAAATTACAGGCTATATCCAGTAATTTTATTTTAAATAAATCACATCTAAGGAAAATCATATCGTTATCTGTTAATTCTGATAAAAATAATACGTTGCTTTCAAATAAATTTGAAATAGATATTTTAATGCGATTTGCTATTTCATCACAAATTTCATTTGCAATTAATTCTGCTGGAATTAAATCAAAACAGAATTTTATATTAATTGCACTTGGTAGTAAAAAAAACTTGGATAAACTTTATGATGAATTAAAATATCAATCTGTAAACGTATTTGAAATAGATAATACTTTATTTATAAAAAAATATTTTAATATTACAAATAAACAACTTGATACAATTTTATCTGATGATCCCCTTGTAGATTTACTAGTAGAGAAAGCAGCAATTTTATTCTGATATTCCGCGCTTTATTTTTTCAATACTTAAAATATCTGTATTTTTAATAATTGAAATTCCTGTATTTTTTCCCAATATCTCAATTAAAATAATTTTATCTGGAAAATCTAAAGATACTTTATTTTTGATTTTTTTTGCAATTTTAGTTATTAATTCTTGAGTGGAAATATTTGAATTTCGTTTCTCAATAGATATTCTATATGTTTCTTCATTAGAGAGTAAATTGATTATCTCTGAAATTCCATTTTCAATACTATCCATATTTGTTTCAATGATTTTTTGAATCGGTATTATTCTTAGGGAATATCTGATACACCATGGCTCCTCTAGCACCATTTCTTTAATTTTTCTTACAACTTCAATTGCATCTATTTTAGTTTTAACAGTTAAAATTCCAGACATATCTGTAATAGTTATTATTGGTTTTAAATCCCCTAAATTTTCTAAAATTCCTTGTAATTCTTGACTAGTTTCTAATTCGAAATATCTTGCACATGTAATTATCAGATTCAAAGTATTTTCACAATATCTCTTTCTTTTAAAATTCCTTCTCTGTGAATTTTTAATTTATCTTCTTCAAATTCAATTATTGTTGATTCTCCATCACTTGAAATTGTTTTACCATCCAAAAAAAGATCAAAATCCTGAATATTTTGGTAGCACTCTGCTGGATTTGTAAATGAACCAGTTCCAGAAATATTTGCACTTGTTCCAATTAAAAAATTACATTCTTTTAAAAGTTTTAGCGTAGATGAATGTTTGGGAACTCGTATGGCAATTTTTCCATTCACACTTAATGATTCTAGATTTCTATCTTTTAATTTTAAAATTAAAGTTAAAGGCCCCGGCCAAAATTCATCGGCAATTTTTTCAGAATTTTTATCAAATTCCACAATACTCATTGCTATGTCTTTTGAAAAAACTAAAATTGGTAATGATTTAGAACTTTTTCTTGATTTAATTTTATAAATTCTTTTAATTGCATCTTTATTGTATGGATCACAACCAATTCCGTATACTGTGTCTGTTGGAAAAACCACAACTCCTCCATTTTTGATTATTTTACTTGCTTTTGCAATACCTATTTTATCACACTTTATTTTCAATTACTAATTGTATTTCTTTTCTTTAATTATTCATTTACATTTGAATACATTTTTTACGAACAAATTTTAATTAGATATCATGTCTAATCCATCATCTGAATATGAGGATACAGATTTTCAAGATGATTTTGATGATAATTTAGATGAATTTGAAGAAATAGAAAATTAAATTGTTAAACCAAAATTATCTGCAAAAGTGGTAAATGTGTAATATGCTTGCAGGAATTCTCGTCCCGACTGACTAATTTTATATTTGTTGGAATTTTGTACATCTGTCTGTTCTAATAATCCCTGAGATACTAGTGTCTTTAAAATTCTTGAAATTCTGGAATGTGAAATGTTAGCTTTTCTTATAAGATAGGTTACTGTAGCACCCTCTTCATCTTGTAAATCATCACGTGTAGTTGATAATATATCTCCAATAATTTTCATATGTGTTCTATATTCTGCCATGTCTTCTCGTATTGCTTATTTTTGTAATTTCTATGAGAGTGAGTTGATATTTTGCAATACACTAAAAAGATAAAAGAATTTGACAAATTTTGATTTTGTAATTGATTTGAGCCTAATGTGAATCTACTCTAAATTACTATCAAATTTTATTCGTTTTAAAGGAATTTTGCTTATCGGAATAAATAATGCAATTAAACCCACAATTTTGATACTTATTGATAGTGAATTTAATATGGATTCTGGGAATACAAATGAATACCACCCTAAAAATTCTCCAAGAGCTAATGATGCCAATCCAAACGCTACGAATATAGCTCCTCTGTTTTTGTTTTCAATATATGATAACATTGTCTCAATTGCACCATAAGCTAGTAAAATGAATGAGACAGATCTAAAGATATGTTCCACTTGTACAGACGATACTAAAAATAATGGAAAAATTCCAACAGTTCTAAAATATCTTGACTTCGGAAAAAATGATTTGATACTATGTGAAAATGCTATGAAAAAATATCCAACAGTTTGAATTATAATTCCTAAAGTTTGCAACCCTCTTTCTATGTTGCCTGTTTTTATTACAAAATCTTCTAACATGTATCCAATCCATATTACAAAAAATCCTGCACTTATTGAGAAAAATGCAATTGTTAATCTAAATAATGTGGGACTGCCTGTATTTCTAAATCCAATTAATGACATTATTCCTATTGTAAGCCCTACCAAAAATCCAATTAAATTAAGTATATTTTCTAATAGAAATTCCAATGATGTTTCTCCATTTTACAATCTAATTATTTCAATCTACTAAATGATTTTACTATGTTGTTAATCCCATTCATCTAGCGATCCTGCTGCCTGACCTTCAGTACTACCTGTATAATCTCCAAGAATATCTGAATATGTAATTTCATTATGTGCAACAAATTTAACATATTCCCCATAACTCATATCAAAATCACAGTTTTCACATTTTACAAAAGAATAATCCATTGATAATTCTGCAGTTTTCTTACATTTTGGACATAGTATCTTCACGTATGATTTTACATTTGTTATCTATTATTACTTTACATTCAATAAAAGATAAAAGGAGTTCTTTTTTCTTATCATTTATGAATCGAATTTGTACAAAATGTAAAAA
>NSIR01000006.1 GCA_002737445.1 Nitrosarchaeum sp. | reverse complement strand
CTTCTGGAATCTCCTCCTTCTCTTCTTCTGGAATCTCCTCCTTCTCTTCTTCTGGAATCTCCTCCTTCTCTTCTTCTAGAATCCGTATTTTCACTTCTAAACAATTCCGGTTTCCTTGTTTCTCTTTCAGTAGGATTTTCATATTTTTTGCCAATTTCTGTTACTCTGATGTTGAGTTTTTCTAGTAAAGTCATATTGATGCCTTCTCCATACACATCTACTCTTGCAGCTATGACTGCCTTTGCTGCAATGGCACGTGCAATTTTTCCTCGTTGCCATCTAGGTGCAGCATGTACCATTGCATGTTGGAATAACAATCCGTGTTTTGGTGGTTGAGCTCCTGTCTTTAATGATCTAAAGAGTGCTTTTTCTGCACCTATTACTTGAACTGTACTTGCTGGCATTGATGCTAATTTTTTTAGACTACCTGCTCTTCCCAATATTCTTGCACCAACAGCAGCTCCAAGAATAGCTGATAAATTTGGAGCAATAGTTTGCATTTCTAACTCTACATGATCTTCTAATTTTTTTCTCAAATCATGAAAGTCTAGAATTTGTTTTGCAATAAATTGTACAATTGCTAAATTAACATCTGAAATATCTCCACCTCTACTTTTTGATGCAAGCAAAGAAATCATTTCTACTTTTGAATCTGGGAATCCTGCTTCTTCATACACTTTTTTTGTTAACGATTCACGTTTTCCTGCTAAAACAATTTGTGCATATCCATTAATGCTATCTATTATGTTATCTAATTCTGGAAAATGTAATCCATACCATTCTCGTAATCTTGAACTAAGCCCATTTGCAATTTTATCAATTTCATCCAATGAATTTATTGCTTGAATGATGTGCAGATCTGGACTTTCTGAAACTTCTGTAACTTTTGATGATGAAAGTCCCATTGCAAATTCTCTTAATTTAGATAATACTTCAGATGTATTTTGTGCAAATCCAGAATCCACAATTATTTGCGGTTTTATTGCTTGAATTTTTTCTAATTCATCCATTTCCATCATTTGTGCATCAATAGAACTTTTCTTCAATAATACCATCAATGATTCATCACTCACCGAAACTCCTCTTTGAAGTGGCATTAGATAATTTACAAGATCATATAATTTTGATTCCTTTTTTTTCACAGAAAGATAATCTCTGACCGAATCTTTGAAAGGAAATGCCTTTTCCAGTTTTTCGTCTTTGAAAACCGCGATTCCAAATTCTGTTAAGATTACAGAATACATGAATAGATGATTTTAGGACTCCTTTTAAAAAGGTACTAGAAACCTTATGAATCAACTATTATATTCGAAACTACCTATATTTTTCAAAGTGAATCCAAGCCTGATTACTTCTGTAGGAAAAATTTGTCTAGATAGACCTGTAATGTTAGCCTCAGGCATATTGGGTATTTCATTAGATGTTTTTAATCGTCTTTATCGTTCAGGTGCAGGTGCAGTTGTAACAAAATCTCTTAGTACCGAACCATGGGATGGATATCCAAATCCTACTATTTTTAGTGTAGATGGCGGCGGATGGATTAATGCAGTTGGATTATCAAATCCGGGGGCTCAAAATTTTGCAAAAATGATCGAATCTAATGTTGATGTACCAATCATTGTTAGTCTGGTAGGCTCGATTCCTGAAGATTTTGAATCAATGATCATGCAATTTAAAAACTGTAAAATCACTGCATTTGAATTAAATTTGTCTTGTCCTCATGTTGCCAAAGTTGGGCTTGAAGTGGGAGATGATCCTGAATTAGTTAAAAAAATTATAAGTGCAGTAAAAACCTCTACAAATATTCCGATTATCGCCAAAGTGGGATTGGGAACTAGTAATTATCTTAATACTGTAAATGCAGCAATTGATTCTGGAATAGATGCAATCACTGCAATCAATACTGTTAGAGCAATAGCAATTGATGTAGAAACTCAAAGACCTATTTTGAGTAATAAATTCGGTGGATTATCTGGAACGCCTATCAAACCAATTGCGTTAAGATGTGTTTATGAAATTTCTTCAAAATATGATATTCCTATAATTGGATGTGGTGGAATATCTACATGGGAAGATGCAGTCGAATTTATTTTAGCTGGATCTTCTGCAGTTCAATTAGGAAGTGCAATTGGTTCGAATTGGATACATGTTTTTAATGATATTAATCATGGAATACTTGAATACATGAAAAGAAAAGGATATTCCAAAATAGATGAGATGGTAGGTCTTGCAAAGAAATCATAATCATCCTAAAATTTGCATAGTTGAAAAAGTAATTGATGAGACACCTACAGTTAGAACTTTAATTTTTTCTGACGATGTGATGCATAATGTTCTTCCAGGACAATTTGCAATGGTTTGGATTCCAGGACTTAATGAATTACCAATGAGTGTAATGGTTTCTAAAGAATCTGGCAAAGCTGCTTTTACTGTAAGAAAACATGGATTGGCATCAACTGGATTGTATAATGTTCAAGTAGGTCAACAAATCGGTGTACGAGGACCGTATGGAAACTCTTTTGATTTAAAACAAGGAAAATTATTGCTTGTTGGTGGTGGAACCGGTCTTGTTCCTATGATGCGATTGTTGACTTTTGTTAAACCTACTGATGATGTCACTCTTGTAATTGGTGCAAAATCCAAAAACGAAGTTTTTTTTGAGGAACTGGCAAACGATCTATTGAAAAATAATGTTCACCGTGTAATTATCACCACTGATGATGGTAGTTATGGTGAAAAAGGATTTGTTACAAACACTATTGAAAAACTTGTAAATGAAAATCGTTTTGATGGTATCTATACATGCGGTCCTGAAATAATGATGTACAAAACTGTTCAACTAGCACATTCTAAAGGATTGTTTGTTCAAGCAAGTCTTGAGCGTACAATGAAATGTGGTGTTGGAATATGTGGTAGCTGTTGTATTGGTGAAGATTTAGTTTGTAAAGACGGCACTGTGTTTGATGGTGATCATTTAATGTCTAATCATGAGTTTGGTAGTTTTCATAGAAATAAAGCAGGAATTCTAGAAAATTATTAGGTTTGACTAGCAAGGTTTAAAATAAATCGATAAATCATTTTGTTGAAGAGTATTGGGTAACCCAAAAATCGTTTTAACTGCTGATCGTACTTTAATGTCTGCATATCGTGGTCTTTCATTAGCTACATTTTTTGGATGTGCCCCAGCACTTGATCCAAATCGAAATAAAAATAGTTTATTATACAAAATTTTAGGAAATCAAGTAACTCCAAAGATTTTATTTGATTTTATTTGTAATTATATTCCGCACACAAATGGTGTTGCAAATTATGCTCCATATGGATTACGAAAAGTGGAAGCAGGTTTACTGCGTGATGGTTTTAAACGTGAAGAGGTAGTTGTTGCACATCCTGATCACATCGAGAAATTTATTGGTCCTGACACTCAAGTAATTGGTACATATGAAATGGATCCATTAGGTATGGGTCCTGTAACCATGACTTTTACTTATGGTCGAAAACAAATGTCATATGATGAATTCTATAATGCTGAATTACATTATAGAATAAAGGCTGCCAAACAAAGAACCGGCAGTAAAGCCAAAGTTATTTCTGGTGCATCTGGAACTTGGCAATACAATTATGATCCAGAAAAAATTGAAGAATTCGGCATTTATGCTATTTTAGAAGGAGAGCTTGGTGGTATTGCACCTGAAATTGATGGACATGCTGGTAGATTTTTCAATTATTTAATTAATGGTGATTTTGATAATATGGATCCATTTAGAAAACGTAGTGATTTCAAAGTAAACATAAAAGAATTTGAAAGAAATGGAAAAAAAATTCATGCTAGATTTGTGAATTTTTGGGATAGACCGGATCTTGATGAAATTCCAGAGATTGTAGAACCTAGTATGCATGGAATGGTTGAAGTAATGCGCGGTTGTGGAAGAGGATGTAAATTCTGTGATGTTACTTTAAGATCACTAAGATACTATTCTCCAGAAAAAGTTAAACGTGAAATTGAAGTTAACATCAAAAAAGGAGGTTCAAAATCTGCTTGGATACACAGTGATGATATTTTTGTTTATGGTATGGATCCTAGAACTGCAAAAGGAATGGAACCAAATAGGGAGGCACTTGAAGAACTCTTTACTGCCATCATGTCTACTGGGGTAGAGCACACCAATCCAACACATGGAACATTGGCAGGTGCAATAGCTGACGAAAAATTAATTCCGAATTTATCCAAAATTATGAAATCTGGCCCTAACAACATGATTGGAATTCAAGCTGGTCTTGAAACTGGTAGTTTAAGATTAATTGGAAAATACGCTGATAGAAAACTTGCACCATATGCTCCAAGTGAATGGCACTGGGTAGTAAAAGAGGGTGTCAAAACTTTGAATCAAGATTACTGGATTCCTGCATTTACTTTGATCATGGGTTTGGATAACGATGAACAACCAGAAGATTCATGGGATACAATTCGTCTTATCACAGAATTAGAACATGAGCAACCAGATTCAATGTTTACTGCTACCGCACTCACTTTTGTTCCAATTGGATTATTGGAAAAATCTGATTTCTTTAATATTGGAAATGAAATGACTCCTGCACAACTTGGTGTGTTATACAAAACATGGCAACATAATTTCAAATATGGAATTCAAAAATTCATGACCAAAACAGGTTCAAAAGGACCACAACGATATCTCTTTAACGGAATTGCAAGATCCTTGGGAGGTATTCCTCTGGGTGCAATGGAAAGATATGCACGTCGTAAGAGCAAAGAACATGAAAAAGTTATCGAAACAATAAAGACAAAATATTGGTAATTATACAAATACATAAATTCACTATTTTACACAATTGATTTATGGCAACACACGGTTCACTTACAAAAGCAGGTAAAGTAAGAGGACAGACTCCAAAAGTTGAAGGTAGAAAGATAGTAGGTACAAATTCTAGTCTTAGAAACAAGAGCAATTTTAAAAAACGATTTTCATTAGGACGATTTCCTGGACAAAATAAACCAGGCCAAAGAAGAAAGAGACGTTAGTTCTAAATTATTTCAGTAATATTTTTGCGATCCATTTGTAAAACAATACTCTTATAAAGTACTAGTACCGTACTATACGGTATGGTAGAAGATTTAAGATTAGATAGTTTAGAGGGCGTAGGTCCTGTAACTACTAGAAAATTATCTGATGCAGGTGTACACAATGTTATGGATCTTATCGTAAGAGGTCCTGTGGAAATTGCAGAAATAACTGGAATGGAAAAAGATACTGCAGAAAAAATTGTAAACAAAGCAAGACAACATTTAGTTGAAACTGGATTAATTTCAAAAGATTTTGTTACAGCAACTGAAGTTTACAAACGCAGACAAGATATTGGTAAAATTTCAACTGGAACTAATTGTCTTGATACACTATTTGATGGTGGCGTTGAAACACAAGCTCTTACAGAAGTTTATGGCGAATTTGGTTCAGGTAAAACTCAATTTGCACATACACTAGCTGTAATGGTTCAAAAACCAAAAGCCGAAGGCGGATTAGATGGTGGTGTTTTGTATATAGATACAGAAAATACTTTTAGACCTGAAAGAATTGTCTCAATAGCACAAGCACATGAAATGGATCCAGAAAAAGTTTTGGATAGAATAATTGTAGCACGTGCATACAATAGTGCACACCAAACATTAATTCTTGAAGAAGCAGGTCCTGTAATTGAAGAAAACAACGTTAAACTAATTGTTGTTGATTCTGCAGTTGGGTTATTCCGTGCAGAGTATCTAGGTAGAGGAACATTGTCAAATAGACAACAAAAACTAAATCACTTTGTTCACATGTTATCTAGAATTGCAGAAACTTACAACTGTGCTGCACTTGCAACAAATCAAGTAATGGCATCTCCAGATGTTTTCTTTGGTGATCCAACTAGACCAATTGGTGGAAATGTTGTTGCACATACAAGCACCTATAGAATTTATTTCAAAAAATCTGGTAAGAAACGAATTGCAAGAATGGTCGATAGTCCTCACCACCCAGAAGAAGAAGTAATCTTTGGTCTAGGTGAAGCAGGAGTAATTGACCCAGAAGATACTGAAAAAAAGGTCGCAAAAAAACCGGCTAAAAAACTAAGTAAAAAAGAAAAAGAATCCGAACCTGAACCGGAAATCATAGTTAGTTCAACTGAGTTACAGATGGTTGAACCAACAGAAGATGCTGATTCTGATGATTTAATGTCATTAGAAGAGTAAACCTTCTTTTTTTCTTTATTTTTTCATTTTATTGATTGCCTGTGTTTACTTTGTACTCAATCATATTTTAAACACTAATAAAAATCACGAAAAATTCTTTAGAATTGATTAAATTATAATATCTTGATGTCAAACTAATGATTGAATATGTATATTCTAAAAATAAAATGATCATATTATGAAAGATCTTTATCGCTTAATGCCAGAGGAAATGGAAAAAATGGTTGTGGATATTGGTCAGCAACGTTATCGTGCAGATCAAATTCTTTATCCACTTTACTATAAATTTCCAAAAGATATATCTGAATTACGTCAACTACCATCTGCAATAAGGGATAAACTTGTTTTAGAAGGATTCATGATTGGTTCTGCAACTGAAATTCATCGTGTTGTAAGTGATGATGGCGATACAACAAAATTACTTCTCAATCTTGTTGATGGAACTCCAGTTGAAACAGTCTTAATTCAATACCCATCAACAAAAATTAATGGTCATCCAAGATCAACTATTTGTGTTTCAACTCAAGTTGGTTGTGCAATGGGATGTGTATTTTGTGCAACAGGACAAATGGGATTTATGCGCAATCTAAAAGCTGAAGAAATTATTGCACAAGTAATTCATTTTGCAGATCTTCTTGCAAAAAGAAATCAACACATAACAAATTTAGTTTTCATGGGAATGGGTGAACCTTTAGCAAATTATGATGAAACAATACGTGCAGTTCGTTTACTGACTCATCAGAGAGGCTTTGGTATTGGACAGCGAAATATTACAATTTCTACAATTGGTATTATTTCTGGTATTGATCGTCTTGCTGATGAAGATCTTCAAATTGGATTGGCTATATCCTTACATGCTCCAAATGATAAACTTCGTCAAAAATTAGTTCCAACTGCAAAACCTAATTCAGTAAATGATTTGATTGCAGCTGGAAAACGTTATTTTATGAAAACAGGAAGACGTGTTACGTTTGAATATGCCCTAATTGAAGGTGTAAATGATTCTCTAGAAATTGCAAGAGAACTTGCTTTACTGTTGAAAGGCAATGGCTCACATGTTAATTTAATTCCAATAAATCCAACAGCTGGTAATTTTCAACGCCCAAACAGAAAAAATGTTATTGAATTTGAAAAAATACTTTACAACGCTGGCGTAAATTGTACAGTACGTGTGGAAAAGGGATCTGAAATTTCTGCTGCATGTGGACAACTTAGAACTGATATTATTGGTTAATTGTAAATGACAAGTCGTAAGTGTTAAAATAGGGTAATTAAGAAAAATACTCAGATATGGCAACTAAAAAATCCCATGGTCGTTCACACGGTTTTAAGCATAAAGCAAGAGCTGTAATGACTAAAACTGCTCCTAGAGGAGTATCTTTTTTGCTAGTGCAATACCATGAAGGACAACAAGCCCTTGTAATTATAGATCCTAGACAGCACAAAGGATTACCACATAGACGTTATCACGGTAAAGTGGGTAGAATCACAAGTGTTGGTAGACGTTCTATTACTTTGGATGTTAAATTAGGAAATAAAACAAAAACATTGATCACTAGATTAGATCATATCAAACCATTCGGTGTTAAATAATGGAAGAAATAAAAAAGAAACAAAGCATTTCTCTATCCGAAGTTAAAGAAATTTTAGGTAAGGTTGATGTTGAAGAAATGGATCAAATTCAGCGTTGGACATATGATTATGTTTCAAAATTTGTACAATTAGATCCTAAAGATGCTAAAGAAATGAAAAAACAATTAATGAAAGATTGTGAATTAACCGAAGAAGAATCTGTTGAAATTGTAAATATTAGACCAACCAGTTTAGCTGAACTACGTTCTTTTACATTTGGTTGGAAAAAACTTATTCTTGCTGAAACCTTAGAAAAAATGCTCAAAATTATCAAGGGGCATTCTTAAATTTCAAGGAGCACTTTATTTTGTCTAGGGCAACATCCCCACCAAGAAAGTATGAGGAATATGCATATATTTTAGATTTCAATATGCGTGGAAAATCTTTCACAGTACGTGGACGTGATGGAATAATAATTACTGCAATTGGAGAAGATAGACTTACAATATTAGAAGTTCTTGGAATTCCAAATTCTACATTTGAAATTGGAGAAAGAATTCATATAGGAAAAGAAGGTAGAACTAAAATTCTATCTGTTTTAGGTAAGTTGGAGTATGATCAAATCTCATCATCTGCTCAAAGTGAATTACCTGGAGTTGTTGAAAATATTGTTACTGACAATGAGGCACGATTTGTAGATTCCATAAATAATGCAAGACCGTTAACCCCAAGAACACACGGACTTGAATTGATTCCAGGAATTGGAAAAACTTACATGAAAATAATGCTGGAAGAGCGAGAAAAGAAAAAATTTCAAAGTTATGCTGATTTGCAAGAGCGAGTAGGATTCAAAGAACCAATAAAACATATTTCCGCGCGAATCATGGAAGAAATTACTAGCGATAATAGAATGAATCTTTTTGTAAAAAAATGATTAAACGAAAAAGATTAGGTCAACATTTTCTAAATTCACAATCAATTGCAAAATCCATTGTTTCTGAAGCTAATATTACTAAAAATGATGTTGTCTTTGAGATTGGTACGGGAATGGGTGTTTTGACTGGATTACTATGTCAAAATGCAAAAAAAGTCATTTCTATTGATGCCGACAGACACTTGTATGAACGAGCAAAATCTACTTTTTCTTCAATTTCTAATTTATATTTAGAATTTGGTGATGGATTCAAAAATCAGAATATTTTTTCAATATTTGTATCAAATCTACCTTACTCAAAAAGTAAAGAGGCAATAGAATGGTTGGCGACTACTTCTTTTTCACATGGTGTAATTATGGTACAAAAAGAATTTGCAGAAAAATTACTTTCAAAATCTGGAAAAAATAGAAGATCTGTAAGTATTATTGCAAATTATGTTTTTAACGTTGAAAAATTTTTAGATGTGGGAAAGAAAAATTTTTCACCGCCACCACAAGTTGATTCAGTAGTTCTTAAAATAACGCAAAAAAAATCAATTGATAAAGATCTTGTGGATATAGTAAATAGAATGTTTTCATATAGACGAAAAACAATACAAAATATCTTTAAACAATTTGGAAAAGAAACCATAATAGAGAAACGACTGGATGACCTTTCAGGTGAAGAAATAATTGATCTTGCAAAACAAATTCTTGAGAGATGAGGAATATTCTCCTTCAGAAGATACCTTTTTCATTGCTGATTATATTGAAAAAGAGAAAGGGGTTTCTGCACTAGATATTGGAAGTGGTTCTGGATATCTTACAAAATTATTAGGTAAAACTTTTACATTTGTTGTTGGGACTGACATTAATTTTGTTGTACTGAAAAATCAAACATATCGTACAGAAAATTTAATTTGTTGTAATGGTGCTGATGCGATAACCATGGAATTTGATTTAGTGGTGTGTAATCTTCCATATCTTGCAACTGATGAAATTTTGGATGCTGTTACTGATGGAGGAAAAGAAGGGGTTGAAATTCCTATAAAAATATTTGATTCAATTTATAAAAATATTAAAATCGGAGGAAAATTTCTTTTTGTAACTTCTTCCCTATCTAATTATCAAAAACTCATGGATTACACACAAAAATTAGGTCTTACTCCTCGAATTCTTGCAAAAAAGAAATTATTTTTTGAAGAATTAATTCTAGTTGAAGCTATTCGAGAAAAGTAGTTTTTATAATTAATTTATTTTTGTAAATTTTCTTTTGCATATTTTATGATTGCATCAGTCATTTGTGTTGTACTAGCATTTCCTCCAATATCCCACGTGACTGCTTTTCCTTCATTGATTACTCTTTCTGTGGCATTAAAAATTGCATTTCTAATCTCTGTTTCTCCTAAATACTCTACCATCCAAGCTCCTGAAAGAATTGTTGCAGTTGGATTTACTTTGTTTAGTCCTGCAAATTGTGGTGCACTTCCATGTGCTGCTTCAAACATTGCAAAATTATCTCCCATATTTGCAGAATAAATTAATCCAATAGAGCCTACTAGCCCAGAAGCTAATTCTGATATTATATCCATAAACAAATTGGTACTTACTAAAACCGAATTATTGAATTGTTCTGGAGCGACCACCATTTGTTGAGCCATATTATCAATGTAAATTTCTGATACAGTAATGTCTGTCCCTTTAATTGCATTTTGTACTTCTTCCCAAAATATACCATCTGTTTGTTTTAGAATATTTCTTTTAGTAATTGCGACTATTTTTTTTATTTTATATTTTTGTGCCCAACTAACTGCAGAATTCATAAATCGTTTGCATCCATGTCTAGTAATTTTTCTAATTGCAATTGCAGAGTCCTCGGTAATTTTTACCTCAATTCCTGTGTAGAGCCCCTCGGTAGCTTCTCTAAAACAAACACAATCTAATTTTTTATTTGGAGTTAACCTATCATATGTTTTAGTTGGTCTGATATTGGAATACAATTCAAATTTTTGACGTAATGTTACAGCCACACTTCTTGGAGCATCTGGTAAGGGTATTGTTGTTGTAGGTCCTTTAAAACAGGCATCAGATTCCTCTAGAATCTTCATAGTTGAATCTGGAATGTATGATTTATCTTTTCTACCGTTTTTGTCCCATTGTTCAGAACCTGCATTACATAGAATAATTTCTGATTGTGAATTACATTCTCTTAAAACTCTGAGCATAGAATCTACTACTTCTGGTCCTATTCCGTCCCCTTTGATTACTGCCGCTTTTTTACTCAAAACTGCGAGGTATTGAAATGTTTATTATTTAATTCTACCGTGAATTTACAATTTATTATACATATTTTGTATGAGTGTACTTTATTAGATGATTGTACTGAATTAAATAAAATGTTAATTGTTCAGATCTCGGATCTTCATGTTGGTTCTCAATTCCTTCAAGAAAAATTTGATCAATTAGTAGAGGAAGTTAACCAACTTAATCCAGATGTAATACTTGTTACAGGTGATTTAACAAATGAAGGGCTTATGCAAGAATATGAACAATGTAAGACTCTGCTGACTCATTTTAACACAAAAAAAATTATTACTATTAGTGGAAATCATGATTATCGAAATACAGGTTATTTGTTATTTAAAAAATTTTTTCCATTTGATGCAATAAATGAATTAAATGATGATATAGTTTTAGTGACACTTGGAACTGCACGCCCTGATAGAAATGAAGGTGAAGTTGGATACCGTCAAAATTTGTGGTTGGAAAGAACCATGAAAAAATACAAAGACAAAGTAAAGATTTTGGCAATGCATCATCATCTTATCGCAATTCCAGATACTGGTTCTGATCAATTAACTGTAGTTGATGCAGGAGATGTTTTAAGAACAATATTGGATACAGGGGTTGATCTTGTTTTATGTGGTCATAAACATAGACCATGGGAATGGAATTTTGGAAAACTTATGGTAGTAAATGCTGGCACTGCTACATCTGAAAGACTTAGAGGATTGTTTGAAAATACATACAACATCATAAATATTTCAAACAAATGTATCGATGTAGATTTAAAAATTGTAGGTGGAAAAAGAATGAAATTAGATAGTATTGTGACTGACTATCATCAATTTGGAGACGAATGAATTTATTTACAGATTAATTCTAGGCAATCTGTGCGGGGATCGCCTAGCCTGGTAGGGCGTGGGACTACTAATCCTATGTCAGAAATGACACGTGGGTTCAAATCCCCCTCCCCGCGTCATTTGATTTCAATGTGGTTAGAAGACAAGTAGATTTGTAATTCTAGTCACAAAAATATTTTAGAATTTAATTCAAAAATTTGAAATTTTGATATTTTCTAGAACTAAAAAAGTAAACACTGGATATGCATATTACAACTAATTATCATTGGTTTGACGACGAATGAATTTATTTACAGATTAATTCTAGGCAATCTGTGCGGGGATCGCCTAGCTTGGTAGGGCGTGGGATTGCTAATCCCATGTCAGAAATGACTCGTGGGTTCAAATCCCTCTCCCCGCGTCACTAAAAAATTAAACTTAATAGTGAGATTTTAGCTCAAAAATTTATGGGGCGTAGAAAGACTCAGAAAATTATTCGAAGTGGTCCAAAAAACGCAACAACTGGAATGTGCCCATTATGTATGACTATTGGTAAGATTTTCCTTCTTGGTCCACCTACTAAAGAAAGAGGGAAATGTGAAAAATGTCGTCAAGAATTTGAATTATAGTTCCAAAAAACTAACTATCACATCAAAATATTTACTCATAACTTTTTAAGACAATTTTTTATTAAATATAATCATGAGTTCAGAAGCTGAAACAATATATGAAAGAGTAGCAAAACTTGAAGATGAAATTGCATTAATTAGAAGTGAAGTTGATATTCTTAAAAAGGCATTAAGAAACAAAATTGCAAAACACGAAATATCAATGATCAAGAAAGGACACGATATTAATTCAATTATTGATTAATTTTTTGTCTTTATACTTCTTATTAATTCTAAAATGAAATCTACATCCTCCGCATTAGGATTTATTTCTAAATATTTATTTAAATATTCTAATGCAATATTTGAATTCAATAATCTTTCTTCCAGTATTCCTTTATCTCGTATGTCTTCTGCAGCGTTAGGTTCTACAGATAAAGCCATATTTGTACATCTTAATGCCTTGTCATAAACAAAAGATTGAATATATGAATTTTTTAAATTCCTAGCCATTCTGATAAGAATTTGTTCATGGTTCACAGTATCTAAAAACTCTGGTTTGAATTCTAATCCCCCATCAAAATTCTCATCTAAAATATCTTGAAGATCATCTATGTCTAATAGTATTCCGTCGTTAAATGGATCTAAAATCATTTCTTCATTATATTTTACCAATATGTGACTTGGAAATCCTATTATCTTTAGTTCCAATCCTATGAATTTTGCAATTTCTACATATAGTATGGAGATTGTTATTGGTAATCCCGATTTTTCATCAATTACTTTATTTAAAAAATTGTTTTTTGGATTGTAATAATCTTCATCATCTCCACTATAACCTAAATTTTCAAAAAGATGCTCATTTAACATTGAAATTAGATATGTGGGATTTTTAACATCACTAATGGATTCTTTTAGTGATTTTCCAATAATTGTAATTTTCTGAATATATTTTTCAATATCTAGATCTGGATATTCAATAATTTGAGCAAATTTAAGACATTTTTCTACAAGATTAAAGTTTGGATTTTTTACAAATGATAGCCATTCTGCAACTAATGGATCAAATTTTTCTTGCAATCTCTATTGATTAATTCTGTTCAGGTATAAGTGAGGTTCTTTTATTTCTCTTGTAGTAGGAGGACAATCAATTAGTTGTCTAAATGTTTTTTTCCCTAATTTTTCATAAATATTTTTTGTAAAATCTTTACCCATACTTTTTCTAATTTGATATGATGAGAAATCTGTACCCATAAAGGTGGCTAGGTAATTTTGAAAATCTTTATCGTCTTTAAGGATATTTTCTATAGCAAATCCTGCCATTCCTTCCATTACTGTAAAAGCTGCATGATGTTGTTGAATTGGATTTAGCCATTTTTTATAAATATTTAGTAATTGTGGTATTGCATTTGAAATTTTAGGATCAATTTCAACATGTGTAAACGTCATTACATCTGGACCTATCTGTTCAATTAAGAAATGATCTGGATTCAAAAAGAAAAATAAGTTTGCTTTTTTTGCAAATGGGAAATTATCTGGAACTGCTTGCAACTGTAGATATTCTGAAAGATGATTTACTGTTATAGAATCCAGTTCTAAAATGATTTTAGCTAATTCTTCATTAATCAAATTTACTTGGGTTGCGGCATTTTTGTTAATATTTTGTAAATTATCTTGTATAGAATGAATTAATTCTTCCAATACTGTCATTTTTACGGCTCCTAGATAACCTGAATTAACATTTTCAAATCTTAAATCATATGGTTCTCCTTGTTTATGTAAAATAATTTGTGGATATCTTGAAAGTATAAATTTATTTAAATAAATTATTGAATCTAAATAATCTCCATATGTAGTTGAAATTTTTGAAATGTATTGTATTGCATAAGTTGAATATACAAGATATTTTGCAGTATTTTTTTTCATCAATTCTGCAATAGTTTTTTGATCTTCATTAGCTACTGCTTTAAATAATTCTCTAACATAATCTTTTGATTTTTCATCTGAAAATACTTTTTCTGCTTTTAATTTTTTTAATTCTACTAAATTTGGAAATTCTATTTTAATACTGTCTGAGATTTTAATTCCAAAAAATTCCTCAACTTTATTTTTTAATGCTGGAAATACATTTTGAGTTATGGTTTCTAACTCTTCAAATTTTACTTTTAATGCTAGATCTTCTTTTGCTCTTTCTGCTAATCTGATAATATCATTTTCTTCATTTATTTCTACAAATAATTGCCCAAATAATGCCTCTGCAAATTCTTCAAATTCTCCCAATTTGATAAAATGTTCAAAATACTCCATTTAACATTATTCCTTCAAGAATTAAAACAAATTATTAGTTCTAAATTCATCCATCTGATATACAAAAATGCATGAATTTAGTCTGAATTTTATAAGATGTGTTAGATGCGGCTCTAAATTAGAACTTGATGTATTTAAAAAAGACATTGAGATTGAAGAAGGAATTTTGGAATGTGTTGGATGTGCATTATGTTTTCCAATAATTAAAAAAATTCCTATACTGTGGGATGATTTTTCAAAATATCTTTCTGAACGTATTGTGCTTGGTGGAACTTTATTCCAATCTGTCTCTCATAATAAAATGAAAAAATTTCTCAAACATTCATTATCTATTTCTAAACGTACCCCTAATGACCGAACTAATGTTGAAGAAAGATGGAGTAAAATCTATCAAAGTAGCAAAAAATCAAAATTTTATTCTATAATTAAAAATAAATTAGATGCTATGTCAAATTCAAAACTTGTTTTAGAATATGGATGTTCTATTGGGATAATGACCAGTTTTCTTGCAAATTCTAATCAAAATGTATTTGGAATTGATAGATCATTTAGTGCAATAAGTATTGCAAAAAAACACAAAAAAAACAATTTGGATTATTTTGTAGCGGATTTAGTATCTGATATTTTTGGTAAAACAACATTTGATTTGATTTTAGCCTTAAATGTATTAGAATTAGTAGAACCAAATGATTTACTACAACATATTTCTCAACAAATTTCCAAAGGTCATTTTGTGATATCTGATCCTTATGATTTTGATAGGGGAAAAAATTCAGTAAAAAAACCACTTGACGAATTAACATTGAGGACAAGTTTGAAAAAACTGGGATTTACTATTGATCTAAAAACAAAAAAACCATCTTACCTTACTTGGAATTTGAAATTAAATCCTCGCTCAACTTTAAACTATAAAGTAGATTTGATAATTGCAAAAAAATAAGTTTAACAAATATACTGCTAAATCTATTTTTTACTTTATCATAGAGTTATAATTCTGGGTTTCTTTTCTTTTGAGTATTTTTATGTAATAATTACTTCTAGGTAACTATTATTCAGAATTATGTGTGCCGGGGATGGGTTTCGAACCCACGACCTCCAGATTATGAGTATTGCCTTTTTTGGAAGAACCGGTAGAGTTTACCAATTAACTGGCACTCTAACCAGGCTGAGCTACCCCGGCATATTATAATTCAGATTATTTGAGAAATTAAATCTACGTATTATGATGTGATTTTTTTTGATTTTAAATCTATTTTATTATTTTAGCTCAGACCAACTAACTTTTTCGCTTTGTACCCAAAGGAATTTTTTTTGTAATGCAGAAGTGTATAATTTCTCCCATTCTACCCCAACTTCATTAGTCCATGCTTTGAAAATACGTGGATCTATGTAATTTCTTAATGATGTTCCAAGGTTGTAATCTTTGGTTTTTTCAGATAAATCAATTTGTAATTGCAATTTTTCAATTCGCTCATTATGTTTTTCTTTTTGTTTTTTAATTTGATCCTTCAACGCTTGAATCTTTTTTGTTTTATTTTTTTTATCTGTATCTTTTCCATCTGATGATTCGACTTTTTTTAATGAATCTTCTGTTTTTAACCACGGCTGCTCTTTTTTGATATCTTTCAATGTTTTTCTTTTATTTTCAAGTGACTCCTCAAAGCTTTTTGGTATGGTTCTTTTATGATTACACATTATTGCAGCTTCTAAATTTGCTACTTTGGCATGATATAATTTTTCATTGGGTGTTTTTCCTTTTATGTTATCATGTTCTTTTAAATAATTTTTTACTACTGTAGTTGCAAGATATGTTCTGAAAACTTTGGCTGTTAGCCCATTAACTATACTAGAGTAATATAGATTCACATGTCTGGATGTAATGTTTTCAAAAATTTCATCTTTTGGTTTTTTATTTTGTATTAATTTTTTAAGATTTTCATGAAATTGTTTATCGTTACCTTCTGCTTTGATTGTTTCCTGCCATCTCACACTATCTTTTCCTAAGAAATCAAACTCTATTGTATTTTCAGTGATATTGATGTGTTCTTTTCTTAATGTAGTTGCACCAACGGTATCTGCCTCATCAGGATCTTTTTCATCGCCTACTCTCATTGCAGTTCTATAAATTAAATAACACACTGTTGCAATTCTGCTTATTTTTGGATCCTTATTTTTCATATCTCTAACTATTCCGTCTTTAATTTTTTCAATTTCATTTGATAGCTTTACTGCTTTTTCATATTTTGCTTTGTCTCTGTCTTGTTTCAGACCTGCAGTATCTGCAAGCCAAACATATTTTGTTTTATCTGTAAGGAAATCTGTCCATCCTGCTAACCACATGGAATCCATACTGTGAACAATTTTACCCCAATTCCCTTCTGGAACTTTAGCATCTTTACCAAGGTTTAATGTAACATCTTTTGCAGTTACTCGAGGTTTCCATTTACCTCTAAGTGGATGCTCTCCTCTACCAATAAAAATTCCTGGAGGCTCTGCCATGTAATTGCCAACGTCCACTTCTTTTCCATCCATGATGGCTTTACCATATTTTTGTAGCAATTTTTGGCGTAATTCATTTCGTTTTACAGACAGTACCTTTTTTTCTTCCTTTGTCATCATTTCTCTAAGATCTTTTTCTTTATCTACAATTTTGTAAGCATGTGAAAAATCAATGTCTTGATAAATTGTATTTTTAAATTTTGGTGTCAGTGTTTTGATAAAATCATCTATGAAATTTTTCTGAAAAACTTTGTCTTGTGCATATACTGTATCTTTCTTTTTACCCCATTGATATGCCATCTCTTCTTGTTTTAGATCAATATCTACACTTTCTCCTTTGATCTTTATCTTAATTCCATGCGTTTCATAAGCAGGTGGAAACAAGATTCCATTATGTTGTAGTGTTTTCCATTTCATTTTTCTCTATTATTGCGGACTTGGAGAAAAACTATATTTAATCTGTAACCTTAATTTCTCAAATTAGGGAGTTCAAAATAGTTCTTTTTTAAGATAATTTTCAAACTCTGTATCTGTTTTTGCTTTTTTTGCTTCTAAAAACATCAATGCATCATTTCCTACGACGTATCTTGGTTTTGGTGATTCTTCTTTAATTGCATTCAAAATCGTAGTGGCTACTTCTGACGGAGGTGTACCCCACTCTGCCATCATCTTTATCCCCATGATTACCTTGTCAGTGATTTCTTTGTATGGTGAATCTGGATTTGGTTCTGCTATTTTCATGGATGAAAAAAAGTTAGTTTTGATAACTCCTGGCTCAATGATGATAATTTTTACTCCAAATTGTCCCAACTCATATCTTAGTGATTCCGATAACCCCTCCAATGCAAATTTTGAGCTAATGTATGCTGGTGATCCAGGAAAACCAATTCTTCCTGCAACGGAACTAATATTTACAATTACACCTGAAGATTGTTTTCTCATAATTGGCGCAACTTTTTGTATGGTACTAACAATTCCAAATAAATTAGTTTCAAATTGTGCTCTAAAATCTTTCATTGATACATCTTCTACACTACCAAACAATCCCCACCCTGCATTATTTACTAAAACATCAATGCGCTGTTTTTTTGAAAAAATATTTTCAATTGCAGTACTTATTGATTTTTCATTATCTATATCTAATTCAATAATTTCTATTTTTAAATTTTCTTTTTTTGCAATTTCTAATATCTGATCTGCTTTTTTTATATTTCTAAATGTGGCAAATGTATAAAATCCATCCCTTGCAAGTGCCAATGATGTTTCATATCCAATTCCTGATGAACTTCCAGTTACAACAGCAATTTTTTCCATACGGTTGCTAGAAATTTCTCATATTTATTCAATTATGAATTATACAAATGGTCTATCTCCCTCACTTGGTTCTACTAATATGGTGTCTTCACCATCATTGATTCTTTGAAGAATTTCTAATGAAGAATATTTGTCTAGGAATTCATTGTTATTACCACATCTGTATGAAAATGTACATCGCGGACAACCCGCTTTATTTTTACATGGACATTCTTTTACTATGAACATACTTCGCTCTAGTGCACTTTCAAATCTATCAAACAATGCTTTACTTGCACCACTACCTCCAATTGCACCGTCATAAATGAAAATTAAGCCTGAGGTTCCTAGAGATATTCCACCCAAATCTTGAGATACTCCTCCTGTAATCATATTGCTACCTTCAATTACAACGTGTTCTGTCGCATGGTATCCACTTGCTTCTGTATATTCCGGTTCTTCTGATTTTTCAATTTCTTTAATTGGTTTTGGTGCATGAAATACGATTCCTTTTGTGATAAAATCATATTCTAGAGGAATATCTAGTAATACTTTTTGTCCTTGTGTAACTTCTTGTCCTAACTCAATGTTGACATAACCATAAATTTTTTTTTGTATGTGTAATTTGCAAAATGCAACTTCCATACCGTAAACTTTTCTTCGTTCATAAATTGTTTCAATTGTTGGCCACTCTTCCGTTAATGCTTTTGTGTAATATGGATAATCTCTAGATATTCTTTCTAATTTTGCAAAATTTCTTTTAGGATATCCAAATTCTTTTACTCTGTATCTAGTTCCGGCAAGAAAGTAAATTGCATCCTTGTGAAGTTCCTCTAAAGCGATTGGTAAAATTCTATCTCCAACCTTTTTTTCATTTAGGAAAATATCTACTGATTTTCCAATACCTCTTATGCTGTATTCATTTAATAATTTTGTAATTTTATCTAAATTTGGAATGATTCTATTATTACTTAGTATTAGATTTCCTTGCTTGAGATGTTCTTGAATTACTATGTCATGTTCAATTAATTCGTGTTTGGAAATTGGCTTATCACATGCCATTGCCAATATCTGAAATTCTTCCACAAATGGATTTTTAGGATCAATGTATATTTTTTCAACATCTTCAAAATAATCCTCAGGGTGATTCTTGTAGTATTGTGAAATTGGATCATTCCCAAGTGCCAAAAATGCATATCCACGTTGTCCCTTTCTAGCCGCTCGTCCAATTCTCTGAATTAATCTATTTACTGGAATTGTAGATGAAATCACACAATCTACATTTCCGACATCTATTCCAAGCTCAAGTGTAGGCGTACATGAAATTGCTTGCAGTTTATCATTTTTGAATTCTTGCTCTACAGACTTTCTATAATTTACCATAAGACCTGCTCTGTGAACTTTGATGTTGACTTTTTGTTTTTTTGCTTGTATTGCTAAAAGTTCTGAATTTAGATGTGAATTATTAAAAACCATAGTTTTGTGATTTATTTCAGTCATCTTTTTTGTTAAATCCACCATTAGTGCACGTTGAGTTCTAAGTGATGGAAACAACATTACAAAATCTGTTTGTCCTTTTTTTCCAAAACCTCGAATTATTTTCATTTTTACGCCAAACAACTGCTCACAAAAATTTTTGGCATCATCTAAAGTTGCAGACGCTGCGACAAATTGAATTTTATTATTACAAATTCGTTTTAATCTTTTAATTATATAATGAACATTAGTTCCAAAAATTCCAGAATAGACATGTGTCTCATCTACAATTACAGCTTTAATTGTTAACAGTAATGATGAAAATTTTGTTTGATGCCAAAGATGATAATGTAAAACATCAAAATTTGTAATTAGTATGTGCGGTGGATTTTCTAAAATAACTCTTCTTTCTATTTGATCTGTATCTCCATCAAAAACTTGTACTGAAATTCCAATTTTTTCTGCAAATTTTAGAATTTTGGGAAGTTGATCTCTGGAAAGTGCCTTGGTGGGATAAACAAATAGTGCAAAAACTCCTTTTGTATCTCTACCTTCTTTTTTTATTTTTTGAATTATGGGAATTAAAAATGCCTCTGTTTTGCCTGATGCAGTAGGTGCTTCAATTATTACATTCTCTCCAAATGAAATTTCCTCGATTGCCTCTTCTTGAAATTTATAAAATTGCTCAACTCCGATATTTTTTAAATGATCGATTATTGACTCATCAATCCCAACATCCTCAACATTAGAACCCATTTTAGGCTCAGGATTTTTTAGAACTTTGTATTGTGAAATATAGTCCTTTTTTGAAAAAAGTATTTCTTCTGTAATTTTATCTGGATTATTTTTTGCAATCATGTCTTTGATTTCTTTTTCATCTCTGATGATCCCTTCATTTTTTAGGCCTTCTAAAATTCCTTTTTTTGTAACAAGACCTACATCAAATCGTGAAAGAAATTCTAAAAATACTTCGTCAATATTTTTTGAAAATTCCAACAAATCCTCGATTTCACAATTACTGCATGATATGTGCATTTTTTTATTGAATGTTTTTTGTATTTCTAATTTAGATTTACATTTTGGACATGGGAATTTCAATTATCTTCTATTTGCTAAAACAGGATCATGATTTATTGCTTGACCGTTAAATAATTCCAAAATATTGATTCCACGACATTATTAAACGAGGAAACCGACATAAATTTCAAAATGAAAAAAATCGAAATTGACAAAATTTACAATCTAAATTGTATAGATGGTATGAAATTATTACCTAAAAATAAAATTGATTTAATTATTACTGATCCTCCATTTGCTATAAATTTTAAAGCAACAAAGGCAAATTATAATAGAATTCCATCACGTGTGATTCAAGGGTATAATGAAATTAAATCGGTAGATTACTATGATTTTACATTTGAATGGATGAAAGAGGCATTTCGAACTCTGAAAGATTCTGGTAGCATGTATGTATTTTCAGGTTGGAATAATCTCAAAGATATTTTAACTGCATTAGATAATGTCGGATTTATTACAATTAATCATATAATTTGGAAATATCAATTTGGGGTTGTCACAAAAAGGAAATTTGTTACTTCTCATTATCATTGTCTTTATGTGTGTAAAAATGATAAATCTAGAAAATTTTTTCCATTTTCAAGATTTGAAAAAAATTCTAAATCTGATAATGGACGTAGCCTACATTATAGGGATAAAGAGGACGTCTGGGAAATTAAGCGTGAATATTGGACCGGTGATGAAAAAACCCCTACAAAACTTCCTGCCGAATTAATACAAAAATTATTACTTTATTCAAGTGAAAAACAAGATATTGTTTTAGATCCTTTTCTTGGTTCTGGACAAGTAGCGGTAGTAAGTAAATCTATGAATAGAAAGTATTTGGGATTTGAAATTGTACCTGACTATTACAAATTTGCAAAAAAAAGACTCGATAAAAATCTCTACAGAATAAAAAAATCGGAATAATTTTAAATATCTTTTTTTGATTCGTCTTTATTTTTCTGTCCCATCTTTCCAGAAATTATTTTTCGTAATTCGTCATCTGATTTTTCTGTAACATTTACTCCAAATGATTTTGCAATTGTATCTAGTTTTTGTCTTTCTGTTTCTACAGGACCTGATATGCTTAGATTTGTATTTGATATGTCTTGCATTTGACTTTGAACTTCACTTTTTGCTTTGTTAATTTCATACATGATTTTTCCTATTTTTTTTGCAGCATTAGGAAGTTGCTTTGTTCCTAAAATCATGATTAATCCAATAAAAATTATGATAATCCATTCTGTTCCTAAAATGTTTAATGAATAATCAAGCATAATATGAAATTCGTTTATTTGAAATTAAACGTAATGTTTTTAGAATTTTTTATATGCTTATTTTGCTCACACATCTATTTGGAAAATCTATTTTATGATTTTTAAATTGACGATTTCAAAAATTTTCAACTTTTTTTGGTTCTAATTTACTTCTGTATTTTATGGCTAAAACGGCAACTGTAATTCCTATGATAAAAAACACAAGATAAGGCGTCTGATTACCAAATGATTGTGCAAGAGGTCCACCAATTATGGGTCCTATCGTCCAACCCACACCAAAAATGGTTTCATACGCTCCTATTATTTTTCCAGACATTACTCTGCTTGTTTTACTTAAAATTATTTCAAGTGTAAGGGGGAAAAATATGCTAAATCCAAATCCCATGAGTGCTAGTGATACTGCAAACATTATGATTGAATTAGAAAATGCCGAAATTGCCAGTCCGATTGAAATTGTTAATATTGCAGCAATTAACGTTTGACTTGTCTTCTTTGCAAGTTTTCCTGCTAGTGCAAGTGACACTACTCTTGAAATTCCAAATACAAAAAACAATAGTAGAATATCCGTATCTGACATTCCTTGATCATTTAAGAATGCAGGATAAATTGTGATAATTATTCCAAAAGCTGAAGTACAAAAAATTAATAGTACTATCACCTCTGGAAATTTTTTCATTTCTTTTACTGAGGCAAATGAAAATCTTTCATGAGTATTTGTGATACTTTTTCTTGAAATTAAAAGTGCACAAATTATTGAACTAGCTAAAATCAATGAAGCGATTTGAAATAGAATTCTATATGATATATCTGCATTTTCAAGAAATACAGTTCCTAATAATGGACCAATCATAAATCCCATCACAAAAAACATTGTAAACCATGAAATGTTTCGTACTCTGGTTTTCTCATTACTTTCATTAGAAATAATGGCTTGACATGGTGGCCAGAAAAATGCATGAGCTATTCCTGTCATTATTCTACATCCCATTATTTCTGGAACTGACTGTGCGATTGAAAGAAGATAGAGTGATGCAGAATTAATTGCAGTGCCTATAGCTAAAAGATATCCGTTATTGAATTTGTCTAAAAGAATTCCGACAAATATTGGAATAAACATGTATGGAATAAAATTTGCTAATCCGATAAAACCTAATTCAGAATATGATGCTCCAATAATATTTTTTGCAAATATTGGTAGAATTGGACCATGTAGTCCATAAGAAATACCTATGATTAAACCGGTGATATTTACAAGTGCTAGTACTTTGTTCATTTGTATGCGGCTACTATTATTGCTCCGCCCATAAGATCTTTCTCAAACTCTACTTTGGAAAATTTTTCTAATAACAACTGTTCCAATTTTTTATTTTGAGGCCACCTTTTGTATGTGCCATATAGAGCACCAAATTTCAAACCTAGTCTTCCTCCAGCAATTAATGCCAATATGGGGAGAATGAATTTTAGATAAAATGATACTCCCAATCTGATTATTAGCTCATCTGGTTTACCTAAATCTACAATAACAAATCGACCATTATTTTTTAGTACTCTGTGAATTTCTGAAATTGCAATTCTCAAATTTATTGCATCTCTGAGTGAATACCCACACAACACCGCATCAAATTCTTCATTCTTAAATGGAATGTGTTCAAAAACTCCATTAATCAAATCTGGTGTTTTTTCAAAATGTGAACCCGTATTTTTTAACATTGGTATTAGAGGATCATATAGTGTGATTGAAATTTTTCCATCACACAACTTTAAGGCAGTTTTTGACATATTTCCAAATCCTGATCCTGCATCAAGAATCTTATTTCCTGAAACAACTCTACCTGATATTCCTCTAATTCTATGTTCTACATCTTTGCCAAGTGAAATGTATGAATTCACTTTATCATAAACTGGTATAATTTCACGTAGAACTTCAATAACTTCTCCCCAATAACTTCCTAATCCCATATTAATTGTCCTTACAAACCGGTTTGAATAGTTTTCAAATCTAAATTTGAACTTGAGATCATGTAAATTTAGATGCGTTTTTAGAATAATTTTCTAAATCTGGCTCTGACACTTTTTCAAATATTTTTTTCAGTGTTGTCACTTTGGCCATTTTTATGTGACTCAATCCTTCTTTTTGTTCTGCCTTAAGATTAATTGCTGCAATGGCAAGTGATGCTGCATCACTCAAACTCATATCTGATTTGTAATGTTTTTCTAAAAATGTATTAACTTCATCAGCACCTGCACCAATTGCAATTGCTGCATATTGTACATAAGTTCCGCTGGGGTCTATAACATAGATTGATTCTCCTTTTTGATCAACTCCTGCAATAATTAGAGAAACGCCGTTAGGTCGTACACCTGAATACTGTGTAAATTGGTGAGATTGATCTGCTAAATGTTTTGCAACAGTTACAACTTCAACTGATTCATCATAAGTCATTTTAGTTCCCTGTGAGAAAAATCTTGCATTATCTACTTGAACACGAGCATCTGGAATGTATCCTGCAGCTGCTACACCAATATGGTAATCTACTTGGAAAATTTTTTGTGTTATATTTGAAGTTTGAAGTGGACGTGGTCTTTCTTCAACTGCCATAATGACGCCTTCTTTACTTTTTACTCCTATTGCCAAAGTGCCTCTTTTTACTGTCTCAATAGCGTATTCGACTTGGTAAATTCTACCATCAGGGGAATACATTGTAGGGGTCATATCGTAACCGCGTGATGTCATCATAATATGACAAGTTCATGTTCAGTCAATTTAAGGGTAATTATCTTCATTTGATCTGATTTATGAGCAGCCTCGTGTGATTGAAGCAAATTTTTCTTATTGTATGGATTAATTAAATGAGGAAATAAAACTTGGGATTTTTTTTAAGAATATGTATTTGAACAAAATACTTGGATAATGACTACAACATATTCAGTCTGTTTTGTGATTAGTGGTTGCGATCAGATATTTTAAATTAAAGTTAATATAATATAATATTTAAAATTGCATTACCTTGGTTGGTATAGATCCTTTTGCAAATGCATCAAAACAAGTCAATGATGCATGCGATGTTCTTGGAATAAAGGACAAAGGATTACGTGATTATTTAATTACCCCAAACAAAGTTTTGAGAGTAAAAATTCCAGTAAAAATGGATAATGGACAAATCAGAATGTTTACCGGTTTTCGTAGTCAGCACAATAATGATAGAGGCCCATACAAAGGAGGAATCAGATACTTTAATCCTGAAGGTGGAGTTGAATACATGGAAAGAGAAGTCATGGCACTATCTTCTTGGATGACATGGAAGTGTGCAATTGTTGATATTCCATTGGGAGGAGGAAAAGGTGGAATCTATGTTAATCCAAAAACAGAACAATTAAGCGAAGCTGAATTAGAAAGACTCACCAGAGGATTTACTTATAAAATATTTGAAATAATTGGACCTGGAAAAGATATTCCAGCACCAGATGTTTACACCACTGGTAGAGAAATGACTCAAATCATGGATACCTTTAGCAAATTAAATGGAAATGTTTACTCTCCTGCAGTAATTACTGGAAAACCAATTTCAATGGGTGGCTCTTTGGCAAGAAATGTTGCCACTGGATTAGGTGTAGCATATTGTGTACGAGAAGCTGCTAAAGTTTTGAAACTTAATTTAAAAGGTGCCAAAGTTGTTTTACAGGGATTTGGAAATGCTTCTACATTTGCTGGTGAATATTTGGAAAAAATGGGTGCCAAAGTTATTGCAGTGAGTGATTCAAAAGGTTCAATTTTAATTCCAAACGGTGCCAAAGTCAGTGCATTAATTGAATTTAAAGAAAAAAAAGGCAGCGTTGTTGGATTTCCTGGAAGTAAGAAAATTTCTACAGAGGATCTATTAACTACAAAATGTGATATCTTGGTTCCTGGAGCATTGGAAAATCAAATCAATGCAAAGATTGCAAAAAATCTTCAATGTAAAATAATTGCCGAGGCTGCAAACGGTCCAACATTACCTGAAGCAGATCCTATAATTTATCAAAAGAAAATTCTAGTAATTCCGGATATTTTGGCAAATTCTGGTGGTGTTTGTATTTCCTATTTGGAATGGGTCCAAAATAACATGGGTTACTATTGGACATTTGATGAAGTTGCAAAAAAGATGGAAGCCAATATTACTAAAGGTTTCAAAGACGCATATGCGTTAGCAAATAAACACAAAATTGACATGAGACGAGCTGCTATGGCTTTGGCAGTAGGTAGAGTTGTAGAGGCTTTTAATCAAAAAGGTATTTGGCCTTAAACTAGATACGATTCATAACAAACTAGTTGTTCAATAAATCTAATTTTTCCTTTGGTTATCACTCCAAGTTTTCTTTTAAATGAAAGATCAATTTTTGTTCTACGCTCTAAAAGTTGAATTGTTTTTTCTGTAAGATACCTGCCTTTTTTATCTCTATCAAAAAGAATAATTAATTTTTCATATCCTGCAACCGAATCTGTAAAATTTACGATTCCACCAAATTTATGAAATTCAATTATTTGACCTAAAAATCCTAATTTTCTTAATGCAAGTGAATCTTTTTTTCCTTCAACTGCTACAACACTATCTTGCATTAAATTTAGATCAATTACAAAATTTTTTATTTCCTGAATTTCTTGTTCAGTTACAATCATGCATTTTTAGCTGCTTTAACATATTAATCGCTTTTGCTAAAAATTACTTGTGTCCAAAGTTCTAATTATACAAAATACCATGATGGAAGATTCTGGATATTTTGGTGAATTATTAAAAAATGATGGATTTGAAATTGATTTAATTAATGCAAAGCATGAAAAACTACCTGAAGACAAATACTCTCTTTTAGTAATTTTAGGTGCCTCCCAAAGTGCAAATGATGATTTACCTTATTTGCATGCAGAACAAACTCTAATAAAAAAAACAGTAGATGCCAATATTCCGGTACTTGGAATTTGTTTAGGCTCACAATTAATCGCAAAAACTTTTGGTGGTAATGTATATCCTGGCTTAAAAAAAGAAATTGGCTTTTATCATGATTTAAAATTAGATAATAATCCAACATTATTTTCAGGATTTTCAAATCCGTTTACTGTATTCCATTGGCATGGTGATACTTTTGATTTACCTGATAGGGCAATTAGATTGGCACATTCAGAAAATTATCAAAATCAAGCTTTTCAAATTGGTAGTGCAATTGGATTACAATTTCATCTGGAAGTAAATCCAGAAATGATTAATTTGTGGCTTGATAAAACTGAGGAAAAACTAGAGCATTTATCTTATATCGATCCACAAAAAATTCGTTTTGATATTGATAAAAATATTTCAATTGTTAAAAGTAATATGAATAAATTTTACAATAATTTCAAATCTGAATTTTATCTTTGACCAAAGTTTAATATACAGAGTTTTTGTTTCATCGATCGAACTATGAACAATGTAAAAAAAGTTTTTCAGGAAACCATTTTAACAGATCATAAAGTTATCACCGAAGAATTATCCAAATCGATTCTCAAAGCATATGGTATCAAAGTTCCACCTTTTGCACTTGTTACTTCTGCTGAAGAAGCAGTCAGACAAGCAAAAAAGATTGGATTTCCACTCGTGATGAAAGTCGTATCGCCTCAAATTTTACACAAAACTGATGTTGGCGGTGTTAAAGTTGGATTGGATAATCTCAATGATGTCAAAAAGACATTCAAAGACATGTATGGCAGACTTTCTAAAAAGAAAGGAGTTGAAGTAAAAGGAATTCTTCTTGAAAAGATGGTTCCAAAAGGTATTGAACTAATTGTTGGTATTCAAAATGATCCACAGTTTGGTCCAGTAATTATGGTTGGACTGGGTGGAATTATGACTGAAGTTATGAAAGATGTTGCATTCAGGCTGCTACCTATTACAACCTCAGATGCAAAATCTATGCTTAATGAACTGAAAGGTTCAGCACTTTTCAAAGGATTCAGAGGAAGTGAACCAATTGATACAAACATGGTTGCAAAGATGCTTGTACAAATTGGAAAACTAGGTGTAGACAATGCAGATTACATTAACAGTGTTGACTTTAATCCCGTAATTGTTTATCCAAAATCCCACTTTGTAGTAGATGCAAAAATTATTCTGGATAAAGAAATTAAAAAGAATTCTATCTCAAAAGCTAAACCAAACATTGAATCAATGGAGTCCTTCTTTACTCCAGAATCTGTTGCACTAGTAGGAGCGTCTGCAACACCTGGAAAGATTGGTAATTCTGTACTGATTGCACTTGGAAAACAAGATTACAAAGGTAAAGTATATCCAATTAATCCTAAACAAGAGTCAATTCTTGGAATCAAATGTTATCCAACATTAGATGCAATTAACGAAAAGATTGACTTGGTTGTTGTTTGCATTGATCTTGCAGAATGTGGACCAATTATGGAGACTTGTGCAAATAAAGGAATTCATAATGTTGTAATCGTTTCAGGTGGAGGAAAAGAACTTGGTGGTGACAGAGCTACAATGGAATCTAGAGTAAAAGAATTATCTCTAAAATACAAAATTCGTGTAATTGGTCCAAACTGTATTGGAATGTTTAATGCTGCAAATCGTCTTGACTGTGCATTCCAGGGACAAGAAAGAATGGTACGTTCAAAATTAGGACATGTTGCATTTTTCTCACAAAGTGGAACCATGGGAATTAGTATGTTAGAAAGTGCAGATGTGTTTGGCTTATCTAAGATGATTAGTTTTGGTAATCGTTCTGATGTAGATGAAGCAGATATGATCTGGTATGCTGCAAATGATCCTCAAACCAAAGTAATTGGATTATACGTTGAGGGATTTGGTGATGGTAGAAAATTCATCAATACTGCGAAACGTGTAATGAAAGAGAAAAATAAACCAATCATAATTTGGAAGAGTGGAAGAACTGAAGCAGGTGCAAAACAAGCTGCATCACATACCGGTTCTCTTGGTGGCTCAAATGCAATCATAATGGGAGCATTCAAACAAGCAGGAATTATTTCAGTTGATAGTTATCAAGAACTAGTTGGAGTTTTAAAGGCACTAGCATGGCAGCCTGCTGCAAAGGGAAATCGTGTTGCAATGACAAGTAATGGTGCAGGTCCAATGATTGGTGGAATTGATCAATTAGAAAGATCAGGTCTTACCATTGGAAAGTTATCTCCAGAACTTTTGAAAAAAATGAAAGAACGTTTCCCTCCAACTATTCCAATTCATAATGGTAATCCTGCAGATGTAGGAGGTGGTGCAAATGCCGATGATTATAAATTTGTCATACAGCAATTTCTTGACGAAAAGAATATCGATATTGCTATGCCCTGGTTTGTTTTCCAAGATGATCCACTTGAAGAAACAATAGTTGAATACCTAGCTGAATTATCAAATAAAAAACAGAAACCAATTCTTGCTGGAGGTAACGGTGGACCCTATACTGAAAAAATGACAAAATTGATTGAGGCAAATAATATTCCAGTCTACAATGATCTTCGAACTTGGGTTGCAGCAGCTTCTGCGCTTTCTCAATGGGGAAAATTCTTACAAAAATAGATAACATTTAAGTTCTTAACAAATTGGAAAAATCACATGTCTCTTGTAATTACTTCCATTTTGGATGGTATCTGTACTGTAAAAATAAACAGACCTGACAAACTTAATGCCATGAATGGCGATGTTGCACAAGAACTCATTAAAACTTTTGAATCTATTGATAAAGACAACAATGTCAAAGTAATTATTCTAACCGGAGAAGGTGAAAAGGCATTTTCTGCAGGGGCTGATATTGAATACATGTCAAAAATTTCTCCAGATGAATCTGTTGCATATGCAAAGGTAGGACAATTATTGACTTCTACAGTTGAACTTGTAAGACAACCAACAATTGCAGCCATAAACGGTTTTGCACTTGGCGGAGGTTGTGAACTTGCAATGTCTTGTGATATTAGAATCGCAGCTGATACTGCACGACTTGGTCAACCTGAAGTTACCATTGGAATTCCTCCTGGATGGGGCGGTACACAAAGATTGATGAGAATAGTTGGAATTGCAAAAGCAAAAGAACTTGTCTATACTGGTAAAATGATTAAAGCTGATGAAGCATTACAAATTGGTCTAGTTAATCAGGTTGTCCCACTTGCTTCACTACAAGAAGAAGCTTTGAAAATGGCACAACAAATTGCTGCAAATTCTACAATGGGAGTTCAAATGTCCAAAGTCGCAATAAATAAAGGACGAAATGCTGATTTGGATACAGGACTTTCAATTGAATTACTTGCTTGGAGAAATTGTTTTACTCACTCTGATCGAGAAGAGCGAATGACTGCTTTTGTAAATAAATCAAAGAAATAGTCTATTTCTAATTTTTTTCTTAATTCCTAATAGGCTCGGTATGAAAAGCTTATTATATTTTAAATCACAAATCAAAACAATATGGCAACTGAACAAACACAGAAAATGATCACTGTTTCAACAAAAGCAGCTGAAAAAATCAAAGAATTCATGAAAGAAGAAGTAGATAGTCCTCAATACCTTAGAGTTTATGTTCAAGGTGGCGGATGTTCTGGTCTATCTTATGGAATGGGCTTTGAAAAAGCACCAGAAGAAGATGACCTAGTCATGGAAGAAACTGGTATCAAGCTACTTGTAGATAGCTACAGTGTAGATCATCTAAAAGGTGCAAACGTAGACTATATTGAAAGTTTGATGGGTTCTGGATTTAAAATCAATAATCCAAATGTAACAAAATCATGTTCATGTGGTCATTCATTTAGTACCGAATAAAATACCACAATTTTTCATTTTTATATTTTCTAGTGTACACTTGGTGCATGATTTTAAAATTTATCTGTCTTGCTGAAAATATATGCGATACCCTCATATATCCAGAATCGAAATCAAGATTATGATAATTAAGGAGATGAAGAAAGTATGTCTAATAAATCAGGAATTGTCAAATATCATGTTAAGCTTTCCTTTGAAGTTGACGGACTTGTTGAACGAGCAGATATAATCGGGGCTATCTTCGGTCAAACCGAAGGATTGTTAGGTCCAGAGATGAATCTAAACGAATTACAACGAGTTTCTAAAGTTGGTCGTATCGAAGTAAATACAAAATCTACTTCAAACACGACAAACGGTGATGCATTAATTCCAATGAGTACTGATATTGATACATGTGCATTAATTGCAGCTGGTATCGAGAGCATTGATAAAGTTGGTCCATTTGATTGTGTTTTCAAATTAGAAACAATAGACGATGTACGAGCTGCAAAGAAAGACGATATTGTTAGACGTGCTAAAGAAATCAAACAACGTTGGGCAACAAAAACAGTCAGTGAAGGCGAAAGTATGTTAAAAGATGTTCATGAAGGCGATTCTAAAAAACTTTCAACATATGGCCCTTCTAAACTCACATGCAGTCCAGGCGTATTTACTTCAAATTGGATTATTTTAGTTGAAGGTAGAGCAGATGTGATAAATCTTCTCAGAGCTGGTTATGATAATGCAATTGCAATCGAAGGTGCAAAAATAGATGAATCAATTAAAGAATTATGTGCTACAAAAGCTCATGTGGTTGCATTTATTGACGGTGACAGATCTGGCGGATTTATTCTTAAAGAACTCAAATCTTTTGTAAATCTTGATTATGAATTAAGAGCAGATACTGGTGTGGAAGTAGAAGAATTAACTCCACAAAGAATTGATGAAATTCTTAGACCTATTGCAGATGAAATTAAAAATGGTAAACCTGCACCAGTTTTAAAAAGTACTGATGATAAACCACTTGCAGAATTGGCAACACGAATTTATCCAACTCTAAATGAAACACTTGAAGCTATAGCATTAGACGAAAATGAAAAAGAAATTTTCAAAGTACCAATCAGTGAAGTAGTTAGTAAACTCTCTTCACAATCTGGAATAAAATATCTTTTATTGGATGGTATCATTACTCAAAGACTGCTGGAAAGTGCCAAAAATGCTGGAGTTCAATGTGTAGTTGGACACCGAGTTGCAAAATTAAAAAATCTTGACGAACTAAATCTAAAAACATTCGGTGACTTAGGCATCTCATAGGGTTTCTAGATGACTGAACTAAAAATTCAGCATATTCTGACTCTCACTTATCTTCTTTCTAAAGGTGCAAAACATAATTTTGTTACTGTCACTACTGAATCTTTAGGGAAAAGTATACACAAATCTCAACAAGCAGCATCAAAACACCTCGTTGATTTAGAAAATAATCAATTCATAGAGCGAGTAATTAGTGGACGAAATATTTCTGTAAAAATTACTCTAAAGGGATTTTCTGAAATGGTAAAACTATCAAACACACTACAAAAAAGTCTTGAATCTTCTCCATCACATGTTGAACTAAAAGGAACTTTGGTTTCAGGTCTTGGTGAAGGCAGTTACTACATGTCTTTAAAGGGATACACAAAACAATTCAAAACTAAAATTGGTTACATTCCATTTCCTGGAACTCTAAATGTAAGGCTAGATAAAAAAATTCACCAAGAAGCAATAAAGCAATTTGAAAATTTAGAAGGCATTAAAATTGAAAGTTTTTCAGATGGGAAAAGAACATACGGTTGGGTAAAATGCTTTCATGCCAAATTAAATAATTCAATTAACTGTGAATTAGTTCTTCTTGAACGAACACATCATGATAATTCTATAATTGAATTAATTTCTCAAGTATGTATTAGAAAATTGGGAAAATTAAAAGATGGTTCCATAATTTCAATAAAAATTCCAATTGAATCTTGATTTTTGTATAATTATCATTCTAAATACCGTGAATTGATTCACCGTATTCCTTTTGTATTTTAGAGCTAGAGTTTTCTGGAATTGGTGATTGTAATCTTGCAACCTTTGCATCAAGTTCAATTTTTTTACACCCATCGGTGATAAATTTCTCTTGATGTACTTGATCGTATCCTAATGCAATTATTTGTGGTTTTACAAGATTCACTGTCTTGAAAATATCGTCTTCTTTTCCAATAAGACAAAGATCTACCATTACTAGAGAATTAACTAATTCTTGTCTTTGTTCTTTAGTGTGTAATGGCTGTCTTTTTTTCATTTTTACAGCTGTATTATCCGTAGCTACAACAATAACTAAAATGTCTCCTAGTGCTTTTGCTGCATTGAGTGTATAGATATGTCCTGGATGAATTATATCAAAAACCCCTCCTGCTAAAACCACTCGTAATGAAGATCTACCTAATTCTGTTAATGATGTTTTATCTTCATTTACTAATTTGTTTTTTACAAGTTCGTCAATTTTTGAATTGATTATATTTTCGGTAAACCCACGTTTTGTTTTAAGATTATTGATAAGTGATTCTCCATTTATTCTAGTTAGATATATTTCAGTTAAAATTGTTTTTTCTATTAATTCCAATATTATTTTCTGAAATGACTCTCTCTTTAATTCATCGATACAATGACTACATTTTTGGCTCAAGGCCTTTTGCCAATCTAAGTGCATCAACCAAGCCGTCTGCATACCCAATACTCAAAACTGCAACTTCATCTTGACCGTCTTCAAGAAATTTTTCTGCGTCTTGAATGTACAATTCTGCATTATCTAAAATGACTTTGAATTCTTTTTGATCCTTGTATAGTGGAATTATTTCTTCTAATGCCTCTCTTACCATTGGAACATATTTTTTCATCATTTGTAATGCTATTTTTTCTGTTTTTTCTGAATTATCGTGGGGTTCATCATGACATTTTCCGAGTATTTTTAATGCATCAGATTCCGTAAAATGCAATCTACCTGTGATAATTACTGTATGTGGTGGTTTACCAAAATCTATTTTTTTCAAACTAGAAATTTTTCCTGATATTATGGATTGATCTTTGAATCCAATTCTTGATGCAACTATTACATGTGTGCCTAAATTAATTACATTTCTTTTTTCCCCTTTTTCTGTTTCTAGTAATCCTTCTAGTGCCTCTTTTGGATCCATGAAATAGTTCTTGTCTTGATTATATTCTAAAAGTAATACTGTATGATTTCCCTCTATGATGTTTTTGTAAATTACATAGTATGGTGTTGTTAGAGATTTCATTTCACTCATTATGGTAGCAGTTCTACCAAGTTTGTAAAAATGTAAACCGCATTCTCCAATCATTGAAGTTAGAGAAGAGGATGCATGTATTGAGAAAGTTTTTATTTTTTCTTTAATAGCTCGGGTTCTTAATTCTATATGTGTAGTTGCAATATATGGATCGCCATATGATAGTAAGACAACTTTTTTTGTTTTTGCATATTTTAAAATCTCTTTTCCATCCTCTACTAACCACCTTTTACCTTCTTTGAATTCAGCATTTGTAATTTTTTTAATTTTTAACATGTCTGATTTTTCAATTGGGCTTGTGAATTGCTCAAGATATACAATGTCTGCTTTTGATAAAACTTCTATAGCTTCAACTGGAATTGATTTTGAACCTGAAATTCCTAGACCAACAAACCAAAGCATTACTTTATACTTTTATCATGTAGTCTTTTTAAATGGTGTATCATTCTCTTTAAAATTTCAATTCCTCTTAGGTACTCATCAATGGATACTTTTTCATCTACTGTGTGAGCTTGATGTGGATCACCTGGACCATATGTGACTACGGGAATTTTCCATTCATTTCCTATGACATTCATATCTCCTGTACCTGTTTTTCTAATCAAAGTTGGTCTTGTATGTTCTACATCCATGACTGCTAAATTGAATGCACGAACTATAGCTGAATCATGTGGTGCCTCAAAAGGTTCCGTTTCATCTATAATTGAATAATATGCTACCACTTTTCTTCTATGTGCAATCTCATTAACTAGAACTGAAATTCTTTGTTCTGTTATTTTACAATTTGTATCTACAGGAATTCTTATGTCAAAAGTTGATACGCATTCTTTTGGTGTAATGTTATGACTTGTTCCACCACTGATTTCAGTTAGTGTTACTGTTAACAGCATTCCTTTACTTTTATTTTCTTGACCTGATTCCAAACCTTCTTTGAGTTCTTGTGAAAAGATCATTGTCTCCTCAATTGCATTTTTTGAAAGCCATGGTGCACTTGCATGAGCACTATCATCAACACTCACTTTGAGATTAATTGCCAATCTTCCTTTGTATGCAATTGTCACTTGCTTTATTCCACTTGGTTCTCCAAACACTGCATAATCTGCATCTATGTGATTCTTTACTAGATTTTTTACACCTGTTGCATTTCCTTCTTCATCAACAGTTCCAACAAAAATTATGGTTCCATTATTATTTTGAATTGAAGCTGCAGCAAACAACATTGCCATTAGTGGTGCTTTAGCATCTGAAGCTCCACGACCGTAAAGTGAATCTCCTTCTTTTCTAACTTTGACTTTTCCTGGTACCACATCCATATGTCCACAAAGTAATATTTTTGGTGAACCTGTACCTTTTTTTGCAATAATATTGCCTACCTCGTCTATGTGAATATCTTCAAATCCTAAATCATCACACTTGTCTGCAAGAAATTCTGCCATTGTTTTTTCACTGAGTGAGGGTGTGTACAATCTCAATGCTTTCTCTAGCATCTTCACGGCAAATCTTGGGGTGACTGTAAATGTTGTTTCCAATTCTCACTTGTTACTTTTCATTGCATAGTCAATCATTAAGGAAGGTATGTCTACGCCACACACTCTTACTGTATTTTTATATTCAGTTGTATTATTAACTTCATGAACTACTAATCCGCGTTCATTACTTTCCATTAAATCCACTCCTACAATGTCCCCTTGTACTGCATTTTTTGCCTTTATGCACATCTCTTCCATTTCAGGAGTCACTTTACATACTTCGGCAGTTCCACCTAATGCCATATTTGTTTTCCAATTTCCATTTCCAGAATTTCTATATATAGCTGCAACAATTTTATCGCCAATCATTATTGCTCGTATGTCTCTTGGTGGTCTGTTGACAAATTCCTCTAAATAATGAACTTGATATATTGGATACATGGTTTCTCTGCTTTCAATAATTCCCTCAGCTGAATCTTTATCATTTAATTTTGAAATTAATCTACCCCAACTACCAACCGTTGGTTTGATAACTTTTGGATACCCATTTGTTTCCAAATATCCTATTGCAGCGTCTTTTGAAAACGCAACTGTTGCATATGGTGTTGGAACTCCTGCTTTTTTTAACAGCATGTGTGTAAATAATTTATTTCCTGCCAAAATTCCCGTGTTAAGACAATTAATTACATTGACACCCATTCCCTCAAGTGCTGCAGTTGAATGTAGATTTCGATAATAACTTACACATCTTTGAATGACTGGTCCATATCTTTCTGGTTTTTTATCTAAATCAATAGCTAAATTCTTACAATCAAGCATCTGTAGGTTGATGTCTTTTTTTCTACCAGCTTCTAAAAGAGCTTTTTCTTCCCATCTGATGGTATCATAAAGAATTGTAACGTCAGGACTCACTGTCCCCAATCCTCGCCAACCGTTTGGGCTGGCTTTAATTGGAAACCATTTGTGCCTTTAGATAATTCAAAACTTGAACCACATTCAGGACATGTAACAATTTCTCCTTCTACGGCATCTTGTGGAATGGACATATCTGCATCACATTCTTGACATTTAGACATGATTTTTCTTTGGTTGCCCTCTCTATTTATCATTAATTATCTTTTTTTCAAGTCTATCTTCAAGTGGAATTTCAATTAAATCTCCCATTCGAAGTTCTTTGAGCCCAGCAGCCACTGCTTTTGCCCCTTCATCATTTTTTTCTAAACCTAGAATCGACATTAGATATGCGGCACCTGTTTTACCTGCCAATTCTCCAAATACGATTCTTCTTGTATTTCCAACGGCTCTTGGTGGAATTGGCTCATAAGCTGCAGGATTACGTAGTATGGCTGCAAGGTGTGTTCCAGCTTTGTGTTTGTATGCAGAAGATCCCACGATTGGTTTTGAATCATATGGTTTAATCGAAGTATAATTTTCAATTAATCGTGATAAATCAAGTAGCATATCTAATCTGAAATCATTTGGTGATTTGTACAGATAAGTCAATGCTACTGCAACTTCTGCAAGTGGTGGAATACCGGTTCTTTCTCCGATTCCGTCAATTGTAGTATGTATCTGATCTACTCCGGCATCACATGCTGCAAACGCATTAGCTACTGCAAATCCAATATCATTGTGCACATGTGCATCAAGTGGAACATTTACTTGATCACTGACTAGTTTGACAAAATTATACATTCCAATTGGACGCATAATTCCAACTGTATCAGGTAAACTAATTCTATCAACACCTGCTTCCTCAATTGCCTTGCATACCTTTAAGAGAAATTCTGGTTCTGCCCTACTTCCGTCTTCAACAGTAAATCTAATTTTGAGTCCATGTGCTTTTGCATATTCAACTGTCTCTACTGCACGAGTAATTGCCTCGTCTCTTGAAATCCGTAATTTTTCTTTTAGATGTATATCTGAAATTCCAAGATATGCTGCACACCATTTTGCATCACAGCTTAATGAAATATCTATATCTTCTTTGAGAGCTCGTCCGTGAGATACAATATCTGCTTTTAATCCTTGTTTGATAATTGTTTTAGTTGCTTCTTTATGATCATTTGAAATAACTGGCGAAATTTCAATTTGGTCTACACCAAAATAATCTAACATCCATGCAATCTGTATGCGTTGTTTAATTGTAAATGAAACTCCCGGATGTTGTTCTCCTTCTCTAAGAGTACTATCTAGTACTTTGATTTTTTTTGGATTTTTATCATATGCGTTATACAAGTCTGCATAGTAATTCGGATCTTTCATTACAGAAAACGTTAACATTAATTAATAATATAAGGTTATTCGTACTATCTTCGCTGGAAATTGTTTAACATGATCCTAATTTAGATAATTATAGAAATTATGAACCGAAAGTCGTCTTAGGATACTTTTCTTAAAATAATTACTGTATTGGTGTCAATAACCCCCTGAATTTTTCTTAATGCATCTATGCTTTTGTTTATTTCAGAAATATTTGGTGCACTAATTATGGTGGTAATATCATATTGACCTGTAATTTCGTAAACTGTTTTGACTCCTTCCAATTTTGCTAATTTTTCTGAAACTTTGGATGTATCTGTTGCAGAATCAACTGATATCAAAACGATTGCACTGGTAGCATTTTCCTCTCCAATCTCTATAGTGAATTTTTTAATAATTTTATTATCTACTAAATTTTTCACTCGTCGTCTAATAGCTGATTCAGATAATTTTAGTTTCTTTCCTATATCTACAAATGATTCTCGTGAATCATCTCTAAGAAAATCCATTATTTTTTGGTCTACTTTATCACTGTACATTATTTTTTGCTTCCTCTTGAGTTAATACTGAATCTAGGGTTTCTAAAACTTTTGTTATGTCTTCTCTAGTAATTACTAGAGGTGGCAAGATTCTTAAAATATTTCTACCTGAATATAGCATTAACACTCCTTCTTTCATAAGATTCATTAAAATATCTTTTACCTCGAATTTTAATTCCACACCGATCATCAAACCCTTTCCTCTAATTTCTCTAATTATGGTGTGTTTTGCTTTTAATTTTTCCAAACCTTCTCTGAAATAGTTTCCCATTTTTTCTGAATTTTCAATCAAACCGTCTTGAGTGAGTGCATGTAATGTTGCAATACCTGCAGCACATGAAAGTGGATTTCCTCCAAATGTTGATGAGTGTTCTCCCTTACTCATTGAAGCAAGAATGTCCTGTCTTACAATTGTTGCACCCATTGGAACTCCACCGGCAATTCCTTTTGCAAGACACAAGATATCTGGTGCTGTATTCCAATGATCACAAGCCCATAATCGACCAGTTCTGCCTAAACCTGCTTGTATTTCATCAAAAATTAAAAGAATTCCTTTTTCATTGCAAATCTCTCTTACTTGTTGTAAAAATCCATCTGGTGCAACATTAATTCCACTTTCACCTTGAATTGGTTCTAAAATAACAAAAGCTGTGTCTTGATCAATTGTTGAGCGAAGTGATTCGATATCTCCAAATGATGCAAACGAAACTTTTTCAATTAATGGTTCAAATGCTTTTTTGTATTTTGGATTAAATGTAATTGATAATGCTCCAAGTGATTTTCCATGATAAGATCCTTTCATGGCAACCATTCCTTTTTTACCTGTAAACTTTCTTGAAAATTTTATTGCAGCCTCTATTGCTTCAGCGCCACTATTATTCAGATGTACTTGTGTCAATCCTTTTGGTGCAAGACCAATCAATGTTTTGAGAAATTCTTCTCTTGTTTTATTGTACAGTGAACTATGCACAGTGATTATTTTGTCTACTTGTTCTTTGATTGCATTTACAACTCTTTTATTTTGATGTCCAACAATTGCTACGCCATATCCTGCCATACAATCAATGTACTCCTTTCCATTGATATCCCAAACATGGGATCCAATTCCCTTTTCAATTGTTACTGGAAATCTCTGATAGAGAGATCCCATAAAGTCATCTTCAGTCATGTTTAATCACCGTACAATTATTGTGGGATATCGCTGATGATATAGGATTCTCTTTTTGTCCATTTGCGATAATTGCCTCTTTTACACCCATATCTAGTGCTTCAGTTGATGCAAGAATTTTCTTTTCCATACCTGGACCAATCTTTGGTCTAATTTCTTTGGCTTGTGAGAGTGTGAGATTTGTTACCAGTTTGTCATCCATCAAAAGTCCATCAACATTTGTTATGAATAAAACTTTGTCTGCACCTACACTTCCGGCTACATACGCTGCAGCCCTATCACCATCTATATTGAGAAAATCACATTCCTCACTAATTGCAATTGGTGAAATTACTGGCGTCATACCTTGATCCAAAAGTGATTTGATAAAATCTGCATTGACATTGGTAATTTTACCTGTATATCCTCCATCAATTGCCTGTTTTCGACCTTTATCATTAATGATTAGTAGAGTTTTCTTTCTCTCAGCTTGAATTATTTTTCCATCAACTCCTGAAAGACCTATTGCATTAATTCCATTTTTTTGGAGCATTTGCACAATTGTTTTATTTATTCGTCCAGACATTACCATTGTAAAAATTTCTACTGTTTCTTTGTCAGTGTATCTACTTTTAATTCCACTTGGTGATGTTACAAATTTTGGTTCCTTACCTAGTTGCTCGCAAACTTTTGTAACTTCTTTTCCACCACCATGAACAATGATTACGCCCTCTGTTTGTGCAATTTTTTTTATATCTGCAATAGTTGATGGATGTAAATTATCTACGACGCTTCCACCGATTTTAATTGTGATCATTTCTATACTGGAGTGAGCGGAGTATATCTCAAGCCGTCCATTTCATCAAAACCGCACATCACATTCATGTTTTGTATGGCAGAACCTGCTGCACCTTTCATTAAATTATCTGAAGCAGATAAAGCAATCAATCTATGATTTTCCTCATCAATATCAAAACCAATATCACAAAAGTTTGAACCGACAACAAATTTTGGATCTGGGAATTTGTACAGTCCTTTTTTATCTCTAATTAATCTGATAAATTTTTCTTGACCGTATGTTTCACGATATATCTTCCAAATCTCTTTTTCATCAATGTCTTTTTTCATGAATGTATGATTTGTACATAAAATTCCTCTAACAATATCTACTGCATGTGGACTCATTGAAACACGAATTTTCTTTCCTGCAATTTCACTTAGCTCTTGTTCTATTTCTCCAGTGTGTCTATGCTTTGCTGGCTTGTATGGTCTGATAACTCCTGCTCTCATTGCATGAGCAGTTCCAGAACCTGAACCTGCACCAGATGAACCAATTTTAGAATCTACAATAATGTGATCTAAATCAATTAGATCATGTCGAATAAGTGGTGCAAGTGCTAACATTGAAGTTACTGCCATACATCCAGGGCATGAAACAAGTTTTGCATTTTTAATTTCCTCTCTATGTAATTCTGGAACACCAAATACTGATTTTGGTAAATAATCTGGATGTGGATGTTCCCAACCATACCATTTATCGTAATCTGCTGCATTGTGTAATCTATAGTCTGCACTCAAATCAATAACTTTGAGACCTCTGTCATACAGTGCCTTTACAATTTCAGTTGCAGTTCCATGTGGTACTGCTGTAAACACAATATCACACTTGTCTGAAATTTTATCATAATCTAATTCTGAAAAAGTTAAATCTGTAAATCCTTTCAAGCTTGGTTGAATTCTATGAAGATATTCACCAGCATGTTGTCTTGAGGTCACCATTGCGATCTCCACTTTTGGATGATTTACTAACAGGCGAAGTGTTTCTCCTCCAACATAACCTGATGCACCAACAACACCTACTCTCATGATAATTCACTTCCGATGAAGTATAATTTATTTCCTAACATATCTTAAAGCAAATTCTACTATTTCTTTTGGAATATTTCGTTGTGAGACTCTTGATAATCCCTTAAACTCTACGGTATTATTTACCTCATGAACTACCAATCCGCGCTTTTCGTCTTCCATAATATCAATGCCTAAAATTCCACCACCCATGGCTTTTGATGCTTTGATAGATATTTCTTCAATTTCATTTGTAATTTCACATAATTCTGGGTCTGCACCTAATGCTATGTTTGTTTTAAAACCGCCTGTGGATTTTCTATACATGGCAGCTATTGGTTCATCTCCTATAGTAATTACTCTGATATCCCTTGGTGGTCTTTGAATCAATTCTTGCAAATAGAAAATTCTATCATGTGGACTATCTGTAATATCTCTAATCTCAAAAACTGCATCAGCTGTATCTTTGTCTTTTAATTGCATTACACCTCTACCCCAACTTCCAATTACTGGTTTAATCACCATGGGATATCCTATATTTTCTATATTCTCTAATGCACTTTCACTTGAAAATGAAAAATATGTTTTTGGTGTAGGTACATTATTTTTTTTTAAAAGCATAGTCATGAACATTTTATTTCCACATTGATTTGCAACTTGAAATTTATTGAGCACTGGTACGTCCATAAATTCTAGACCTGCAGTAAAATGCAGACCTCTAAAATAACTAACACATCTTTCTAAAACAACGTCTCCAAAATCAAAATCATTTCTTTTACTATCTGTATTGATCTTGGTAGTTTTTGCATCAAGCATTACTACTTGATAACCTAGATCGGATGCTTCTTTTTCAAGCATTTTTTCTTCCGTTCTTAGGCGGTCAAAAACAATACAAATTTTTGGCATTACTCTCCCCAGTCTTCGCCGACACTTTCTGCTTGTTTAAGCTCAACAGTAGATCCTACTTTTTTTGCGATCTCAAAGTCGGCACCACAATCAGGGCAGGAGATAATTTCTCCAACAGCGGCATCGTCTGGGATGTTAAGAGTTGCATCACAATCTTGACAATTCATATTTTTTTTGACAATTTCTTTTGTAATTTAATAGCTTCTGTTGATTGAATTCCCCACAATTCTACAAATCCTTTTGCCATTCTTTGATCAAATGTCGATTCAGAACTGTATGTAGCGATCTTGTGATTATATAGTGAGTATTCAGATTTTCTTCCTACAACACGGAGACTTGATTTGTATAGTTTTAGCTTTACAATTCCTGAGACTGGATTTTGTGATTTTTCAATAAATGCATCTAGATCTTGTTTTAGTGGATCTTGCCACAATCCTGAATATGCAAGGTATGCCCATTCATCATCAATAATTGATTTGAATTTATTTTCATGTTTTGTGTGAACCATTTTTTCTAAATCTGCATGAGCTTCAATTAGACATGTAGCGCCAGGTGTTTCATAAACTTCACGTGATTTTATTCCAACAACTCTGTCTTCAATGTGATCTACAATTCCAACTCCTGCTTCTCCAGCTATTTTATTTACATATTCAATTAATTTTATTGGTTCCATAACTTGTCCGTCAACGGCAACAGGTATTCCTTTATCAAATTTAATTTCCATGTATGTTGGAGTGTCTGGTAAATTTTTTGTTTTTACCCAAATAAATGCGTCCTCTGGTGGTTCATTGTATGGATCCTCTAAAACTCCACCTTCAATTGCACGACCCCACAAGTTTTGATCAATACTAAATCTCTTAGCTACTGAATCAATTTCAATTCCATGTTTTTTTGCAAATATTAATTCTGTATCTCGGTCTAAATTTTTGTCTCGAATTGGTGCAATAATTGGTAAATCAGAACCGGAACGCAATGTAATATCAAATCGTACTTGATCATTTCCTTTACCTGAACAACCATGAGCTAGTGCAGTTACATTTTCTTTTTTTGCAATTTCTAAAACTTTTTGGGCAATTAATGGTCTAGCTAATGCTGTTGCAAGACAATATTTTTTTTGATATAATGCATTTGCTTTAATTGAAGGAAAAATAAAGTCTTCTACAAATTCTTTTCTTGCATCAATGTTGTAATGTTTTATTACTCCTAATTTTTTTGCTTTCGCTTCAATTTCTTTTTGATCATCGCCTTGACCTACATCTACAGTTACAGTAATTACTTCCATGTCGTATTCTTCTTGAAGATATTTTACTACAACTGAAGTGTCCAATCCGCCAGAAAATGCAAGAATTCCTCTTTGAGTCATAAAACATCTTTTCGAATGTATTTTGGGATTTATCTTTTGTGTTACGCTGAAAATTAAAAACAAATTATAGCTTTTATCAAACTAGCTTGAGCTAAAATTAGATTATTATTTAATGCTCGAATATAACGCTGTTTTATGAAAACACGAGCATTGATTATTACTGGAATTCTTGTTATTGCTTTGATCTCTATTGGTTTAGTCACACAAAGTTCCAATGAAAATAGGCATGAAAATAAGATTCGTGTTGGATATTTTCATAACATAAGTCATGCAGTTCCAATTGTTGGTATAGAGCAAGGAATATTTCAAAACCAAATTGGAAATAATACAGTAATTCAACCTATTTTGTTTGATGCTGGACCGCAAGTGATTGAGGCATTATTTGCAAATTCAATAGATATTGCATATATTGGACCTGGACCTGCAATTAATGGATTTTTGAAATCAGATAATCATGATATACGAATTTTATCTGGTGCTGCAAGTGGCGGTGCAAGTTTCATTGTTCAATCTAATTCTGAAATTAACTCTGTTGTTGATTTTCAAGGAAAGAGAATTGCAGCTCCTCAAATTGGAAACACACAAGATATTTCATTGAGAAGTTATCTACTGGAAAATGGATTAAAGCCTACAGAAAAAGGCGGTTCTGTAACTGTCTTGAATATATCTAATTCAGATATTTACATATTATTTGCTAAAGGTGAAATTGATGGAGCTTGGGTTCCAGAGCCAACAGCTACATTGTTGGTTCAGCAATTAGGTGGCAAGCGATTATTTAATGAAGAAAAATTATGGTCTGATGGAAAATTTGCATCAGTACTCTTGATTGCTAGAGCAGAATACGTAAATCAAAATTCTGAATTAATTAAAAACTGGCTTGAAGCACATGAGCAAACAGTGAATTTTATAAATTCAAATCCTAAACAAACCCAAATGATTTTTATTGACTTTATCAAAAAAGAAACCGGAAAAACATTGCCTGATAATTTAGTTGATGAAGCATTTTCTAATTTAGAAATTACCTCAGATCCAATTCCAAATTCAATTGATATATTTGCAAAAAGAGCTTATTCTCTTGGATATCTTGGACGACATGGGTATAATCTTGATGGCATTTATTTTGACATAAATTCAAATTCCCAATTAGAGGAGATAGTAAATCATGACTAAACTTGAGGCTAAAAATATTGTAAAGTATTTCAATCATGATTCTCACCGACTGAAAGCATTGGATGATGTAAATTTAAAGATTGAAGATGGCGAATTTATCTGTCTAGTTGGTCCCTCGGGTTGTGGTAAATCAACTTTTTTACGAATTATTGCCGGGTTGGAAACACCAGATGAGGGGGAAATTCTTTTTGATGGAAAACCTGTTACAAGTACTGGACCTGAACGAATTCTAGTTTTTCAAGAGGGTGCATTATTTCCGTGGTTAAAAGTTCAAGATAATGTAGAATTTGGATTAAAGATGGCGGGAGTTTCCAAAGTGAAACGTGCCGAAATATCTAAAAGATATTTGGACATGATGCAATTAACTAAATTTGCTGATTCATACACGTATCAACTTTCAACTGGAATGAAGCAGCGAGTTGCAATAGCTAGAGCACTTGTAATGGATCCGGATGTATTACTAATGGATGAACCTTTTGCCGCATTAGATCCGCAGACACGAGATCTTTTGCTAGTTGAAATGCAATTAATTTGGAAAAAAACAAAAAAGACAATTATTTTTGTAACTCACAATGTTACAGAAGCTACAGTACTTGGTACCAAAGTTGCTATCTTTAGTAATAGACCTTCCACAATCAAAAAAATAGTTGATATAGATTACAAACGACCACGACTTGTTGAAGATCAAGATTTATTTCCAATACAACAAGAAATTTTGTCTCAACTACGACCTGAGGTAAAGAAAAGTTAGTGAATTATATGAAAAAAAATACTCTGATAAAACAAATTATCTTTTATGTGGCAATCGTATCTATTTGGCAGATTGTTTCTATGACAAATATTTGGCCAAATAATTTATTTCCATCCCCATATGATGTAGCTGAAGATTTAGTGTATACTGCCTCTGATGGAACTTTATTTTTTGGAATTGGAACAAGTCTGTTGCGTTTAATCATTGGATTATCTATTGCAATATCTGCCGGTATGCTGCTTGGAATTTTTATGGCACGAATTGAAACTGTAAATCAAACTATAGGCTCATTGGTTTTAGGATTACAATCAATTCCCTCTGTTGCATGGGTGCCACTTGCAATACTTTGGTTTGGATTGACAGACGGTGGAATTATTTTTGTAACTGCTATTGGTTCCATGTTTGCAGTTACAATTGCCACATACACTGGAGTCAAAAACATAAATCCACATTACATTGAGGCTGCTCGAAACATGGGTGCAAAAGGAAGCCAATTGGCTATCTTTGTATTGATTCCTGCTGCATTTCCATATTTGATTTCAGGTTTCAAGCAAGGATGGGCTTTTGCATGGAGAGGGGTCATAGGGGCTGAACTCTTATTTTCATTTCTAGGATTGGGATTTTTGCTCAATGTTGGACGGCAACTAAATGATATTTCTCAGGTCTTTGCAATTATGTTGGTAATTATGATCATTGGAATTGCAATTGATGGAATTATTTTCAAAAAAATTGAAAATAAAGTTATGGCTCGATGGGGTCTGCGTTAATTTTTTTCCCTGATTTTATTTTTAGTGAAATTAGAAATGCGACAGTGATCATAATTATTGCAAAATAAATAACTGACACATAATTAAATGCAAATGCAATTGCTCCGCCAACTATGGGTCCAACAACACCGCCAATAGAAATTGTAGAACCAAAAATTCCAGTTGAAGTTGTACGTGGATTGTTTTCCATCAAGTGAAAACTGCCTCCAATGTATAGTAGAGCCCAAGTGGAACCAACAAGTGCCATAAATGGCATTGCCATCCACCAATCAGTAATCAAAGCCAATCCAACAAAAACAAATGTTGTGCCGCCAATTCCTATTTTGAATTTTGTTATATTTGAAATTTTTATTCTACTTGCCATTAAATTCATCACAATAAATGCAGCCAACGTGTTTGCAACATATACTATTGAGATTTGATATAATTCTGCACCTAGTTTTTCCATAAGCATTATTGGTAAAATTGTCCATACAGAGGCAGCTCCAATATGCCGCAAGAGAATAGATGCAAATAGAAATTTATTTTTTTTAATTATATTTTTTGTAGTTCCAGGTTCAAGCTCTTTTTCTTGTATGTTATTTGGCATTTTTAGTGTAAACAAAAATCCGATAATAAAAAAAACACCGCTAATAAGAAAAGTTAATTTTACATCATTGACAATACCTGCAGCAGCAGTTCCAGCAAACCATCCTAACGCATGAAATGAAATTACAGTTATTGCACGTTTTTTTTCTTTATTTGCTTCATAGGCATAAGCAATCATGGATGGAACCATGATTCCACTTGCCGCACCTGCACAAACTCTAGCTAAAAGTAATAGTTCAAAATTAGTTGCAAAATAATGTAATGTAAAAGCTACAGCACAGCCAATAAAGCCAATTCTTATGAATTTGAGTCTAATTCCTTTTTTATCTGCGTGCCTGCCAAAGTAAATTTGAGAAATGATCTCAGAAAAACTAAATGATGCAACAATTAATCCCATTTCAAAAACAGAATTTGTTAAGGCTAGTGCCATTATTGGTAAAAATACATACGCGATGGAAATTCCACCATGTTGAAAAAAAGTAGCACCCCGAACTAGATTGTTTATTTGTATTTTTTGCATAAATATACGTAAATTTTGCCTTGTCCTAATTTCAACATAGATACCATTTACCCTGTTTGCATGGTTGATTTTTCTCAAAAGAGTTAAACTGTATTGAGACATACTAGATACAAATTGATAGAAAAAGAACCTTTTCTAACTGCATTACAAAATAGAATTTTGCTTTTTGATGGTGCGATGGGAACTGAGATACAGAAACATAATCCATCTCCAGAAGATTTTCCAAATAATCAAGACGGATTTAATGATGGTTTAATTTTGACTCACCCTGACTGGATTAAAGAAATACATCGAAATTATTTGAATGCAGGTTCTGATTGCATTGAAACAAATTCTTTTGGTTCAAACAAAATTAAATTAGATGAATATGGTTTTGGTGATGATACAGTAAATTTTAATAAAAAAATATCTGAACTAGCAGTACAAGTTTGCTCAGAGTATACAGATACGCCTCGGTATGTGATTGGTTCAATGGGACCTTCAGGTTATCTTCCAAGCTCAAATGATCCTGATTTGGGACAATTACCTCTTGATCAAATACGAAATGCATTTGAATTACAAGCTGAAGGTTTGATTCTTGGTGGAGTTGATGCTCTTTTAATTGAAACAAGTCAAGATATTTTAGAAGTAAAACTTGTAATTGAGGCATGTCACAACGCAATGAAAAAAACTGGAAAAAAAATTCCAATTATTGCAAATACAACTTTGGATCAGTATGGCAAAATGTTACTTGGAACAAATATTCAAGCTGCATACACTACAGTTTCTGATATGGGCATTGATGTTTTTGGTTTGAATTGTTCTACAGGTCCAGTTGAAATGACTCCTAGTATTAGATGGCTTGATGAACAAAATGAGCATAATTTACTAGTAGTTCCAAATGCCGGTATGCCTGAAAATCAAGGTGGTCAAGCAGTATACAAAATGACTCCTGAAAAAATGGGTCAAGTATTAGGTGATTTTATTGATCAATACAAAAAAGTTCGAATAATTGGCGGTTGCTGTGGAACAAATCCTGAGCATATTGCTGTACTAAGAAAACTAATTGACGAAAAAGCTTATTCTATCAAGGGGTAGGTATTTAGAAAAACAAAGGAGACGAATATCACATTGACTATACCTAGAGTAAGTTCTGCACTCAAAGCAGTTGATTTGAAGCAAATACCTGCACCATTAATTATTGGAGAACGAATAAACACACAGGGCTCAAGAAAAGCAAAACAGTTTGTACTAAATGATGATTTTGAGGGATTGATAAATTTAGCAAGAACTCAAGTTGAGGACGGTGCACATTGTATTGATATTTGTGTTGCAACAACAGAAAGAGCAGACGAACTTGCATTCATGTTAAATCTTGTAAAAAAATTAAGTTTGGAAATTGATGCTCCACTTGTAATTGATTCAACAGATCCCGAAGTTATACAAGCTGCAGTTGAGCAAATTCCTGGAAGACCAATAATTAATTCAATTAATTTGGAAGGGGATGGAAGTAGATTTGAAAAACTTGCACCGATAATGGCAAAATATGGTTTACCTGCAATCGCACTATGTATTGGTCCAAAAGGTATGGCAAAAACACCTTTAGAAAAAGTGGAAACTGCAGAATTGCTTTATGAAACTGGAAAAAAATATGGATTAAAAATTGAGCAATTTATTTTCGATGTTCTTACATTTACACTTGCTACTGGAGAAGATGAATTTTTAGATGCAGGAAAAAATACACTAGAGGGTATCAAACTAGTTAAAGCAAAATTTCCAGATTCATTTACAACATTGGGATTAAGTAATATTAGCTTTGGACTAGTTCCATATGCACGAAAAATAATTAATTCTGTATTTTTGTATCATGCAGTTAAATGTGGTCTTGATACGGCAATTGTAAATTCTAAAGAAATAATTCCTTATGGCGAAATAGATGTAACTGAGAAAAAATTAGCAGAAGATCTTATTTTTAATACACATGCAAATGCCTTATCTGAATTAATTATTTATTTTGAAAAACTAGGTCAAAAGGGAAGTGAGAGTGTAAAAAAAGTGGATATAGATCCAACATGGGCACCAGGAAAACGTGCATACTTTAGAATTTTAAATAGATTAAAAGATGGAATTCAAAACGATGTTGTTTGTGCCATAGCTGACAAGATTGGTAAAAACGAAATTATTCAAGACACTAATGGAGTTCTTTCTCTAAATGCACCACAAACAATCACACATGCAGGCGCAATTCAAACCCTAAATGAGGATTTACTTCCAGCAATGAAGGAAGTTGGGGATAAATTTGGTTCAGGAGAATTAATTCTACCTTTTGTTCTCAAATCAGCTGAATGTATGAAAGCTGCAGTTCTTGAATTAGAAAAATATCTGATTAAAGAGGAAGGTACCTCTAAAGGCAAACTTGTACTTGGAACTGTATATGGCGATGTTCATGATATTGGAAAAAATCTTGTAAAAACTATTTTTCAAAATAATGGCTACACTGTATATGATTTAGGAAAACAAGTACCTTTACAGAAATTCTTGGAAAAAATTGAGGAAGTAAAACCTGATGCACTTGGATTATCTGCACTCTTGGTATCTACCTCAAAACAAATGCAGTACTTTGTAGATTATGCACGAAAAAATAATATGAATATTCCAATTTTATGTGGTGGTGCTGCAATCAATACCAATTACATAAATCGAATTGCAAAAGAGGGAGGAATTTACGAGTCTGGAGTATTTTACTGCAATACAATGTTTGAAGGTTTGAAAACAATGGAGACACTAGTTTCAGATAAAAAACCTGAATTTTTATCTCAATGGAAAGAAAAAATTGAAAATTGGAAAGATAAATCTACAGCTATAATTGATACTAGCAAACTTCCAAAAAGTGACACCATACCTGTAGTTCCTCATGCGCCTCAAATAATTGGACAGCCAATTAGATTGAAATTAAATGAAATCAATATGAGTCAAGTTTGGGAATTAATTGATAAAAAATCTCTATTCAAGTTATCTTGGGGTTTACGTGGAAATGTAAGTGCTGAATCAGAAGATGAACACGAGACATTACTATCTGAATGGAAAATTCGAATAATTAGAGAAAAATTAATTGCGCCTGAAATTGTATATGGTTTTTTCAAATGTCACAATAAAGATGGGAAACTTTTGGTTGATAATCCAAATGGGGAGCCAATTGAATTTGATTTTCCTCGTTCGTCTAAATCAAGTCACCTTTGCTTGACTGATTATTTTGGTCAAGACGATATTGTTGCATTTCAAGCAGTTACAGTTGGAAACAAGGTTTCCGAAGTAATTGATCAATGGAATGCTGAGGACAAGTATGCTGATGCATACTATTTGCATGGATTGGCAGTAGAAGTAGCTGAGGCTTTGGCTGAATGGATTAATCGAAAAATTAAATCCGAATTTAAATTAGAAGGCAAAGGTGGATTGCGATACAGCTGGGGTTTTCCAAGTTGTCCTGATGTTTTGCAACACAATTTAGTTTGGACTTTGCTTGAACCTGAAAAATCTGGAATGACATTAACAGAGTCAGGTCAAATCATTCCAGAACAATCAACTGCAGCAATTGTGGTACATCATCCAAAATCTGAATATTTCGTACTTTAGATATTTTTCAGAGTTTCTTTTGCAAATGCAAAATCATTTGGTGAGGTAACTAGTACATCCCCTGTAATATTGTGAATTTCTTTGATAAATTTTGCAGGATTTTCCTTGTATCCTGACCAGTCTAATTCCAAAAACTTTGCAGAGCTTTCATTTTTTACAGATGGTAGTAAAACACATGGAATAATTCTAAATCCTTCTGGTTTTAATTTATTTGAAATTCGTTGTACTTGCTGTACTGAATGAATTACTTGGGTCATGAATCCTATTGGTGCTGCAGTAATTTTCATGTGAATTTTTTCAAAGTTTGGATCACTAGGCAATGATAGGAAAAAATTTGTTTTTTCAGCAAAACCTAACTGATTTAGTTCCTTGACGACTTTACTTGGAATCAAGCCTACATCTATTGGATTTTCTTTAGATGGATCCCCTTGAAGGACAAGAATTCCATCTAACTTTGCCTCAATTGATTCTTGAACTATGTTTTTAATTAAATTCATGTCCTTGTCCCTTACACGCAAACTAATTGTAATTTGTAAATCCGGGTGCTCTTTTTTTAATAATTTTCCCATACTCAATGCTGAAACTCGTTTGGTTCCCAAAACTGAATCAGTTACATGAACGCCGTCGCAAAAATTACTAATTTCTGAAACGCGTAGTAATTGTTTTGATACTAGTGCATTTAATTCATCACTTGATGTGTTTTCTTCCGGAATTTTTGGCGGATTTATTTCATAGATGATAGCCATAAATGATCTCAAATTTAACTTGGTTAAAACCTTTAAACACAAACTCAATAAAATAGATAATTTCTATAATGCTGTGGACTTGAATTTAGTAAAATCATTGCTTTCAAGTAAAATAAATCCTGTTTTAGAACAATCTGGAACAAACACACTCTCCTCAATACTTGTAATAATTTATGGCAAGGAACCAATCATTGTAATGACTAAAAAACCACAGCACCTAAAATTTCATGCAGGTGAAATTTCATTTCCAGGTGGGAAATTTGATTCAAATGATTTAGATCTTTTGGAAACTGCATTGCGTGAAACTAGGGAGGAAATAGGATTGAGTATTTCAAAAAATCAGGTAATTGGACAGTTAGAGCCAGTTGTAACTTTGAATTCAGGTTTTATCATTTTACCTTTTATTTGCATACTGGATACAATTGGACCATTGGAAGCAAATTTTGAAGTTGAAAACATTCTTCACATTCCACTTGAATCATTTTTAAAAACAATTTCTGATGATTTGGATCCAACGCATAATAGAATTAAAGAAATGTACACTTTTGAATATCAAAATAAAATTATCTGGGGCGCGTCAGCTAGAATTCTCAAGCAAATAGTATCTTGCCTCAAATTGTGAGATTCATTTAAAAAGAGGTCTTCGTGCCTGAAAAATATGGCAGCTCGCAAATCTTCTCCAAGAAAGATTCGTCTATTAAAAAAGACATTGCAATCAACACCTGTCCCAGCTTGGATTGTTTTAAGAACAAAAAGAACAGTTAGATCCAATCCAAAACGTAGAGCTTGGAGATCAACAGATGTGGAGGTCGGATAGTTGTCTCAAGAATTAGAGCGAGTGTATACAATCAATTTAGGCAAAGTTTTACTTTCTGCAAATACTCATCGTGCACCACGTGCTATCAACATGATAAGAGAATTTGCTCGTCATCACATGAAGACAGAAGAAATAAAGATTGATGAGGATCTTGCACATCAAATTTGGGCAAGAGGAGTTCGTAGTCCACCAAGAAAGATTAGAGTTAGAATGAGTAAAACTGATCAAGGTTATGTTCTAGTTTCCCCTTATACTGATGAAAAAGTAGATACCACAAATGATAAAAATTCAAAGAAAGATTCTAAAAATTCAAAGAAGGATTCAAAGAAAGATTCTAAAAATTCAAAGAAAGATGCAAAGAAAGATCCAGTTAAAGATTCTGCAGCCGATATTCCTGCACCTGAAGTTAAAGTTGATACTCCAGTTGAATCTATAGCACCTGAAAAAACAATATTAAAAGAAGTTGCACCAAAAAAAGATACACCAAAAAAAGATACACCAAAAAAAGATACACCAGTAAAGAAATCCCCTAGTAAACCTGCAGCAAAGAAATAGAACTAGAAAATTTTATTTTAAATAAAAACTAATTTTATTCTAATTGGTATAAATCTAATTTATGATCAACACTGCATTCTGATTGTGACCAATCTAATGTGTTTTCTTGTGGAATCACTCCTAGTGGGTCGTATTTATCAAATTTAGTCATTCCTTGAATTGCAGATAGTATTACAATTTTTGATTTACTAGATGATGTCATATCTACTTGTGAACTTGATTCGCCCAATATTCCACCAGTCAAATTTGTAATTGAATTGATAACTCCAACTGGAATATTGTTTGCTCCAACTACATACAAAATTGAACGTTTTACTGCATTTGGTGATGTATTTCCATAAAGCATTTTGAGTGAATCTCGTAATGATTCCTCCATACTTTGTCCGTCTGTGCTTGTAGTTAGAATATTTGTTTGATTTGAAATTTCTAATGAAGTTAAAGAGGAAACTATGTGCATAATGGCATTATTTGCAATCTCATAACATGTTTTTGAGTTCAAATTTGGATTGCTTTCCAATAATGAATCATTATCTAAAACAATTGTACAATCTGAATTCTCTTTTACTCTTTTTAGGGATATACCTGAATTGAAAATTCTATCTTTTTCATATTTGAATGGCATGATTGCAAATGATACTAGTCCCTTGTCTGTCTGTTTGCAAATTTCTGATACTATAGGTGATATGGCAGAGCCTGTTTTACCTGCTAAATTTGTCATTAGTATAATTGTAGAATAATTTGAAATTTTTGATTTGATTTGATCTGCGACTTTGTATGTAGAGCCACGAATTAATTGAATAGATGGATTTATGACTGAATCTGTAGATACTTTGATTGATTCAATTCCTGAATTAAGATCTTTGGAATCATTGCTAATTAGTAGACAATCAGAATTTAGAGCGTCTTTGGCTTGAATTGCTAATTTTGAGCCTGCCCCACCTAAGCCAATAACTAAGATCGGTTCTTTGATTTGAAAACTCATTGTAAATTCTATTCTTTGATTTGGATAAAAAACCTTCTTACGTTTTTTTAATCAAATCCCCGATCGAAAAAATTTAGCTTGCGATCTTTCCTTGAATGCTACGTGTAGTTGCATCGACGATCTCAACTACACATGTTTGACCGATCTTTATTTCTTCTTTAAGAAATACAGGCTTGTACGCAAAATTTCTACCTTTGATTCCGTCTTCTGTCTGCTCATCAAACAAAACTTTTCCCTTCCAACCGATCCATTTTTGATTGTTTTCTAGAGATATTTTATTTATTAATTCAAAGATAATTTTGCTTCTGTTTTTTACCTCTGCTGAATCTAATTGCTTTAATTTGGCAGCCTCTGTACCAGGTCTTGCACTAAACTTTGAAAGATTAACCATATCTGGACGTATTTCATTAATCAGTTCAACTGTTTTTTCAAAATCACTTCTAGTTTCAGTTGGAAATCCAACTATGATATCAGTTGATATAGTAAAGTTTGTAAATCTCAGTTTTGCTTTTTTTATTATCTCTCTGACTGTGTTTACTGTGTGACCTCTTTTCATATCATGTAAGACCTGATCACTACCGCTTTGCAATGGAATATGGAGAAATTTGTATACTTTGTCACTTTGGTATGATTCAATTAATTTGTCTTTAATTTTTGGCATGTACATTGGATTCATCATGCCCACACGTATCATGAAATCCTCTGGAATCTCTGATACTGCTTTTACCAAACTTGGTAAATCTGTATCAATGTCCAAGCCGTAACAGCCGTTATCTGTTGAAGTTAACCAAATTTCTTTACACCCCTCACTGATTTCAGTTTCAACTTGCCTTACAATATCTCCAATTCTATAACTTGAAAGATCCCCTTTTGCTAATTTTGTCTGGCAAAAAGTACATTCACTCATACACCCACTAGCAATCTCTACAATCCCCACAACTGAATTTAATCTGACTTTGGGTAATCCTACTTTGGAAATATCTGAATCCTCCAACTCTACATGTTTGATTCCTCTTAGGGTGGAATCAATTACTTGCAATGTCTTGCCTAAAGAGTTTGGACCCAACATACTTGCATGCTGTGATATTTTTTCAACTGTGCTTTTTTCAGCTTTTGGAAGACAGCCTGCAACAATTAGTGGTTTTGCTTTTAGTGATTTGATTCTATGAATCATTTTATTTGCAGTTGAATCTTTTACAGAACATGTCACAAGTATATTCAAATCAGCTTGTGAGGAATCCTCTGCAAGTGTATGTCCTCCATTGACAATTAATCCTGAAATCATTTCTGAATCTGCAAAACTTGCAGAACACCCGTATGCTTCTACAAAAATTTTTGCCATAACTTATCCAAACAATGCATCAATTTCTTTGTTGGTCAATAATTTTTTTGATGTAACCAGTTCTCTAATTGTTTTTCCTGTTTTTAGGGACTCTTTGAACAACTCTGCAGATTTCTGATATCCTATTTTTGGTGTTAGCAGCGTTACAATTACTGGGCTATTTTCTATGTTCTCTTGTAACTTTGTCTTGTTTGCAGTTAGTCCATCAATTAAATTTGCAGAAAATATTGGTACAAAATTTTTCAGCATATCTGTAGATTCTAAAATTGATTTTAGCATAACTGGTAACATGACATTTAATTCAAACTGTCCACTCTGTGCTGCAAAAGATACGGTGGTGTCGTTTCCAATTATGTTAAAACAAATCATGTTCATACATTCAGCTAAAGATGGATTTACTTTACCTGGCATGATTGAAGAGCCGGCATGAACTGCTGGTATTCCTAATTCAGATAATCCTGCAATTGGACCTGATGCCATTAATCTTATGTCGTTTGCAATTTTGCTAATCTCTACTGCCAAGTTACGTAATGCACTTGAAATATTTGCAACTGCAAATTTACTTTGCAATGCATACTGCATATCTTTTTCAGGTAATAATGCTAATTTTGAAATCTTTGCTAGTTCCTCGATTGCAATTTTTCTAAATCCTTTTGGAGTGTTTGCGCCAGTTCCTACAGCAGTACCGCCCAAAGCTACATTTTGTAATTCTTTTTGTGCCCAAATTATTGCAGTTTTGGCTCTAGTAATTGCGGTAGCATATGCTGTAAACTCGCTTCCAAGTGTAACTGGTAATGCGTCCATTAAATGAGTTCGTCCAATTTTTTTAAATGTAAAGAATTCTTTAGCTTTTTTAGTTAATGATTTTTCTAATGTCTCTATTGCAGTAATTGTATCTTTAAGATTTAATAAAATCGCAACATGCATTGCAGTTGGATATGTGTCATTACTTGACTGTGACATATTTACATGATCATTTGGATGTAAGTGCTCATACTGACCTTTCTTTTTATGTAATATTTCTAGTGCAACATTTGAAATTACTTCATTGACATTCATGTTAAATGCAGTTCCTGCACCAGAGTTTATCATATCTATTACAAATTGGTCTACATAATTTCCAGACAAAATTTTATCACATGCTACAATTATGGCGTTTCCACGTTTTGCATCTATTGCTTTTGTTTTCATGTTTGCAACTGCCGCAGATCTTTTAATCATGACAAATGATTTTATCAAATTAATATGGGCTTTATTTCCAGTTACGTGGTATTGTTTTATGGCTCTTCCAGTAAATGCGCCATAGTATGCATTATCTGGTATTTTTACTAAACCTAGAGAATCTTTGTCTGTTCTAAATTTCAAATCTAATACTGTTTTGATCCACTATTATTCATTGTTTTTCTAGTTTTTTTTTATAAATTTCAAATTTAATACTGTTTTGACCCCCTATTGTTGAATTATTAGTATCTGTGTGTTTTTTTATTCATTTTTTAAAAATTATTGTCTAAATCCTAATAATTATATAGTCTCAAAATTCAGGCTTGGACATGAATAAGCGAATTAGTATGCTTTTCACAGTTACAGCCGTAGCTGTGATCGCAGGCGCGCTATTCGGAAGCACATACACACAAACCCAAATGAATAGTCAATCATTTGACGTTTCAAAAATGAACGTCGATGCAATTGAAAAAATTCATCAAATGGGTGGTTTGAGTTTTGTAATGCCAAGTGCATTTGCAGAAACTGATTGTGGTGCATTAGAGCAAACTGGACGAAATATCGTCGAGTTTAACCTACTTGGACAAAGTATCACACTTCCAATAATGGGAGGAAAAACATACAGCGCAATGACCTTTAATGGACAAGTCCCAGGACCAACATTAAGAGTTACACAAGGCGATGTTGTCAAAATGACACTAACTATTCCAGAAGGTGAAGTTACCGGTCACGGTAATGATATGCATTCATCACAAATGTCTGCTGGAAATTTCGATTCAATCAATCCAGGTGAGACAAAAACCTATTGTTACATTGCAGAAGCTCCTGGTACTTTCAAATACCATTGTTCTGGTGTTCACTTAGCGGGTATGGATCAGCACGTTCTATCAGGAATGTATGGAATGACTATCGTTGACCCAATAAATGGATACAAGAAATTGGCAGTTGAAGGAACTAGTGTCAGTAATGGCAAAGTATCTTTAGAAAGACAGTTCTACGATGCAGACGCATTAGAATTCACTTTCCAGTACAATCAATTGTACCTTACACCTGAAGGCAATTATGATGCAGAAGCAATGTTTTCACATCAAAACACTGCCACAGTTGTTAACGGAATGCAATTCGGTTATGTACCAAACGGTGTTCACAACGCAATCATCAAAGGCGATGCAAACAAGAACATTTTTGTTGCACAACCATGGAATGGACTAGATCTAAAACAATATCAATCACAAGCATTGTTCGTTGAGAATAATCAACATGTGAGACTCTTTATTGAGAACCAAGGTAACGAACCAGTATTTTTGCACATTGTTGGAGAAATTTTGGATAGAGTTACACAAGGCAACAGAGTACAATCTGGTGCAACTGAAACATGGTCTTTAGGTGGCTCACAAGGTATGATTGTCGATTTGGTATTTGAAGAACCAGGTGTTTATGCACAAGTTAATCACGACTATGCCGCACTATTTTCAGGCGCTGCATCAGTATATGTAGCAGGTGATCCATTTGGATTGAATCCAAGATTAGTTAATGCCGGAATTATTCCAGCACCAGTAGCATCATATGCTTACGTCTTTGGAAACCCAAGTGACGCTGTTCCTCCAGTAGGAAAGAACAGTATCGCACATCCTGCAATTAATGTACATGGTCTCTATAGTGATGAAGCTGTAGCCGATAAAATAGCAAATGGTGCATTACCCTTATGGGATATTGTACCAACATTACCTCCAATACCATAGGTAATATTCCATCTTTTTCTATTTTTTATTTTTAATGAATTATATGCTGTATGTTTTTTCTTTGTTACATGGGATTTGATGATTCAGTTTTAATTTGTGATGAAGTGGATGCAGTTTTAAATAAAATTTTACAAGATAATGGTCTCAAAGTTACGTATGAGCCAAAAATAACACCTGAACAAATTTTAGAAAAAATTTCTACATTTCATATTGTGATTGTTCGAAGTAGAACAACAATAACAAAAGAAATGATTGAAAAAGCTGATAACTGTAAAATTATTGCACGTGTTGGAGTTGGACTTGATAACGTTGATCAAAGTGCAGCTAAATCAAAAAACATCCGTGTAATTAATGCAGCAGAAGGGGCAATGAATGCAGTAGCTGAACTAGTTTTGGGATTTATGTTATCTTTGGCAAGACAAACAACTAGAGGTGATAGAGCAATTCGAAATGGACAGTGGCTCAAAAATGAATTAAAGGGAACTGAATTGCGTGGAAAATATTTGGGAATAATTGGATTGGGTAACATTGGAAAAAGATTGGCACGACTTGCAAGAGGGCTAAATATGAATATCATTGGTTATGATGTAGTTCCAATTGATGAAGAGTTTGCAAAAGAAGTTGGATTGATGAAAGCTGATTTAGATACTTTGTTACAAAGCTCAGATTATGTCTCAATTCATGTTCCCTTGCTTGATTCTACGTATCATTTGATTAATGCTCAAAAAATATCTACAATGAAAAAGACTGCAAAAATAATCAATACCTCAAGGGGTGGAGTAATTGATGAGGAGGCACTTTATGAGGCAATCTCAAGTGGTAATTTGGGTGGTGCAGCATTGGACGTTTTTGAAAAAGAACCTGCAATAGGAAATAAATTGGCAGAATTAGATAATGTAATTCTCACACCACATATTGGTGCTCAGACAAAAGAGGCACAATCTTTGGCTGCAAACATTATTGGCGAAAAAATAATTCAGATATTACGTGGCGTAATTTAGAATATTTTTTGAAAATAACTAAAAAAGCTTTGACTTTAACGTGATTAAATCTTGGTTCATTCTTTTTAAGACGGGTTGTGTTTAGATTACTTGTGCTGAAAATTCAGAATATCTCTTTAATGGTTGTATTTTCAATTGGATTAATTGTATTATCTACAGGTGTAGTTTATGCAGAAACATCACCAGTTAATGTAGGTGGAGTTTCATTTGATGTAAATTATATCGGTACAGGTGTCACAGTATCTTCTCTAAGTGCTGATTCTGATATTTTTTCTTTAAATTTTAATGTGCTAGTACCTGAAGTACCTGGAACTTTACAAGTCACACTAGAGCGAGCATTCTTTGATTCACTTGACCCATCTACAAATACAGATATTCCATTTATTGTTACAATTGATGGTGAGATTGGAACATTTACAGAAGCAGTATCTGCTGAAAATAGAATTTTAGATATTACATTACCTGCTGGTTCCACTTTGGTTGAAATTACTGGCAGTCAATTTGGACTGGTAACTATTGAAACTCCAATGACTGAAGCAACAATTGCAATGGAGGATACAGAATTACCACCAATTGCCATGGAAGATACAGAATTACCACCAATTGCAATGGAAGATACAGAATTACCATCAATGGAAATGATGCAAAAAACAAGTACTGTATGTGGTGATGGTACAATTCTCAAGGACGATGTCTGTGTATTAAGTGGGATGTGTGGAGAGGGAACTACACTAGTTGATGGACAGTGTGTTGCAGATCCTACAGTTGCAACTGAAGCACCAGTCAAAGGATTGGGTATACAACTAGTCACTTCATTAATTATTGGATTTGTAATTGCAGGTATAGTTGCAGTTGTATTTGCTGTGATTTCTAAAGCAAGTAAAAAGTAATTTTAAATTAAAATAATTTCTTTATCTAGTAAATATTGTATCGCGTGAGCATACTCTGTATCTGAGATTTTATCTTCCAGCAACCAAATAGTTGTATTTTTCACCCAACTTGGAATTTGTACGTTCATTATGTTTTCTTTATTGATTTGTTTTTCTATGAGAATGGCTTTTTTATCTACAAATTTATTTATTGAATCTAGGAAAAATCCGTCAGATAACTGGTTATCAATCCAGCTATATGCGATTTTTTTCATAACTAGTGGAATGCAAATGTTTCCCAAATCAACTAGTTCAAACTGTGTTGTGTTTTTGGTTCCATTATATTCAATATTTATTGAATATTTTCCCAGTGGAAAAATTTCTGATTCAAAAGGATATGGTGATTTAAATGATTTTTCTTGATTCATTATTGGAATGGAAATTGCATTACTTGATTTGCCTGTTTGGTCTATAATGTGTATAGTTGCTGGTTGACCTGTAATTTCTGAAACCTTGATTGTATAGGATAATTTTTCACAATAAGTAAAGATTGGTTTTTCAGTAGCAATTTCTACACTTTGAAGAGCATAGATATTTGGCAATAATAGAAATCCTAAAAATAATGATAAGATAATTAGGGATCTTTTCATAATTGCATTTTTTGTATTCTATAATAAAATCTATTATCTGTGCTCAGAAATCCTTTTTAATAGTTTCATGAGAGATCAATTATCGAGTTTTCTGTGGAGACTCTTTCTTGAATGTGGTAAAACACATTCAAGGGAGGTCGATTCTAAAAGTATATTAAACTTGAATTCAAAAAAAATTAGATTACATTGAAGAAAATTATTCTTGTTTCAATTATTGCAATAGTTGCAGTTGTTTTGGTTATTTCCGTACTTGCCATTCCTTTATCAATGGAGGCAAAGAGAATTGCTGATGCTAAAGCATTAGAGGAAAAATTACTTTCTGATGCTGCTGCTCTTGCAGAACAAAAAGCAGCTGAAGAAAAAATTAGATGCTCTACAATTACTGAATCTGCAATATTATCTGGTTGTGATTTAAGTGGAATGGACTTGCGTGGAAAAAATTTCAGTAATTCTGATCTTACTGGTGCAAATCTTAGTGGTGCAAATTTGATTGAAGCCGTTCTTACTGCTGTGGACTTTACTGATGCCAATCTTAGTGGTGCAAATCTAAGTTATGCAAATTTAAAAGATACAGTTTTTACAAATACAAATCTTGATGGTGCAATTTTTGTAGAATTAAATCTTAGTGGTACAAATCTAACTGGTACAAGTTTCAATAACGTCAATCTTAGTGGTGCAATTCTTTCTGGTGCTGACCTTACAGATGCAACATTTACAGGTGCTGATTTGACTGATGCGGACCTAACTGGTGCAAGCATGCATAATGCAGATCTTGTAGGTGCCAATATCTCTGGTGCAAATTTCTATAATGCAGATCTTACAGGTGCAAATCTTTCAAGTGTGAACTTTGATAATATTCGATTTGAAAATACAAATCTCACAAATGCAATACTTGTAGGTGCAGACCTTTCACGTGTGGACTTTACAGGTGCAATTTTAACTGGCGCTAATTTATCAGGTGCAAATCTAACTGGACTTGATCTTAATAATCTAAATCTAACTGGTGCCAATTTATCAGGTGCAAATCTAACTGGTGCAACACTTACTGGTGCAACACTTGTTAATGCAGATCTTTCTAATGCAGATCTTACAAATGCAAATATTATTGGCACAAACTTGCATAATTCAAATCTAAGTGGTATGAATCTTGATAATCAAAATCTAGAGAACACAATTCTTACAAATGCAAATCTATCTGGAGTGAATCTAACTGGTGTGAATTTCCGTGATCAAGATTTGAGTGGCGCCAATTTATCAGGTGCAAATCTAACTGGAGTAAATCTAACTGGTGTAATCCTAGTTGGTACAGATCTTACAAATGCAAATCTAACTGGTGCAATACTAATTAGCGCCGATTTGACTAACGCAAATCTTAGCGGTGCAAATCTAAAGGGTGCAGATATTAGAGGTATGCATATCACTGGCACCAATTTATCTGGTGCCGTTTTTGATGGTTGCATAGGTGAAGCCCGTGGAACTCCCGTAGGCAATATGCCAATTTGTAAAGTCCTTTAAACTAGTTTTTTATATTTTCTGAAACGTATTGATTTGTTTTAATTTCAAATTTAGATATTTTTCTAGTCTGTAACAAACACAATAATTTCTATATGATCTTACTTTTTTGTATGTGCAGATTTGATTGGAAATGTTGGCAGGATTTGTCTATTACAAAATCTATCTAATAAAGCGATGTCGATTTATGATTTACAGTTATTAAAGGGGATTTTATTAAAAAATTACATGCCTACAATCGAGGACAAGACTTGGATTAGACTGTTAAAAGAAAATGGTCCAGAAATCAGAGAACGAGTAGTTCAATGGCGTAAAGAAAATGCCATAATCAGGATTGATAGACCAAGTCGTTTGCAAAGAGCTCACAGATTGGGTTACAAAGCAAAACAGGGAATCATTGTAGTTCGAATGAGAGTTGGAACTGGTGGTATGCGAAAAAAGAGACCAGTAGCTGGTAGACGACCAAAACATCTTGGTGTTACAAGAATTAAAGCAGATGATGATATGCGAACAGTTTCAGAAAGAAGAGTATTGGAAAGATATCCAAACATGACTCTATTGGGTTCTTACTTTGTTTACAAAGATGGAATGCATTACTGGTTTGAAATTATCTTGGCAGATCCAATGCACCCAAGAATTGTGCAAGACAAAGAATTACGTCAAAGATTGCCTCACATAATGGCATAAATTGAAAACAAAATTATTTATTTCATTTCTTTTAATTCTAGTAATTACACCTGCATTTGGTATTTTATCAGATAGGACAGGTCTTGTAAGTAGATTGGATATTAAAGTTGGCGAGGACACAATTGAAGTTGAAACTGTGGCAAACTATGACATTGCTGATTTTAAATTTAGTGAACAAGAAAAGAAATTAACTTTATTTGTAAATAGTGGTCTTGAAAATAATTTGGGGGAAATGTATCTACCACAAAATCTTTTGAGTGGTGATTTTACTTTTTTTATTAATGGTACGGAGATTTTTCCCAAAGTAAATACAAATGATAGTATCTCATTTATCACATTTAATTTTACAGGTGCTGGAAAAAATACAATAGAAATAATTGGAACCCGTGTCTTTGCAGAATCTACTATACCTGAAGAATCCACTGTATCTAAAGTATTATTACCAACACCAAAAAGTGGTTGTCTAATTGCTACTGCAACATATGGTAGTGAATTATCTACACAAGTACAGCAATTACGAGAGTTACGTGATAATTCACTATTACAAACTAAATCTGGAACATCTTTCATGAATAGTTTTAATCAATTCTATTATTCATTTAGTCCAACAATAGCTGATTGGGAAAGAGAAAATCCTGTATTCAGGGAAGCAGTAAAAATAACACTGACTCCACTTATTGCATCTCTATCTATTTTGAATTACGTGAATATGGATTCTGAAATATCTGTACTTGGATATGGAATCTCTTTGATTTCACTTAATGTGGGAATGTATTTTGTAGGACCTACAGTTGTCATTCATACGATTCGAAAGAAAATTAAGAAATCGTAAATCCTTAAGTTGGTACAATTTTTAGATCTTTGTGGATTTAAATGAAATACTAGGTAAAGAAAAAGATGCTTTACGAGATGAAAATATTGAATTAAGAAATATTATAAAAAAACTTGAATTAAAAATAAAAGAATTAGAGCAAGAGACAAAAGATTAGATACGTTTCTAAACCCTTAATTGAATAGAAAAATTGGTCTAGTATTGTCTGGAAAACAAGAACCTGAAATCTTTGATGAATTAATGGCAATTGAGCAGGATATGTTGGATTGTGTAGAAAATCTCCTAAGTGTAAATTGGGATTCAAATTCAATGAAATTAGAAATTCAAGAACTAGTTAAACAACGCAGTAGATTACGACGAGAACTCTTTGATTTAGATAATAAAAGTGGAACTTGATTTCACTCTTTTAAATTTTTAATTGATTTTAGCATTTGGAAAATTATTGTAGAAAAGTCCAATTTTATTTCCACATGTCAATTATTGCATTTGCCATTTTTACAAATATTTTATAATTTTGAAACTTCATCCAATATTGTATTTGCAAATCGTCTATCTGTTCTACTGATCTCTTTTGCAATTTTTGCTAAATGTGGAGCTAATTCCTTGTCTGTAAAACATAATTTTAGCACATTATAGTGCTCAAGTGATATAGAATCATTTTTTTCATGCGTAATTTTTTCTAAAAGATTTTTGGCCCTACTTAATTTATCTTCAAGTGATAGTTTACCAATTCCAAATTGTAAAAATTTTGTTACAATTTCTTTATGTCTTTCATTAATTAATACCGTCAATCTGAATTTTGGCATTTTATTAAATTCTTCAATGATTTCTAAAAGTGCATTATCATAATCCATGTGGTATTTTTGCATAAATGGTGCCAGTTGGAGTGGGATTGTAATATCAAACTCGTATGGCTGTGACAAATTTCTTTCAGCGTCCATTGCAAGTTCTGTAATTACAAATACCAGCGCCAATGGGTCACGAATTGCTCTTTTATTGTACTCTACTGGATGTTTGACAAACATTTTGTTTATCACATTGATTGCATGCGCTGATAGCAATCCTCTTTTTTTATCAGCTTCCAATGTCTTTATTATTTTTAAAAGTGTCACTGAAAATAGTGAATAGTTTTTTGCAGTAGCTCCATTTTTTTGCAGACATTGAATTTCAAAATCATTCATAAATTCATCCAATATTTTTGGAATTTGTTCAGTTTGCTCTATACTTCTAAAACTAATCAAAGGAGGTAATGGCTCTATTTTGGAATTATCTTTTAATTCAAATAATGATTTTGCAAGTTTTAGTGCACTTTGAATTGCAGTTAGTCTTTTTTTGTTGCCTTTGCCGTATTTACTTTTTTGTAATGCCTTGATAGATTCTACAAGTAAATCGTACAATGAATTATTTTACTTGAAAACTAGAAAATAAATCTACACCCTGATTTAAAATTTATTTAAATAGAATAATTATTCAGTTATTCTCCAATGATTCACAAATAAAATTTAATCACTTGTGATTAATGACTAGTTATTGTATTGGAATTAGCCTTGATATTCTTGTATTAACTGGATTTTTTCTTTGAATGTGCTTTAATCATGTGGCGAAGCATTCTTTCAGGTTCTGAAAACTCCATGTTGCATATTCTGCATTTTGTTTCAAGAATTATTTTATTTCTAATTAGAAATCCCATAAAATTATTTTTTATAAATATAATATGAATGTTTTAATTAATTTTATATTTTAATTTACACTAACTTTGCCTATCATCCACGGATGTACCATGCAATAGTAATCATATTCTCCAGAATTTGTAAATGTATATTCAAATGTTTTATTTGGCATTAGCATTTCTGAATTAAATATGTCATTTGCTTCACTTGGATTTCCACTAGTTACAGTATGTGCAGCTACATCATTATTTATCCAGACTAGAGTATCTCCTGCATTAATTTGAATTTGATATGGGAGATAGCACTCATTTGTGGTTTCGCAACCTGGTGATGATGAATTTTGTGGAATTGAAACTTTTACAACACTTGCAATAATTTCAGGTGTAACTTCAGATGCCACTTCAGGTGTAACTTCAGATGTAACCTCAGGTATCATTTCAGGTGTAACTTCAGGTATCATTTCAGATGTAACTTCAGGTACCACTTCAGATGTAACTTCAGGTACCACTTCAGGTATCACTTCAGGTACTGGAATACTTTCAGCGATTTTACTTGATGATGCTGGTGGTGTTGCAAGATATCCTGGATCCATTGAAATCATAACAAGACTAAATGCAACCAAAGATCCGACTGCAATAATAATTCCTAGTGTAAAGTTCATTTATCCACCTGTTAGTTTTGCAAACTTTGCATTCTTGCTTAGCTTTTCCATAAATTCAATATTGGATAATGCAACAACGGCTGAATCTACAACTGGCTTATCTTTATCATTTAATGCTTGTTGCAAAATTTCTTTTGCTTCTTTAGAACCAATTACACCAAGCGCTATTGCAGCCTCATGTCTTACAAACATACTTGAATCATTTAGTGTTGCATCTGCAAGATGTGGAATACCACTAGAATAACACATTTGACCTAATGAAAAAGCAGCTTCGTGTCTTACAAGCTCATTTGTATCATTTTTTAAAACTTGTGCAACATGTCCTACTTTATCTTCCCCGCCAAAATCAACTAGAATACATGTAGCGCGAGTTCTAATTACATAATCAGGATGTGTTAAAAGTTTGATAAAAAAAGCAGTATCTTGTATTTCGTACTTTGCTTCCATTTCTGCAAAAAGATTCATTCTTTCTTGGGTTACTGCTTGCATTTGTTTTGAGATTTTTTATATCATATATTAGGCTATTTACAATATTCTAGAAATTTTTTAATGCGTTATGTATTTAATACAAAAAAAATTATTGAAATTAATGAGTGTAATAATTGGACAAAAAGCTCCCAATTTTGCAGTATCTGAATGGGTTCAAGGTGCACCAACAAACTTTGAGCAAGAAAAAGATCACATTGTTCTAGTTGAGGTATTTCAAGTCAATTGTCCTGGTTGCTTTATGCATGCAATTCCTGAAGCCATTACAATTTACAACAAGTACAAAGATGATGGTGTACGCGTATTGGGAATTGCAACAGCTTTTGAGGATTATGATAAAAATACCCTAGATAATTTGAAAATGCTTGTTCAAACAGGTGAGGTAATCGGCGAAACGCAAAAAGCACTATCAATGTATGGTCAATTGGATAAAGATAATAAATTAAATTACAAAATACCTTTCCCTATCGCCATGGACAAATTAACAAAGACTGATGGAAAAATCGATGAGGGCAAAGTTTTAGAATTTATTTACGGGCAAATCCCTGAATTTGATTCACAGCCAGATGACTATAGAACTCAAATCATGAAGCGAGTCAAAGACTATATGAAATCAAAAGAGTACTCAGCTGAAACATTTGAAAAATTCTCACTACAAGGAACTCCTTCAATGATTCTAGTTGATAGAAAAGGCATACTACGAGACGTATCTTTTGGACAATCAAGTAATGTAGAGTCTATGATTAAAAAATTATTATCTGAATAATTGTAGCTAGTAATACATTTTGAATAATTTATTATAATTTCCTAAATTAGAACTATTATGGAAAGAGCAACTATGATACAAAATCCAGCAACTAGAGCAACTTTACCGTTATCCACGTAATGTTCTTTGAAATACAAAATAAAAGTCTATGATATCACTTACTGCATTTGTGATTTCTATGACAACTATCGCAATATTCTCCATTACACTTTGTACAATCAGCTAACATTCCAGGTCTATACCCTGCACTACATTCATCGCATGAAATTCCATTCATGCTTTTTCAAATATTATCTGCATTAAAAGATGATCTTTGAACTAGAATGGTTTAAATCCTATTTGTATGATTTATTTAAAATATTTTCAAATTCTTGATCTCTATCTCATTTAATAATTCCAATTTTAGGTACTGTATAATCTGCCAATATTAATATAATCTGGCTATAAACCGAGGAATATGACAACCAAATTAATTGCATGTCTTGCAGTTTTTGCATTGTTATTCGGTGTAGTTAGTACATCAATGATGCATAATGTATACGCAGATATGGCAAGTGATAAAAAAATGGCTGATGCAAAGAAAATAGCTGATGCTAAAAAAATGGCTGATGCAAAGAAAATAGCTGATGCAAAGAAAATAGCTGATGCAAAGAAAATAGCTGATGCTAAAAAAATGGCTGATAAAAAAATGGTAACAACCCCAGCAAAAGTTGTAACTCCAGCATCTACAAAAGCTGCACCTACTACTGGCGCGGTAACTGTTGAAATTGCTAAAGGATCTGGTGCTGACGTTAAATGTGCAGATAAATGCTACATACCAAATACAGTTCAAGTCAAAGTTGGCTCAACTGTAACTTGGAAAAATGTTGATGCAATGCCACATAGTGTAAGTAGTGGAAAGGATGCAACACATGATGGAATATTTGATAGCGGCATGTTAATGAAAGACGGTTCATTTAGTTACAAATTTGCCAAAGCTGGAACATTTGATTACTATTGCATGGTACATCCATGGATGGTAGGCAAAGTAACAGCCAGTTAATAATTTTTTATTTTTTCTTTATATTTTTTTCTACATGCAAATTTATAATTTTCTGTATGAACTTTATGAATTTGATAATTATTTTTAGAGTTTAATTTTTAGTGTATATCATTATGGATATCCTATTACTCCATCTAAATTTGCATATTTGAGAAATGTTCCATTTGTATTTGCATTACTTAGATTGGAACCACTTAAATTACTTCCAGTCAAATCTGCATTTGTAAGATCTGCATATTGCATATTTGTATCAATTATCATGGCGCGAATTAAATTTGCTCCAGTTAAATTTGCATTACTAAGATTTACTCTGGAAATATTTGCATAACTTAGATTTGCATTAATTAGATTTGCTTTTTCAAATGTCGAGAAATTTAAATCTGAATTATTTAGATTTGTATCTGATAAATTTGCACCTGAAAAATCTACATGTTTGAGATTTTTACCTTGTAAATCCATTGCATGCAAATCGCACCCATTCAAATCCGCACCACTTGTTATATTTGAGCACCTATTATTTGGCAATTGAATCAAAATAAAGACTGAAACTAGAATGGATATAGTAATTACTATAGTAATTACTATTGTAATTATTGGCTTCAATATTTTTCTAGAATCTGTGTTCAATTAAGTTTTCATACCTTGTAAATTTTTCACGGCTGTGGTTAAACCCCAAGATATATTTTCATGATTGCTTGTATTAGATTGTTAATTGGCTAGTTGAGAAATATATTGAATACTTGACGTTTTGATTCAAATAATTATAGAACGGTTTTTGTTTGAATTAAAATGCTGATTGCCAGTTAACACTTGCATCTTCTGAGGCTATTTTTTAGGATCTTCAAATATATTGAATCATTATTTGCTAGAGTTATGACTGAGGACTATTGTGATTTTTGCAAAGGCTCTGGAATCATTTCTACAAATAGTTGCGTATACTGCAACGGTACAGGGGAATGGAATCAGGCAGCACAAGCATATGTGAAAAATCATATTTGTCAATGCATTGTTCTTGATAGAAAATTCTGCCCTGTATGCAACAAGATATGTCACCATAGTACATCATTAAATCCCAAACAACGAATTGTTCCAGGAAATGATGGCATGTCCTCACCCCAAATACCTGTAATTGTATAAATGATAAAAAATATTGATTACTGTTAAATATGATCATGTATCTGATAAATCATGGGTTCTAGTGGCACAAACATTGCAATGTTTTTAGGAATCGCGATAGCTATAATCATGTCAGGTGCAGCACTAGTGTCATTTTCAATGATAGATTCTACTGCAAGTACAGTTGCATCTGATGAACTTCAAGAAAATTATCGCGTTGGAGCTCCAGGTGTTGCAAATAATGAATTTTACATTTTTACACAAGAATTACAAGCAGATGAGGAAAAATTAGGTGTCCCAGTTGCAGTCTTTTCACTAACAAATATTATAGTTCACAAAGGTGATCTAGTTACAATTCACTTTATCAATCCTGCAGAAGCCCCCGAGGATAAACACAACTTTGTAATGCAAGCACCATATGAAATGCATCATGAATTAGCAGGTGGTGAAAGTACAGTGTTTACTTTTACAGCTGATACTGTTGGTACATTTACATATTATTGTACATATGATTTGCCAAGCATGATTGGCACCTTGATTGTACTGCCATAGAACCAATCTTTGTGATTATTTCAAATTTTGTTGATTTAATATTATAATTTTTAAATTTTATTTGTAAATCTTTAATTGAATACAAAATTTAGACATACTATGACTAGTGGTACAGACCTAAGTGGTAAAAATCTAAATGGTAAAAATATGAGTGGTAAAGATCTTACTGATGCAAACCTTAATCGTGCAAAACTTGTAGGTGTAAATTTTACTGGTGCACACCTCAATCGTGCAATTCTCAGTGAGGCAAATCTTACTGGTGCAAATCTTCACGGTGCATCACTTCACCATGCAAAATTAGTTGGTGCAAATCTTACAAATGCAAATCTTACAAATGCAAATCTAACTGGTGCGGACCTCACTAATGCAAATCTTACTGGGGCAGATCTTACTGATGCATACATTACTGATACAAATCTTACTGGTGCAAATCTGACTGGCGCATACCTTCCTGATATAAAAGGGTCAGATTGAAATAAATCGTGATAATTAATTTTCAAACTCTTTTGTAAATCTTTAAGTCACCACTTGTAATGGAAAAGTATGGGAAACTCTTTGGGCGATTATCTACGTGAACAATCCTCTTTGCTAGGTGCAAACAGTGTAAAATGGACACAAAAAAATACAGATCCTGAAAAAACAAAAAAGAAAAAAACTGAGAAAAAAACTTCCCCAACAAATATCATTTACACTGATGATGTAAAAGTAAAGCCTCATGTAGACAAGATTTTCAAAATTGAAGAGGATACAACTATAACATTAAAAAGAGAAAAAATAGGTAAACGATTTGAAACATCTGCTGCCTCTAACTTTAAAGTTCCACGTGGATACAAAAGAAAAGGACGATAGTTCAAATCTTTAGATTCTAAATTATTTGTAAATCATTTACTAAATACAAAATTTAGTACATGCTATTTTTTTAGTTGAGCATTTCTAACTGTCTATGACCATTAATGTTACAGTTGATCTTATTTTAGGAATTTTTCTTATCTTCCATGTTATAATTTCACGTAGCGCTTCTGTTTGTGCCGCTTGTACTTTGACAAATATATCAAATGCGCCATATATTCCATTTACCTCTACAACACCTGTTATTGCCTTGAGTTCCTCGATAACTGATTCTTCAGAACCTAATTCACAATTAACTAAAACGTAACCAGTTGTCATTGATGTAATGTATAATCTTTTTAATTATATAATGATTTTTTGGAAAACCGTGATATTTGGTTAATTATGAATCAAAAAATGGACACTATCTCTTTATCCTGCACATCGTTTTTATGCATCTTGAATAAAATTCCATTAATGACAACTATAATCAAACTTTTTGCATTATTTGCCATTGTAGCAGGACTAGTTTCAACACCTGTTGCATTTGCAGATCATAGCGAAGTTACAATTAGTAATGCCCCAGGATCAAGTACACCTGGATGTGAAACAACTGCAGAAGGATGTTTCATTCCAAAAGAAGCAGTAGTAGATGTTGGTGGAAAAGTGATATTTTCCAACACAGATAATGCTGCACATACATTCAGCGCAGGTAATCCAATTGATGGTCCTTCAGGAATATTTGACTCAGGTCTAGTTCCACCGGGGGGTTCATACGAATGGACACCAACAACTGCAGGTGAAGTTTCATACTTTTGCATGGTGCACCCTTGGATGGCAGGATTAATTGTAGTACAAGCAGCAGAACAGAACGATACTGCCACATCATCTAGTGATGAGGAATTAATGGTAGATATTGTAACAGGTAGTGCAGGTCAAGGTGAAAAATTATCAATTGATCTAACTTTCACAACAATGTCTGGAGCTAGTGTTGAGCATCTCAACTATGACATTAAAGCAACTCAAAATGGTGAAGTTGTTCTAAATGAAATGGATGTACATGCTATGACTAATGTTATGAATCACATGACATCGTCATTGCCAGCAGCAGCAACAGAAACTGAACCAGTAATTGTTGAGGTAACATTCCAAGGATATGGTATTCCAGGAAGTGAAATGACCGGACCTGTGGGTCAAGTATTAACAAAGCATGTTGTTCCAGAATTTGGTACAATTGCAATGATGATACTAGCTGTTTCAATCATTAGTATTGTTGCAGTAACTGCAAAAACCCAAGTAATTCCAAGATTTTAGGAATTTCTTTCTTTTCTTTTTATTAAATATTTTAAAATCTTTTTTAGATCATTGTATAAATAGATTAAATGAAATTTTTGTATTTACTTTGTGATATTTATGTGGACACAATGTTTAGAAATTAATTGAAATCTGTTCTGATTGTTGCAATTATTTCCATACTAGTCATTCTTGGTATTCTTGTGGCTACACAAAATCCAACTATTGTGGTATCTACGCATGATCAATCTTTGAATAAAGTTGATTGTGAAACCTTTCACAAATATTCCCTTTTAATGAATTGTAATTTAAAAGGTAAAGACCTACGATATACAAACTTGAGTGGCTCCAATATTACAGGTGCAAACTTGGATGGTGCAGATTTAACTGGCGCTAATCTTAGTGATGTAGATCTTAGTTTTACAAGCATGTTTGGTGTGAATTTAACTGGTGCTGATTTGACAAATACAGATTTTTCAAATTCAATTCTTGTTGGCTCTAAATTTAACGGAGCACATTTGTACAAGACTCTTTTTGTAAATTCAAATCTTCGTAATGCCACCCTTGTTGGTGTGAATTTAGAGTATGCAGATACTAGTGGTGCAATTCTACCTTAGATAATTCAATTCCATTAAATTATAGCATATTTTAATAAAATCTATGGTAGACCAAAAGCCAGTCAGTGTAGAGTGGCAAATTGTTTTTTGTATAGTTCCTTATTTTTGGATATTTGCTTTTTATAGAATTGAAAAATTAACAATGGGAATAATTCTTGGAATTGCAAGTATTAGTGCAGGTATTGCCATACAGATATGGAGTCCAATTCCATATGGATTTGTTTTGGCAATTTTACTTAGTACTGGTGTTGCGATTTATTTTATTATAATTTGGTCTAGGGATTGGAATGCAAAAATTTCAAATCTACCTTCTGTAAAGTCTCCCCTTGTTTTATTGCAAGAAAGATATGCAAAAGGCGAGATCACTAAAGAGGAATTTGATACTATAAAATCTGATCTCAAAGACTAGTTGTAATTGTTACAAGTACAAAATTTTAAAAAGTCCTAGTTTATTTTTTTATAAAATGGCAGAAGCTGGAATGACCGCATTTGGTATAACATTGCTAGTAGCAATAGCCCTGGCAGTTGTATGTTTTGCACTATATCTTAAAAGACAAAAGAACACCCTTGTACCTAAAGAATAGCCTCGTAAATTCCCCCTTGTATAGAGGTATAATTTCTGGTTTGCTTTGCTAAGGCAATTCTATTGATTCAACATTTGTTATGATACAAGGGATTTGCATTAGAGGAATTAAAAATATAGGAAATCTATTGTATATACCAGGATAAATCAAAGAATTTCCAAAGTATAATGGAAATGATTGTCGTACTATACCTTAATTACAAATCTGTTTAAAGAAATCCTGCCAAATTGGACAAGTGAATTTATCATTTTTGATCGCAATTTCAGTTATCATGTTTGCATTATACCTAACTTGCCGAATTTCGTTTTTTAAATCAACATTTTGATAGTGTTGTGTGATTATTTTTCTACTTTCTTTTTTTATATTTGATATTAATTATAGAGAAACGAGTCAGGGCAAATCACGGTGTTAGCTGGAAAGCAAAGCTCACATAAACTAGTTAACGTGTTACATTACCCTCCGTTTTGGAGGACTTTTTTAGAATGGAATTAAAATAATGATTTGTAACTAGTCAAGAATTTATTTTTTATCAATACCAATTAAAAACAAATTACTTTCAAATGCACCGCGCTCTTTGGCTTTAATTATTCGCATATTTTCCAATTTATCTTTAGAAATTCCTTTGAGTCTGGCAATTTTGTAAATTACTTCTAAAAGATCTGCCAGTTCCTCTGGATTTTTATCATTTTGATATTCAGATACTTCCTCAGCTAGTTTTTTTTCAAGTTCAATCAAAAATTGATCATTAGATAGTGTCTTTACATTACATGTTTGTCCCGATTTTTCAATAATTTCCGGAATTTTATCCCTTATTGCTTTGTGATATTTTTTCATTGTATCTTCTCTAAAATGTATCTTGCAAAAAACGAATTAAATGTTTGTAAAAATTATTTTATACAAGACTAGCTTACATGAAAATTTAAAGCACTAGCAACCAAAATTTCGAGCCCATGATTCTGCAGAAAATTCACTTTTACTACAATAATTCTTTAAAATATTTGCGTGCTTGTTGTCCAGTAATTCAGAATTTAGTACCTTGTCTGCACAGGAAACTTTGGCAACCATTCGACCATATTTGTCATATGGCTGTAAATTATCTTGATTAATTAAAATCACAGAGCCCAAAGGACACAAATTTGCAGTAAATGCTGTTGCCTCTGAAAATCCTGTCTGACCTCTTTCAGGTGTATTTATCAAAGATAGACGAATTTTGTACAAATCAGTGTATATGGTGTCCCCATCCACAATTTTTGTAACAATTCCATTTTCATAAATTATTCCCGGCTCTCTAGTTGAATTTACTTTGATTATTCCATTTTTTATTAAATATTCCAGTGCATCAATAAATTCCGAATCACTTGATTTACCTTCAGTCCAGTACTGTGCCGTATTTTTAATCCAGGATGGAATTAATGATTCCTCACCTGAAACATTTACTGCCAATCCAATCATAAAAACAAAAACTATGATAATGTAGATTTTATTCATAAATTTTCAAATGTGGAATTTGTTTAAAAATATGCTCAAAGGTTAGATTAGCTGGCAACCTTCACATTTTTTCATGCTTCGCTCAGATCTAGTTTCTAGTTCCAAGTGGCATTCTTTACAAATTATTCTATTTCGCATAATTTACTATGATCAAGGAATTTATTTTAATGATTTTATTCAAATTAAATCCACCACTAGTTGATACAAAATCAATCCAAATTACCATTAATGGCTATATGAAAATAGAATCAATCTATTAGAGTATGATATCTCCACTTCTACTCCGAGTTTTTTGCATTCTTTTTTTATTTTTTCAAGGTATGGTCCTGATAGGTCCTTTGATCTGTTATCATGAGCCAATAGCCATAGTTTGTCTGCTTTAGTGGAATTGTAATTCATAGCATTAGAAAGAAATTCTAAGATATTCCTAAATCCTTAAGTTCATAATTCTTACAGAAAATTCGTGAGTTTTAGAGCAAGTGTTTTTTCAAAAAAAGAACTAGTAATAATTATCGGAATTTCAGTTATTGCTTCATCAATATTGTATATGACTTATGTTACAGGTAGGTAAGTTGATTCTAAACTCTATTCATTCTAAATCCTTAAGTCAATACAAAATAATCTAGATAAGTTATTCAAATCAAGCACTGACCCAATTCCATTCAGGATGAATCTCTAACGCAGTAACAGCATAAATCAAACTCATCAAAGTATCAGGAGGATGATTGAATTCTATACTAGTTTGGTTATCAGCATATGGTTTTCTAGATATAGAACATAGTTCAGAAATAAATTTCTCTGTATCATATTGGTATGAATTGGCATATGGAAAAATGAAGATAGGCTTTTTTTCTAAACTAATTGGATGTGATATTCTTTTTTCCAATTTATCAATAAAATTTAAAATGCTAGAAGATTTGGAGATAGTAACAAGGCTTGATTTTTCGCCATGCTCATCAGATACAGAATAGTCTAATTTGAGCGGTTGAGCATCGTCATTTCCAGTTCTACAACCAAAAAAGACAGTATCTCCAAGTCCGGGAAATACAGAGTCATCAAAGTGACTTTTTCCACCTGTTTGAATTATCTTTATCTGATTTGGTGCATAACCTAAATCTCCAATCCCAATATCGCATAATGAGGCTCGAAATAATTTATTTATTTTTTCAGCCTGTTTTAATTGATTTTCTGGAGCACATTTTTCATAATATGCAAGTTGAAGACGTCCAGATTTTTTCCAGTGAATGATTATCGAAATTACAGTGTGTGAATTTTTACCAGAACCAAAATCAACACCCATTGTAATTTTTATAGAATCTTCAAATGTATTTTTAATATCTGCAATTTCTGCAGGACTAAGTAATTTAAAATATCTAAAAGGTGTCATGCAATCTAAAACCATTTTTGGAGTAATAGGATTGTTTACAGATTTATAAAATTCACCCATAGTGTGAGTAACAAAATCTTTTTCAGATAAAAGATTCTTCTGTGATTCAATTGAAAATTTAGGGGATATTTTGTATTTGTTTATTGCATCATCGATTGTCAGTGGGATGTTTGCAAATAATGTCTGCGGAATATGAAACCCAGGATAATCAGAATTTTCAGGTTTTTGTGCAACCCATTTTCCTTTTGTTACATAAATTAGATATGTATCAATTATTAATCCATGTGAATCAAATTGTAAATCATTTCTCCAATCAGGATTATCAAAAATCCATTCTCGTTGATCAGTTTTTTCCCATTCTTTTTGATATGCAGACCCAGTATCTCCACCAAGTCCAAGTACAGTAATTGTTCCATGTGTTTGTGTTAAGGTATAACGAATTTTATCAAATGAATTAAAATCCGAATATTGGGACTCATCAAGAAATATATCATCTAATGATTTGCCTTCAATGTTTCTAAATTCATTGATACTAGTAGTATAATAAACAACACTGCCATTTTGAAACGAAAGAGAATCGCTATTGCCTGATCCCTTTTTTATAAATTTAGATAAAAATTTGTTTCCAATGATTGCTTCATTTTTCATTTTTTGTTTTGAAAACGTGTCCTTGTTGTTGTCAGAAAATGTGATATATGAAATCTGTGAATTTTCTTTTCTTGTTGCTATAAATAAAATCATATCAGAAATGTATGTTGATTTGAAAATTTGTCTTCCTCCAATTATGAATTTTTGAGGCGCATTACATTCGTAGATAGCAATCCAGAACGGAGCTACCAGGAAATTTCGAGGTTTACCAGCACATGTTGGATTTACAGCCTCAAACCAACTGAAAAAGTCAGTAGGCACAGAAGGCAAAAGTAGATTTCGATTGCTTTTCATTTGATTGATCTTGATTGCAGCCATTTTCCTGTGTGAGGCACCCCAAGTAAAGCGAGTCATTGTTTTGAAAGTACATCTCCTAGTTGTTTTGAAAGTATTTCTGCATCAGATAGAGTTAGAGCACTGTTAGTCTTCATAGCTTGAATATCCATCAAAAATTTATTAATTCGAAGGATTGTATCAGTGAGAAATTTGTAAATTTTGAAATTCTTATTTGTTAATGAGATATTTTTTAGTTGTATATTAGATTCATCTAATAATAATAATAAAGCGTCAGATTTGTTTTCTAAAAACATTGCGACTTTTATTCTATCCTCTTGAACACGCTTTTCAAAATCGACATTGAATTGAGAAGAAATTTTGTAATAATCAAGAAAATCATTAAAATATTTTTGAGTAGTTTTTTCATTTACACCCAATAGTTTGGATGTTATTCGTGCAGAAAATCCTTTAAAAAAATATTCTCTTATTTTATTTTTGATTTCAATTTGCTGTTTGACTGATGGGCGTCCAGGTTCCATTTTAAATCTCTCCAAATGTTTGTAAATGACTAAAAATAATTTTCATTAACTTTAAAATGCATTTTTCTTACATATTAGCATTTAAACTTTTTTCATTTTGATAATGAATTCAAAGAAAATATGCTTAAGTACAAGTATATTTTTACATGTGTTTTATTGTTTTAATTAAAAAAGATCAATTTTTTTAGTAAACCAGTTTAAACCAGTTTATATTAATAAATTATTTTAGTATATTTTGAATTATTTTTTATAAATAAATTACTTTAGTATATTTTGAATTATTTTTTATAA
>NSIR01000005.1 GCA_002737445.1 Nitrosarchaeum sp. | reverse complement strand
CAAGTTAGCAATTTTCATTCCTAATGTCTTGATTACTTTGTAGCCACCAAAAAACGTTCCAAGTGCAATAGCAGATGCAGCCGCAAGTATTACCCATAATGGTACATCTGTAACTTCAGTTATCAATCCTTCAGAGAATAAAATTAAAACGATTATGCCCATTACTTTCTGCCCGTCGTTTGCACCATGAGTTAATGCAAACCATGCAGATGATATCAACTGTAATTTTCCAAACGAGTAATTTACTTTTTTAGGAGGCTTTGATGCAAACACTGTAACAATTATTCCAGCAAAAAGAAATCCAATTGCCATACCTCCCAGAGGAGACACTATAATTCCAGTTAGTGTTTTAGTCATTCCATCTAAAATTAAGTTTTCAATTCCCACTCCAGCAATGCCAGCTCCTATCAATCCTCCAATCAAAGCGTGACTGTTTGAAATTGGCAAACCAAAATGAGTACATACAGCACCCCAGGTAATTGCTGCAGATAGTCCACCAAGAATCATGTAGATAGTAACATCTTCAGGATTGATTATTCCCTTTGATATTGTCATGGCAACTGCAACTCCAAAAATAAAAGGTCCTGCAAAATTTGCTATTGCTGACAAAATAACGGCGTGTATTGGTTTTAAAACTCTAGTACCAATAACAGTAGCTACAGAATTAGCAGCGTCATTAAAACCATTTACAAAATCAAAAATTAAGGCTGCTATTATTGCACCTATAGCTAATTCATACATAACATCACTAAGTATATTTTAGAACTATATCTTCAATAACGTCTGTAACATCCACACATCTATCAGATGCAGTTTCCATTGCGTCATAGATATCTTTTAGTTTAATTATGGTTATTGCGTCATTGCTTTCAAAAAGTTTTTCGATGGATTGTCGATACAAGTCATCAACGGTATGCTCAATTTCACTTGTTGTTCTGCAATGCAATATCATATCTTGACCATTTTTAATATTGTTTAATTTTGCTACTACATAATGAACTTCTTTTGTTGCCTTAACTAGCTCTCTTGCCATTTCTAGTGCATATGGTGGGGTAGTTGTAATTTTGTAACTATGGGTTCTTGCAGAAATTCCATCCATGAAATCTATTACATCATCTATTTTTGATGCAATTCTTTGCATGTCCTCACGATCAAAAGGAGTGATAAACCTTTTATTTAATGCCGCAAAAACATCACGAGTGAGAACGTCGGCTTCAGTTTCAAGATTTTTAATTATTGTGTGTTGTTGAGTGTTACTAAGATCGGAAAATAAAATAACCAACGCCTCAGCAGTTTCTACTGATTTTTTTGCTAGATTATCAAAAATAGATAAAAGTTCTTTATCATTAGATTTTATCCAAGAAAACCATTCTCCCATGTAACTCCATGCAAAAATAGCAATATAACAATGTTAACAAGAAAGTATATTGTACTATATAGATAAATGATGATGGTAAATAATTTGTAATTGATCCCTATTTAGTAATTAAAAAATATGTAATTGAAATTAGAAAAAGATTCTAAGCTCTTTTGAGAATAGACAATACGCTTAAGTTTAAAATTAATGTAAATAGTATATGGTAAAACTAACTGGTAAATCTAAAGCAAAACAAAAAAACAAAAACAACAAAACAATTCCAAAAAATTTAGAGAAAAAACAATATGATGAATCCTATGAAGAATTAAAGAACTCTATAAAAAATGCCAATGAAAAAGGTTCTTGTTAAAAAGAGGTACTGTGCCCTAAAATTGTATGTGACAATATAATGTCCATTTTATAAAATTAGAATATAATTAAATAAATATAGTATTCAACTTGCCATATTATTGAAGCATTTACTCATTATTGCAATAGCGGCGGTTGTCATGATTGGAATTAGTATTATTGTAATACAAATTAGAAAACGAAATAACCAAAATTTTAGAAGAAAATTCTAAAAAATTTATTGAGCATGTTAATACAAAAAACAGTCGTTAATGTATTTAAAAAATGGCTGAATTCTAATAAGTTTTTTAAAAGAAAAAATTTACAGTAATTTATGATATCTGAAAAATGTGCTTATTGCGGAGATTTAACAGATTTGCCATTTCATTGTAATTATTGTAAAGATCCATTTTGTTCTGAACATAGACTACCAGAAGAACATAGATGCGTAAAATTACGACAAATTAGATCAGAAAAATTTGGAGAGAGAAAAGTAATTCGTAATGGAGATAAAGGTAAAGGAAATATCTTCAAACGATTTTTGCGAAAATAGATAAATCAGTAAGGACTTTTTTCAGGAGAAATCTTTGCCCTTCTTCCTTGATAAATTAATGCAATTGCTAATGCAAACATAACCATTGCAGTTAATGGAAAATTTTGTGGTGCAGGTAGAATAAACCAATAGTAAATACCAAAAGCTATGGATACAACGGCTTGAGTCCAAAGTTTAATCCATTTTGGAATTTTAATTACTCTACAAATAATCTCAACAATAAAAATTCCAATTACTGGGTAAATTGTATAAAAAAGAAAATCAATAACATCTACTCCAGTATGAGACATAATTTGTATAGATAATAGGTATAATTTCTACCTAATCTTCCCATCTGACCTTTGTTGCAATATTTTTAACAATTAAGGCCTGTGCATTTTCATATGGAATTGTAGCTATATCTTCAGCATTAAATGGTCCATATTTTTCAAGATCTGCACCTACAATTTGATCTACTTTACTAAGAAATCTAACAACTACCTTTTTGATTTTATGATTTTCAGTTAATGATTCAAGAAATTTTGATTTCCCATTAATTGTTGCAGACAAAATCATTTCTGTTCTTTCATTTTGTTCTTCTTGAGAATCTAAGATGAATTTTTCTTCATCAAGAAGATGACTAATATCATAATCATTAGAATTAGAAATTTTCTCTAATCGTATATGTATGAGTAATGATGTTAATTCAGATGCCATTTCTATCATTGCATCGTTAATTTTATTTTCTACACCATCAAATTCTTGTTTTCTTAAGTTACCAATGAAATTAGATAGGTTACGGTAAAAATTTGATTTAATTTCTAGTAAAGAATCATTTTCAGTTTCTCGTAAAACTATATGATGTAATTTGTTAAGATCAATTTCATTTGTTTCTGACATTTCCTAGCTAATCCTTAAATCTTGGATGTATTTGTGTTTGATTGAAGTATTAAATTGCCATATAAAGTCAGCCAGGGAAAAGCAGTTCAAGTAACATATTCCTCTGACGAGGTATTTGCAAGAATTCAAAATGAAGGAATTCAATTTATCGATTTACAATTTACAGGTCTTACAGGTCATTTTCATCATACTACAATTTCTGCAAATACGTTTACACCAGAACAAATGAGAGATGGATTACCAAAATTAGATGGTTCATCAATTGTAGGTTTTACCACAGTTGATGATTCAGATTTATTGTTAAAACCAGATCCAAATACATTTGCAATTATTCCATGGATGACTGAGAATAAAACAGCCAGACTTCTTTGTGATATTTATTGGGGTGAAGATAGAGGAAGATTATCTAGAGATCCTAGAGGCATTTCCCAAAAGGCTGAAGAATATATCAAAACACAAGGATTTGATTTTAGTAATTGGGGTCCTGAAGTAGAATTTTTTGTTTTTGATAAAGTTCATTGGGATGTTTTAACACCGTATAAGGGACAATCGTATTCAATTGAATCAAAAGAAGCACCATGGAGTACTGATGGAACTGGATATCCTATGGGACTTCAAGAGGGATATTACCCTAGCACTCCATCAGATACTTTGACTCCATATAGAAATGAATGTGTGAATATATTGAATAATGATTTTGGAGTATTGTGTGATAATCATCATCACGAAGTTGCTACTGCTGGACAATGTGAAATTGATATCAAATATGATCATATGACAAATGCTGGTGATGCTACACAGTCTTACAAATATGTAATAAAAAATGTAGCACAAAAATATGGAAAGGTTGCAACTATGATGCCAAAACCTATTGCAATGGATGCAGGTTCTGGAATGCATGTCAATGTAAGTTTATGGAAAGGAAAAGATAATGTCTTTTATGATCCCGATGATGCAGATGAGTTAAGTCAAACTGCAAAATATTTTTGTGGTGGAATCATCAATCATGCAAAAGCATTATCTGCAATTTGTAATCCTACAACTAATTCATATCATAGACTTGTTCCAGGTTATGAAGCACCAGCGTATATTGCATGGAGTGCTGGAAATAGATCTGCAATTGTCAGAGTTCCACAACATCTTAAAGGAAAAAATTATGCTAGTCTAAAGAGACTTGAATTTAGAGCCCCCGATCCATCATCAAATCCATATCTCGTATTTGCTGCAGTAGCTGCTGCTGGAATGGATGGAATTAAGAAAAAAATAGATCCAGGTGAACAAGTTCGTGAAGATATTTATAAAATGACAAAATCAGATAGATCTAAAAGAGGAATAGGCGTTTTACCAAAAAGTCTCGGTGAAGCATTAGATGAATTAGAAAGTGATAGAAAATTTCTCAGTCCAATTTTTACAAATGATGTAATTGATAAAATTATAGAATTGGGTAAAAAGGATCAACGTGAAATTTCAATAAGACCACACCCACATGAATTTTATTTATATTTTGATATCTAAACTCGTCAAATAATCTGAAAGATAAAGTATAATGAAGTAGATATCAAAGCAAAACCCGCAATAAGAAATATCATACGTCTTTTTTCAGAAATAGTAGATTTGTAAAGTAAAATAGCACCTGCAAGCCCGATGAATAATATTATAACTCCAATCACAACAATATCAAAACTTGTTTTAGTAATTATTGGATAAAAAAACCCTGAAAGTAATGTAAAAAAAACTACTAGGTAGAGATATTTGAATCCAGTAAACATTTTAGGCATAGTTTTATTCAATGTGATTCATGAATTAGATTATCAATTAAACTTTTGAAAATATTTCATTAACAAAATAATTTACATCATTCCGCCCATATCAGGCATACCACCCATACCACCCATACCACCCATACCACCCATACCACCCATACCACCTTCTCCTCCAGGTGGTGGTCCTGCAGATTTCTGTGTAGCAATTACATCATCAATTCTAAGAATCATGCAAGCTGCTTCTGCGGCTGCAGAGACAATTTGAAGCTTTACTGCCAAAGGTTCAATGATATCACTTAATTTCATATTTCCAATTTTTCCATTCATAACATCAATTCCTGTCCATTTTTCTCCTTTCATTTGTCTAGAACGAAGAAGTGTAAGTGTATCAATTGGATCCATTCCTGCATTTTCTGAAAGTATCAAAGGAATTGATTCTAAAGAATCTGCAAATTTTTCAGCGGCTAATTGTTCTCTACCTTCAAGTGATTTTGCCCAACTTCTTATTTTTGTTGCAGCATATGTTTCAGGTGCACCTCCACCTGCCACAATTTGTGGTTTTTCAATTACATCTTTTACAACCATAAGTGAATCGTGTACTGAGCGTTCAACTTCATCAACAACTCTTTGAGAACCACCACGAAGTAATAATGTAACAGATTTTGGATGTTTACAACCTTCAATGAATACCCATTTATCTTCTTCAATTTTTCTTTCTTCTACTAATTCAGCAGCACCTAAATCTTTTTCAAATATATCATCTAGATTATTTACGATTCTTGCACCAGTAGCTTTTGCAAGTTTTGTAAGATCACTTTCTTTAATTCTTCTAACTGCAATGATTCCAGCTTTTGCAAGATAATGTTGAGCCATGTCGTCAATTCCTTTTTGACATAAAACTACATTAGCTCCAGAACCTATGACTTTATCTACCATATTTTTTAGCATTCTATTTTCCTCATCAAGGAATGCTTTCATTTGTTGTGGATTAGAGATATTGATTTTAGCATCAGTTTCAGTTTTGCTAATTTCAAGTGCCTTGTTAATTAAAGCTATTTTTGCATCAATAATTTTTCTTGGCATTCCACCATGAACAATTTCTTTGTCAAGCACAATACCTTGAATAATTACAGAATCTTTTACTGATCCTCCTGCTTTTTTTTCTACTTTAATATCATCAATATCAACATTATATTTTTCTCCATCTTTTTCTGCAACTGCCAGAACTGCTTTTACAACTATATCAGCTAATTGATCAGAATCTTTTCTAACTAGTTTGGTTTGCATAGATGTTTTTGCAATTTTAGTTAGAATAGTTTTATCATTTGAAGATACAGTTTCGGCAATTTCTTGAAGGAATTGTTTTGCCTTTCTTGCTGCTTTTCTATATCCATCAACTATAATTGTTGGATGAACATTTTGATCTAAAAGTAATTCAGCGTTTTCTAGAAGAGCCCCTGCTAAAATCACAGCAGATGTTGTACCATCTCCTACTTCATTATCAGTTGTTTTTGATATCTCAACTAACATTTTTGCTGCTGGATGCTGTACATCAATTTCTTTAAGAATTGTTGCACCATCATTAGTAATAGTTACATCGCCTAAAGAATCAACTAACATTTTATCCATTCCCCTAGGACCAAGACTAGTTTGAACGATTTCGGCAATTATTTTGGCTGCTGCAATATTATTTTTTTGTGCGTCTCGGCCTTTTGTTTGTGTGCCACCCTCTTTTAACAGAACAACAGGCATAGTGCCTTTAGAAGTTGCTTGCATACCCATTGAATGAAAAATCTTCAATTCCCCTTTTATACGTTACAGATCAAAAAATTATCAATAAAACAGTCTTTAATCGGTGTTTTTAAATTGGGAAAATTAATTTAAAAGAAATATGGTAAAATCTACAAATAAAGAGTCGTATAATAAAATTTTCTCAAAATTAAAAGAACATCATAAATTGTTTGAAAATTCAATTCCATTAATTGCAAGTGAAAACATAACAAGCCCAGCAGTAAGAGAGGCAATAATATCAGATTTTGGTAATAGATATGCTGAAGGTTGGCCTGGTGAAAGAGTTTACGCAGGATGTAGATACATTGATGATGTTGAGTTTGAATGTATGAATCTTGCAAAAAAATTATTTAAGGCAAAATTTGCAGATGTAAGATCTATTTCCGGGGTAGTTGCGAATCTTGTAGTATATTCTGCTTTTTCAAATCCAGGTGATATAATGATAGCACCTTCAATTCCTGCTGGTGGACATATTTCTCATGGTAAGAAAGAGCATTCAGGAACTGCAGGACTTGTTCATGGTTTAGAAATTGAATTTTATCCATTTGATGCTGAATCAATGACAATTGATGTAGATAAAACCAAACAAAAAGTGGAAGAATTAAAGAAGATTGGACGTTTACCAAAAATCGCAATGTTTGGTGGATCATTATTTTTGTTTCCACATCCAGTTAAAGAGTTAGCAGATTTTCTAAAAAGTTTTGATATACATATCAATTATGATGCAGCACATGTGGCAGGATTGATTGCTGGTGGAAAATTTCAGGATCCATTACGTGAAGGTGCAGATACAGTTACGATGAGTACGCATAAAACTTTGTTCGGACCACAAGGTGGACTTGTCTTGGGTTCTGAAAAACATGAAGATGGGATAAAGAAGGCAACATTTCCGGGATTAACTAGTAGTCATCATATTCATCATATGGCAGGAAAGGCAATAGCTTTTGCAGAAGCATTAGAATTTGGAAAAGATTACGCAATTCAAATTATAAAAAATGCAAAAGTATTTGCCCAATCTCTTAATGATGCTGGTTTCAAAGTTTTAGGTGAAAGTAGGGGATTTACGGAATCTCATCAAGTTGCCGTGAATGTTCTTGAATATTCTGATGGCGGAAAAGTTGAAGTTGATTTAGAAAAAGCTAACATTATTGTTAATAGACAACTTATTCCAGGTGATATTAAAGCTGGTCGTAATTATTTTCATCCAGGTGGAATAAGATTAGGTGTTTCTGAAATTACAAGATTGGGTATGAAACAAGATGAAATGAAAGAAATTGCACTATACATTAAACAAGTAGTAATAGATAAAAAAGATCCTAAGAAAATTCTTTTAAAAGTAAAAAAATTTAGAGAAAATTATCAAAAAGTTCATTATTGTTTTGATAATAAACTTGGGGCATATGAGTACATCAAGTTAAGATAATAATTTAATTATAATCAGTTAATAGTGATTGATCGTCTATATTTTTTCCAAAAACTAAATCGATTTCATCAGATAATGCATGAATTCTTCCTTTTTGGTATACGCCTACATCGTATTTTTCAACTAATCTCTTTGCAAGTTTAAGATATTTTTCTACAGAACCTCTAGTTATAGTAGCAATTAATTTATGACCACATGTACAGACTTGAATTAATGGTATCCTACGATAAGACTTTCCACAACTAGTACATCTAAATTTTTGTTTAGCATATGCACGAAGATTTCCCATAATATCAGGAATTAGGTGAGTAGAGATCACATTAGAAACAATTTCTGATGTATTTACTGCATTAATTAAATCGGCATTTCTAACTTGCATATCAAATTTATCAAGCATGGAACCAAGTGTGGAATATGCACTACGTGATTTTGTTGTAGTAAGAGAAGTTGTGGTGTGTGTGAAATAATATCCAAAAAATTGTCTTTCTGTTTCTAAACGTGATTTAATAATATCTACACAAGTAATGTCTGAAGCTTTATTTTGTTTAATTGTTGATCTAAAAAATTCAAGGGGTAGAAATTTAATTACTTCTAGATTGTGTGCTTGTGGTTGTGATTCATGTGGTAACACAAGTGGCTGAATCAATAAAGGTGCATCCATCAATCCACCAATTCTATCAGAAAGAAATTGTCTTGAAAAATTTAAAAGGCTATCCATTAACAACATGATTGAATCTGCATCTCCATCTGCATCTCTTCTTTTAGCAGAATGCCAATTTGGCGTGGCAAAACAAACATGGGTTTCAGTATAACCAATTATTCTTCCCACAATACCTACAGAGGTATGAGGTGCTAATCCAATTATTAGATGACCAACTAAATCATCTGTATTTTTAACATTATAGAAAATTGGTTTTTCATAAAATTTTTCTAAAATAGTATCTATGTACTTACATGTAGATACCAAATATCTTCCACTCTCATTTGGAATAATTACATCTTGCATTAGAAGTTCAACAATTTGATCTAGATTTGTTAAAGGTTGTCCATCTATATCGTTTGTATAACCTAGACTGTGTAATTTTTCAATGGATGTTCCAATCCATGCTGGTTTAAACTGAGTAAGAGGGGAATTTGTTGCATCAAAGCGAACAGTTCCATCTTTGAATACTGTAAGACCAAAACTTTGGCGAACTAGCCCTTTTTCTAAAGGTTCTGCTATTCTATCTTGACTAATTAGTTCTTTAACCCCTTTGAATGGTTCCTGTGCACGTAAGCCCATTTTTTCTTGTGCTATCAACAATTTTGCTTTCAATGGAAATGCTTGATATGTATGAGATGATACTTTTCGTTTACATTTTTCACAAAATGGATTTTCAAGTTTATCCCTACAATTACCACATTGATAGATTATTGATGTTTTAGTACCACATTTTGAGCATTTTATTCCAATTGATGGTTGGTTACATTCATTACAATATCTGTTAAAAATATTTGTAAAAAAATCATCTTGTTTTGAAGCCTTCAAAAGATCTCTTGTTGGACCTCCTTTATCATTAATTGGAAATAAAACATGTGTTGGTGGTTTCATTTGTCTTGGAGCCGCTTTTTCAGGTCTTCCTATTCTAACTCCAATTGAAGTTGAGAATTTATTTTTTATTTCAATTCCTGATGCTTTTGAGAGAATGTTTGGTGTAGATATATCATTAATTTTTATTTCATGCATAAATAATAAATTATTAAAAATTATTGCTTCTTCATTTTCCAAAATTATTTGATCATCAATTATTTTATGTGGCACTCCAAGTTTTTCAAGGATATTTTTTATATCTTTAGAATATTCTATAATATTTTCATTTCTTTTGGATGGATGTAGTATTTTTTCAAGTTCATCTGAGGATATTTGATCCCAATAATACAAGTATTGTGGGTGTAGAGGTATTTGAAAATCTAATGATAATTTCAATGCTTCATCTAAAGTAGGAATTGTGGTTAAAAATCTGACTAGAAACTTATCGTCTTGAGAATAGTTTGTTAACTTTTCTTTTAACTCTTCTATCCAAAATTCTTCTACATACCCAGTAGGTACAAGTTGCGCATTATTTTCTAAAAAATCTCCAAATGAGATTAAAATATCACCTAAATGAAGAATTTTTTCAATTTCATTTTTAATTTCAATCCCATGTTTCACATTTTTTATTTTAATGACATTACCGTTTTTTAGTCTAACTATTGGTCCATCAATCGAATCAACAAAAGCGATTGTTGCACCTTTGCCCGGAATGTCAATTTTAACTTGAGTACCCACTGCAATTGTGTGATTCAAAATTTCTGCAATTATTGGATTTATTCCTACAGCGGCAAATCCAGTATTACAAGATCTTCCATATCTTAAACGAAATCCCCCAAATTTGTTAGGCATTGATAATACGGATCTTCCTGTAATTACTTCACGCATTCTTTTAGCTGCTGCGTCTTCTTGATTATCTCCTGTCTGAACTGCTCCTTTTAATTCATTAAGCCATTCCCAACCATCTAATTTGTACAATTCAATTCTTTGTAGGAGTTTTTTAGATCGTCCAATTAATCCATCATTTAAAACCCTTAATGCCCCCCCTCTCACTCTGTTGGTTTTAATTCGAACCATCCCTTTGTGATTTACAACTTCATATGGATCTGTATCTACACCATCTAATTCTACAGGTAAATTTGATATAACACGTTCAATGTCCTCATCTAAAATATGAAATTGAAAACTACTTGCTTCTCTTTCATAGATTCGAAGTTCTTCAACAAATCTACCAGTTTCATCATCAAAACAATTTGCTTGATATTTTGATAAACCAACTGCTTTTCGTACATGATCTGCAATTAACATTGTTACTGCTGATTCGGTTCCGCCTGCTGAGCGCATTGGCCCAGCAATAGATACAGAAAGAAATTCACTACCATCTTTGTTTTTTTTTATCTTGACTTCACTAATTCCTTGTAGGGGAGCTATTGTAACTCCTTCTGTAACTATTGCTAAACCTACTCTAACTGCCAAGTCAAGTTTTTCTTCCAGAGTAGCATCAGTAAGTAAATATTTACCCAATGCAATTTCTTTGGAAAGAATTAATGCAGATATCTCTTTTCCGTGAATTTTTAATAAATCTCGTAAGGGTTCAGCAATATCAATATCATGCATTTTAGCAACTCGATCTGCTAAATCAAATGCAATTTTAGGTTCAACAATTCCTGAAGAATCTACTAAACTAGATTTTGCCAAAGCTGCATGCTCAAAAATAGTGTAAGTGTGATTTGAAAGATTCGTATAATAATTTAGATAGTAATTTGGCATCTTAATATCACTAATACGTAAAATAGAGTCATTTTCAGACATAACACACTTCTTTTCTATTACTTGCTTCTTTGAATTGCTTTGGCTATTTCTGCTAGTTTTTTAACACTTCCTCCCTTTTCTAGAAAGGTTCCAATAACTAAAGCATCTGCTCCAGCTTTAACCAATTCTGTAGCAGTTTTAATATCTCGAATTCCTCCACCTACTATAAGAAATCCATTGAAAGCTTTTCTTACTGTTTTAACCATTTCTGGTGTAACACTAGATTTTGCTCCTGAACCTGCTTCTAAATAGACAAATCGCATTCCTAGAAATTGTGCGGCCAGTGCATATGCTGCAGCAATTTTTGGTTTTTCAAATGGAATTCCCCTTGCAGAACCAATAAACCATGCAGAAGTTCCATCCCCAATAACCAAATATGCTGTTGGTAGTGGTTCCAACCCAAATTTTAAAACACTTGGTGCTCCTAATGCTTGTGCTTGAGTAATAAAATATGGATTTTCTGAATTCATTAATGAGCTAAAAAGAATCGCGTCTGCGTCTGGAACTACACCAGTAACATTTCCAGGAAATAGTATAATAGGTATTTTTATGAATTTTTTAATACCTTTGACTACTTCAGCCATTTCAATTTGATCAGTTGCAGATGAACCACCTATCAGAATTGCGGATACTCCTATTTTTTCAACATCTTGTGCAAGTTTTTGAGAATTTTTTAATTTTGATACTTCAGAATCTATCAATACAAACAATAATGCATTTTTCTTTTTTAGTTCAGATTTTAGGAATAATTCAACTTTATTTCCAATCATATCAGGGGTTTGTAAATGACTCTTTAAAGTTTAATTGTAACGAGGTATACATATCTGTATAGCTATGACAGAGTATGAATCGTCTAATTTTAATAATATTATTCGTCAAATTATCAAAAAATCACTGTTTACTGAACGACAAATTGAAATTATTTTAAATCAAAAGGATCTACTAAACTCAAAATTCAATATTACAAAAGGTGCCTATTATAGACAAGTTGGTCAATCTAGAGATAAATTAATGGCATTATTTTATTCAATCATACTTTTTCGTGGTTTAGGCATACTTTTACCCGATGATATTGATGTGATGTTAAAACTTTCTGAACAAATACATGTGATAAACAATAGTGATATTTTTCCTGAGAGAGAAGAAGATGTGATTAATGTGATTGATAGATTGATTCGTCAGGCATGTAATGTGTGATATTTCTAATTAGATTAAATGATATGATTGAATTTTTTGTGATATAAAGTACATCTATGTTAATCCAAAGTGTGAAATAATATTACTCAATCATGATAAATCACAACATATGAAGATTATTTGTGATGTTAATAGAAATTCCAGAGTTAGATGTAATTTTTGGTGTGATAATTTCATTTCTTGTTGGTCTAATAGGATTGTATCTATATTATAAAATACAATCATTCATCAAAACTAGAAATGAAATAGTAGATTCTTCACAAGTAGAGCGTTTAGAATATTATGAAAGACAATTAATTGATATGAAAATACGCCTAGATGCAATGGAAATACAAGGTTTTGAGGAAAAAACTGAAGATCCAAACCTAGAATTAAAACAATTTCTAGAAAAACTATCTAAAAACCAACAAGTTGTAGAAAATCCATCTAAATCTCATAAAGTTGAAATTTTAAATGATAAAGAAGTTATTTCCATTCAACGTATGCCTAATTTAGATCATAGTAATGCAATAGATTATGTGTTACATCTAATCACAAACAAAGCTATGACATCACGTGATATACAAATCACATTAAAACGTAGTAGAGAGCATACTTCAAGGTTGATGAAAAAATTATTTGAAGATGCATATGTAACAAGAAACACAACTACAAAACCATATTCTTATTCAATTACTGTAAAAGGTAAACAAAAAATAGAAGCGGTTCAATCTCCTCCATTAATTATAGAATAGAATTTCAATAAATTTATAAAATTTTAGATTTATTTTATAAGAAATATGCTTATTATGTAATTTAATTATATTTTATTAAAATATTAAATTATATATATTATTAATTAATATCAATATTATGTCAGTACAAGAAAATGAGGTTCTAGTAAAAATAACTTCTGCGGGTACTATTTCCATCCCTAAACAATTTCGAAAATACATGGATATTCAAAAAGGAGAGTATGTTAAAATAATCTTAGGTAAAGACCGCATCATTATACGAAAAATTACAATTTCTTAGTTTTATTGGTGTTTTTGACTAAGTTTTAGAGTTTGATATGTCCATTCACGCCCAGTTCTAACTCTATCTATTTTACCTTTAGTAGAGAATCTAGACAAATATGTAGAGATTATACTTAGTTTAACAGGCTCATTATATTCATCTTCATATTTTTCAAGTATGTTTGTAGAGGTAAATTTACCTGTTGGGAAGAATCTATCTACAATATGCCATATTTTTGAGCCTACTGAATCCATTTTTATGGTTTCTTGTTCTTCTTCAATATTCATTAAATCCATCATTTCAAATATTTTTAGAACCTTTTCTCTTGTAATATTACCTTCTAATTTAATATCATATTTTGCTCCATCTGCATCTTCCATATCAATTCTAATACGTTTTTTAGCCATCTTTAAGATCTATGAGGATCTAATGTTAACAGTTCAAGTGATCCCAGAATATTTGTTAACTAAGAAGATCGTTAACATTGACTGCCTAGACCACGCCTAGTGTGTTTTTTGTTATTAACAAACCAATTTTACTTTAACCCCTTAAATTCAGATATTTTTATGCCTGGAATGGAAATAAGGGGGTCTATTTTACCATATTCACAATGTTAACATCAATCTTAACGCCTGGAATGGAAATAAGGGGGTTAAAATGACCTTTTCAAGCCTTTTTTTAACATTAATTTAACAATTTGTTAATCAATTTTTTTTATTAAACCCACACACCTATCTTTCCACTCTTTATTTTTTTTATTTTTTTTTTATTGAAAATCTAAAATCTAACTAAAAATAATTAATTATAAACTAAATTAGAATAACTATTCTATTCTTTACTCTATAATTCTAACTATCCTTATGTTGCTATTGAGTAGAAATAAAGGTGTGTGAGTATGTCTGACCCAATTGATAGATTACTGGATGCAGCTGAAGCTGGTAAATCAATAATAAAAAATAGAGATATTCTTCATTTTACATTTATTCCCAACATAATCCAACATAGAGATTCTGAACAAGAACAAGTAACACAATCATTACTACCAATTCTTAAACAATCAAGACCTTCAAATTTATTAGTATATGGTAAACCTGGAACTGGTAAAACACTTGTAGTTAAAAAAGTAATTAATAAAATACAAGAAAGAGTAGAAAAATCAAATTTTCCTATAAAATTAATTTATTCTAACTCTAAAGAAGAAACAACCCTCTATGGATTACTAGTAAGTTTTGGGAGACAATTAGGCATAAAAGATGATAAATTACCCACAACAGGTCTAGCAATAAGTGAAGTCTTTAAACGAATTCTAATTTGTATAGATGAATCCAAAATAAATGCAATTTTTGTAATTGATGAAATTGACTATCTTGCACAATTAGTGTCTAAAACAGGTAAAGATATTTTATATCAACTTACTCGAGCAAACGAACGTCTTAACCAAGGTTCGTTAACACTAGTAGGAATTTCCAATGATTTGACATTTAAAGAAAAACTTGATCCAAGAGTAATTAGTAGTTTAGGTGAAGAAGAAGTGGTTTTTACAAATTATGATGTAGAACAAATAAAAAAAATATTAATGGAACGAGTTAAAGAGGCATTTATTACAGATTCAGTAGAAGAATCAGCTTTGAATTTATGTGCAGCACTGGCCGGAAGTGAACATGGTGACGCTAGGAGAGCAATTGACTTACTTCGGGTTGCAGGGGAAATCGCTGAAAGGCAACAAGCAGATAAAGTCACAAAAGAACACGTACGTAACGCATCTTTAAAAATTGAAGAAAATAAAGAAGAAACATCATTAAAATCATATCCTCTACATGAAAAACTTATCATTCTTGCGATAATGAAAGCCGGAGGTTCATCTACAGGAGAAATTTATTCATCTTACAAAGGACTTTGTAAAATAGTAGGAAGGGATGAATTAACACAAAGAAGAATTACTCAAATGCTTAGCGAAATAGAGTTATCTGGAATTATCACTGGAAGACTAATTCATCAAGGAATACATGGAAGGACAAAAAAATACAAACTTACAGTTTCATCTGAAATGATAAAAAAAACATTCAAAGACGATCTAACTTTACAAGATATTATTTAATTTATTAGAATTATAATTTTCATGATAGACTTTGAAAGTCTTTAAATTTACTACCAACGCAATTCCTGGATTTGGAATCATTCCAACACTTGCCTGAAATGGAGTCTGTAATTGCCAAGAACCAGAATTTATCAAAAGTATTCCTTTGTAAAAATCTAATTCTGCTTTATGTACATGTCCTACATGAAAAATATCTGGAATTTCATCAATAACCATTAAATCTTCAATTTCAGGTGCAATTGGAGTTTGGGCTCCATAAATCGGACTAAGATGCCTTGCTTTAAGAAGATACTTCATTACATCTGTAGGTTTATCATAACTTAACCCAGGAGTGGTCTTTACAATATCATCTATACTTTGACCATGAAACATCATTACCTTTACACCATTTAAGGAAATAATGGCTGGATTCCCAACCATAAACACATTCTTTTTCTCCCATAATCCAAAATTATATTTTTTTGGAATGGCTGGTTGAGGTAATGCTCTACGTCCTGGATCATGATTTCCTGGTATTATGAATATTTTGATATAGCTAGGAATTTTATTAATTAATTCTTCCACCTTTTCTAACTGTTCTTCAATAGTCTGGTAAACCAATTCTTTATCTTGATTTGGGTATATTCCAACCCCATCTACTAAATCACCACAAATCAATACAAAGCGAATTTTTCTTGCAGTAGAATCTGGGCTAGATAACCAAGTAATAAACTCTGAAAATTCTTTTTCCATGAAATATTTACTACCAATATGAAGATCTGAAAGAAAAACGGCATAAGTTTCAGTTTCTGACCTATTTGTGGCTTGATCAGGAATATCTGGCAAAATTAAATCTTTAATGATTAAACCTGAATTCTTTCCAATACCTAATCGTGCCATTATGAATTGATCAGTAAGTAATGAGCTTGCAGTTTTCTGTAATTCATTATCGAAAATAACACCCTCAAATGAGCCTGAAGGATCTTCTATAACCATTTTTGTGATATTTCTCTCCATATTTTTACTAGTAACTAAACCACAAACAAAAATATCATTATCCGATTTTATAGTTTTTACAGAAGCAATAGGTTTTAGCATTTTTGATTCTGGTCTATCTAAAATTATTTGCTTTAATTTCTTAAATCTACTTGAAAAAAGAGCATTATACCCCTTTACTCCCTCACAAATAGTAATTTTCAAAGTTGGATCAGATATTATTTTATGATCATTTTGTAATGTTAGATCCTCTTTTATTCCAAAATAAACTTCCAAATCATCTTGATTAATTTGAAATAGTCTTTGTTTTGTTTTTTCATGAACTATTTCTTTTATTATTTTTTCTAGTTTTTTCACATCCACATTCTCTAAAAATTTGAAAGCATCAGGGTGAATTTGAAACCCCTTACTCAAAGCATAATTCAAAGCATAATTCAAAGCAACAGTTAATTCTTTTTTCATTACACAAGAATTCATTTCGGTTTAATTAAATCTGCGGTTAAGCCAACCCTCAAATATTGATTTTAGTAAAATATAATATGTTTAGGTTTAGGCTTATTGGATTTTTTGTATTTATGGGATTATTCTCAACACTTTTTCAAATTGGATCAATGTTTCAAGTTAGTGAAGAAGAAGCAAACGCATTCATGTCTGAGTTTGAAAAATTAATTGTAGATATTGATGGAGTAGGCATTTTCTTTCATAATTTATCAATTTCACTACCAATGTTTATTCCAGGATTTGGGATTGTATGGGGTTTGTTCTCAGCTTGGTCAACAGGATATGCTTTTTCAGCAATAGTTTCAATTACACCCGAACTATCAAAAATTCCACCATTGACAATTTTATTTTTTTCACCATTTGGGATTATGGAACTCATTGCATATTCTATAGCAACATCTAGAAGTTTCATATTAATAAGAGCAATTTCCAAAAAAACAAATCTAATTTCTTTTCTTAAACCAACAATAATTGAAATTGGTATAGTAATAGGGCTCCTTTTGATAGGCGGGTATTTGGAATATTATATGATACAAGTTAGTAAAGTGTAGAAATTATGATTTTAATTATAATGTAAAATTAAAAAATATTTATTTTTCCCATTGCCACTTGTAATTCATGTATGAATCCAAAACATTTTGGTTGAAAACCATCACAGATAAATCTGAAAATTCTTTACCTTCTAAATCTTTTACATTTCCAACAAAATGAGTTTCATTTTTAGTAGTTAATGATTCAAAAACATGGATTTTAATTTTATCTGTATTAAAACCATTATTTTTTAAATATATTGCAATTTCAGATGGCATGAAATGCTTATCTGGTTGTTTAGGCCATGGTCTTGGAACTAAAATTACATTATATCCATCAATTAATGCTTTTTGTAAATCTAATTTCTTTTCTTCAATTGAAGATGTTACATGCATTGTAATTACTTTGGATTTATCAAGTGCTACATTTGCTTTTGATGCTGCAACTTGAATTGAACTTATACCTGAAATTATTTCTATCTTGCCAAAAATCTCAATTAATCTATCTACAACTTCAGATTCAGAAAAATTAACATCACCAGTAAATGGAATAACTAAAGAACGATTACCTAATTCTGGAAGAATTTTCTGATATGATTCTTCTTGATTGTTCATGTTTATTTCATAAATTTCTTTACCAACAAGTAAATCTTCTATTGTTTTTAATGTGTATTTGTAACCAATTATTATATCACAATTTTGTATTATATGTTTTACAATATCTGTAACATATTCTGGAGAACCAGGTCCTACACCCACAGCATAAATTTTTCCCAACTTTACTTTCTAAATTTCTGCCTATCTTTAATATATTGTACAAAAGGCTGCCAATCAATCTTCATATATTTTGTAGGCTCTTTAGCTGGATATTTAACCCAATCCTGAGCAATTGAATATTCGTATTTTTGATGTTTACCTTTATTTTCATATTCTAATAATAAAATACTACCCCATTCCTTTTCCTGATATAAAATATTTGAAATATCATCAAATGCTAATTGTGTATTTTTTTCATTTTCTAAATCAATCATCAAATTACTTTCTTCATAACCATCATGACGTATCATGGTATTTTTTGATTTTAATAAATTAATTACTTGTCTTTGTCTAATTGCTTGCCACCATTTCATTTTAGCTTCTGTCTTATGAATAAACATTAAATGTTTATCAGTTAAAATTAACATACCTTCTTTTCCACCAATTGAAAAGAATTTTTTTGATTCTCTCCAAACAGAAACTAAATGAGCTTGAATTTTTTCATCTTGTTCCATAACAAATTATTACTGTAACTTGTTAAAAACTAATACAATTGCCTTTTATGTATGATATTATGACTAAGTTTAAATGAAAAAATTTCTCATCATATTATTATTATCAATTATTTTATTTAATTTAGGAAATCAAACATATGCACAATCTGATGATAAACTAGTAATTTTACATACTAATTTAGGACAAATTGTTATAGAATTTTTTCCAAACGATGCGCCTAATCACGTTGCAAATATTATTAAATTAACTGAAAATGGTTTTTATGACAATACCATATTTCATAGAATTATTCCAGGATTTATGATACAGGGTGGAGATCCAAATACAAAAGATACTAACACAAGTAATTGGGGTACCGGTGGACCTGGCTATTCTGTGAATTCTGAATTTAATACAATAATGCATAATCGAGGAATTGTTTCAATGGCAAGATCAACTGATCCAAACAGTGCTGGTTCACAATTTTTCATAGTTCATAAAGATTCAAATTTTCTTGATCAACAATATACTGTCTTTGGAAGAATTGCAACTCAAGAAAGTTTCGAAACACTAGACAAGATTGCTTCAGTTACAACAGGTGATAAAGACATTCCTCTTAATACCGAGCAAGTAAAAATCACAAAAATGGAAGTTATACGTCGTTCTGAAATATCTAATTTACTTGAACAAAGTGATCCTCAAAGAATTACCAGTGAAGTTGTAAATTCTACAGGTGATCAACTTTATGAAAACAAAGTACTTGATATTACATTTAATATTCCAGAAGGCTGGCTAATACAACAACCAACAAAATCTGATCCAACTATTCCAGATGTAGTTGCAGTAGGTGCCAAAGTTGGATCATCTCCACCAGTAATTTCTTTAACAATTTCTAATATGAATGGAAAAAGTATTGATGATATGATTCAAGAAAAAAATAAATTTCTAAAAACAGCAGTTGATTCAGGTAATTTTAAAATTCTTTCTCAAGAAAAATCAATAATTAATGGAAACCAAGCATATATTACTAATGCAGCCGCGTTTTTCCAAACAAATGAAACTGCAATTACAATACAATTCAGAGAAGTAATAATTTCAACCAATGATAAATTTTATAGTTTTACATATAGTAATGGAATAGAGAATTTCAATGATTATATTGCTAAATTTGAAGAATCTACTAATTCGTTTAAAATAATATCTGAATCAATAAAAGAAAAACAACCAATTATTAAAGATCAATTCATTTTTATTATATTTGGAATTATTGCTGCAATTGGAATTGTGTTTGTGGTGCTAATAATCAAAAAAAGAAACTTAATATTTAAAAATAATAATATTTCAAAAAATTAATAGTTTATTTTACATAATATCTAATAATTTGTAGATTAATGAAAAATCACCAAACATCATCTATTTCGTCTAAAACTTTGTATTCTTTTTCTGTATCACGTTTAACAAGTTTTAATCTTGAAACATCTCTATCAAATAATAAATCAATTATCCAATCCAATAAAACTCTGATTTTTTTATCAGGTAATGCTATTTTTGAAAGATATACATTTCTCCAAATTATCCATGCTAAAAATCCAGAAATATTCATTCCAAAAAATGTTGCAATTCCTGTTCTTTTTCCAATTATTGCCATTTGTCCTTTAGAATTATATTCAAATATTTTCTTATCTGAATTTTTAATTAAGGCATTTAGATTATAAGATACAATTTTTGCTTGTGCTTCTGCAATTTGTCCAGTAGGTGGAAATGGGCGATTTGTTTTGGGGTCTGTAAATAATGCACAATCTCCAATTGCAAAAACCCCAGAAAATTCTGGAACTTCAAGAAAATCATTTACAATTAATTTACCTTTTTCCATTTTGAACATTGATCTTTTTATTGTATTAACCGGAGTGACACCTGCTGTCCAAATCAATGTTTTAGTTCTAATTATTTCTATTTCTGATTCTACAGCTGGTTCTTTTAGATTTTCATTTAGTAATTTTATGCTGACCTCAGTTCCATCAAATTTTGTAACTACATTTTTTAGTTTAAATTCAATACCTCGATGTGTCATCTTTTCTTTTGCAAATTCAGCTAATTTTTGATTAAATCCATTAAGGATCATTGGAAGAGATTCAATTATGATTACACGAATATCATTTTTCTGAATTGTGGAATAATACTTTCTTGCATCAAGTAATAGATCCATGATCTCTCCTGCAGTTTCAATACCAGCGAATCCACCACCCGCTATAACAAATGTTAGTAAACTTTTTCGTAGAATAGGATCTGTTTCATTTTCAGTTTGTTCAAGCATATCTATAATTCTATTTCTCAACATTACTGCATCATTGAGAGTTTTCATTGTAAATGCGTTTTTTTCAACATCCGCCATACCAAAAAAGTTTGTTTCACTGCCTAACGCAATTACTAAATAATCGTAATAAATTACTGCCCCTCTTTTTTCAACTGTACCCCATAATGTTACTAATTTTCCAAAAGGATCTATATTCTTAATTTTACCTTCATAAAATTTTGTCTTTTTGCATATTGCTCTAATTGGTAATACAATATGCCTAGTTTCAATCATACCTGACGCGACTTGTGGCAACATTGGTGTAAATAATAAAAAATTATCCTCACTTATCATTATTATTTCAATTTCTGAATTATTTCCAAAATATGACTCTAATTTTTTGGCACACTCTACTCCAGCGAATCCACCTCCTAAAATTACTATTTTTTTCTTAGTTTTTACCAATTACATTATGTATAAAATTAGTGAATATATCCTATTTCCAATTTTTTTCACTTGCGGAAAAATTGATAGAGTATAGTTCTAGAGAGATACTGTAAAACCTTCTTAATAAATAAAATTTTTTAGTAATTTAATTACTAAAAATGAAAAAAAGTAAATGGTAAAAAACCAAGTTACACAAAAATCTATAATTATATAAAAATAAAATAATATCAATATCTTCTATAAAATGGTCTAAATACTAAGAAAATAATGACAAATTATGAAACTCTTTCTTGATTTTATACCGTGTAAAGAATGTAATACAATGATGAATGAATTGTGTAGCCCTGAAATGATATTTGCAGATCCAAAAAAAAGATCTGATGAATCAGCAAAATTTTTACGACATCTTACATACAATCATAATGAAGTAGTACAAGCTGTTCTGGATAATCTTCCAAAACAAAAAAGGGATCAAGAGTTTGATTTCTTTAAATAATTTATTAATATTAAAAAAAGTTTTTTTAAATAAATTAATTTGTATAATATTTTAGCTATTAATATTATGACAAATGTTGGATTATCAATTCGTACATTAATTGTAGGAAAAAGATACATGCCAACTATAATTAATTATAACAAGATTATTATTTTCTAAATAAATTTAAACCAATTCACCTAAAAAGTGTACCACTTTATTTACAACAATTACAGTTCTGTCTTTGGGAACATGAAATAATTTTTCTGAATTATTTAATGACTGAATTATTAATTTAGAAAAAGGATCTTTAATAGATTTATATAAAATTCCTTTATCACCAATTGATTGTGACCAATCTGTACCTTGTAAAAATGATATACTTTCAAATTTAATTACATGATAAGAAAAAACCATATTTCGAATTTATTATTTCCTTTCATCTAAATATTATTTAAAAAACTGGTCTACTTGCTCTCTGTATTTGAAAGATAATTTTCCAAATTCTGAAAAATCATCTGCCGTTGGATACTTCATTCTAATTGCATATTGATTTATGAAAACAGATAATGCGCTACCCATAATTAGATTGTAAACACCATCTGCTAAATTTCTTGAATAAGGAAATGCTATTTTTATAAATGGTAAATAAGTTTCAGTTTGTGTAAGCATTAATTTAATATTTTTTTCAACATAATCTTTTACTTCTTCTGGAATTGCCATACTATACATAAAATTGATTTCTTATAATGTTTTATTATTCAATTATAATTTTTGGTAGTAAAACCAAATTCAATTTATAAGACTAAATTAATAAATGAATATTGCTCGATTTAAATAAAAAAGTTTTTGGAAAAATAACTACAAAAGAAATCATAGGAGCAACTCCACCTGCAATTCCTGACATACAGAATTTACTTGAGAATGAATTTCATTATTTAATTAAAAAACTCAATTTACAAACTAAAGAGGATTTAAAAAAATTATTAACTGAACAATTATCAATTGACATTTATATGAATAGTAGACCTGGTGCTATGGCTTTAGCTCAAGATAAAATAAGATTATTTACTAAATATAACCAAAAATATATTCAAACCATTAATAATAAAATTAAATCTTAAGATTTTAAATGAAAACAAAATTATCTTTTTTATATTAGATACACATTAAGCACTCATAAATTATTTAATAATATTGAGCGCAACTGATTCTCTACGTGAAGATCATAAACAGATTAGACGTCTTGAAAAAATAATTATAAAATGCTACAAAGATCTTTATGATGGAAAAAATATACCATTTGAAGATATTGAAAAAATAAATTTAATAATTTTAGAATTTTTAGACTCTATACACTATTCAAGAGAAGAGGATTCATACTTTCCATGCGTAATAAGTTATGATCATTTAAAAAAAGAAATTAGGAGTCTTATGGTAGAGCATGAATTTTCAAGAAGAATTGCAAAAAATATTTCAATACATTTATCACGTTGGAAAAAAGGTGAAAATGAAAGAGAACCCGTAGCAAGATTTCTTAAGACATATTCAATTTATCTTTTGGATCATATGTCAAAAGAAGAACAGATTTTCGAAAAAGCAGAAAGTGAAATACTATCAAAAGAGGAAGAGATGGAAATGTTTGAGCAGTTTCGTTCTGTGGTGGCAATTACAACAAAAATGCATTTAATGATAAAAGAAATTGATTATTTAGAAAAGTGTCCATGGTTTATATCGTAAGCTCTTAATAGCTATTTTAAAAATTTAAAATAATGAAGCCTTTTATTTTATGGATGACGGGTTTACCTTGTTCAGGTAAAACTACGATTGTTAAAGAATTACAAAAGAATATTACAAATTTGGCAATGCTTGATGGTGATGAACTAAGAGAATGGTTTTCACCAAAAGATTTTTCCAAGGCAGGAAGAGACGAACATAACAAAAGAGTAGCACATCTAGCAAAATTATTACTAAAACATGGGGTTTCATCTGCAGTATCTCTTGTTTCACCATATAAGGAAAATAGAGATAATGCGAGGGAGATTATTGATTCTGGTGAACAATTTGTTGAATGTTATATTAAATGTTCAATTGAAAAATGTGAGCAAAGAGATGTCAAAGGTATGTATGCTAAAGCACGACGAGGGGAAATTAAAGGCTTTACTGGAATTGACGATCCATATGAATTTCCATTAGATCCAGATTTACTTATTGACACAGAAAATGATCAATTAGTAGACAGTGCTGAAAAAGTAAAAGAATTTCTTAAGAAAAGAAACCTATTCTAAATTTTTAAACTTTTTTATAATTATATCATGAATTAATCCATTTGTTACTAAAATTCCATTTTGATGATTTACATTTTTATTATTATATGTAATATCATTTCCATTCATATCTGTCATCATTCCACCTGCTTCTGAAATTAAACAATATGATGCAGCCGAATCCCATTCTTTCATTTTAGTTGTTGTAGTAAGATATACATCTGCTTCTCCTGAACTAATCATTCCTACTTTTAATGAACTCCCTATGCTGGTAAAATTATTTATTCCTAATTTTTTAATAAACATTTTTTCTTTTTCTGAAAGATGGTGCCTTGAACCAACTGCCTTACATTTTGAAAGGTCTGAAATTTTTGTAACTGATATTTTATCCCATTTACCTTTTGAAAATTTGAAAGCACCAGAATCTTTTTGTGCAGCAAAAATTATTTTTTCTGTAGGCCAACCAATAACACCTATGATCGGTTTTTTATTTTTTATCAACGCAATCATAATAGTAAATTCACCAGTTTTATCTATAAAATCAGATGTACCATCAAGAGGATCAACTATCCAAATAATTTCTTCAAATAATCTTGTCTTATCATCATTATCTTCTTCCGATAAAATTTTATAATTTGTTTTTGATAAAATTGTTTTAATAATATTATTACTTGTTAAATCAGCTTCAGTTATAGGCGAATTATCACTTTTTGTAGTTATTTCATATTTTCGTTGATATATTTCTAAAATGACATTTCCAGCTTTATGTACAGCCTCAATTGCCATATCCAATTCTGGTATTTTATCTAAAATTGGGATGCCTTTCAATGGTTTTACCTAAGTAGCTAATTCTGGCTTTAATGTCCAGATAATACCTAACATAATAAATGGAATTGACATTACTCCAATAATCGCTAATATGATATTAAATTGTGAATCTGAAACTAATGGATTATTTACTATCCAAGGTAAAGGTAACGTAATAACTACCCAAATTATGCCTAACAAAATAATTAATTTAGCTTTCTTCTTCTTATCTTTCATATTTGTTAGTATTCTATGATCAGTAATAAATGAATGCGAATTTATAAATTAATTCATATTCATTATCAGATTTACACTACACAGAATAAAATAACAATTAGATGTTTACTGGTATAAAAATAAGAATTAATATTTACAAATTATAGTAGAATCTAAATCTTTTTACTTTATAATATCTACTGATACTGGACCTAATTCATTTCCATTTGGATTAATTTCAATATTTATTACTTGTTGATTTGGAATGGAAAATACTTTTTGTCCATCATAATCCCAAGTAAAATATTCTACAGTACTTGATTCTTTGAATTGATGTAAAGTACCTATTAACTTGAAATTTTCAGAAAACATGTAATTTTCTCCTTTTATTGTAATAGTTAGAATTTTAGGACTATCTCCATTAGGAACAAATTTGAAAAGATAATCCCCTCCTTTTATTGTAAAATAATTAGTATAAATTCCATTTTTATATAAATTTGGGTCTGCTAAAGTAACATGAAATACTATATTGGTAATTTTTTTATCATTATGATGAAATGATAAACCAAATACAACTAGTATTAATATTAAACAAATAATTATTATTTTTTTATTCATTTAACTAAAATTAATATTTCTATTATAAAAATAAATTTAATTATAGACATCACCCATCTACTATAATCTATTTTTTCCAGTTCTTTTAGGTTAGCAATTTTAATTTGATTTATGTCTACTATCTAGAAATAATGAAAATTGTTCATATTTACTCTCATTTAGAATAATTTATTATCTTTTTTGAGTTAAAGGGAATTTTTTAATTATTTTATAATGATCTAAAAAGAGTAAAATCAGACAAAATTTGGTAGTTTTTCTGAATTTCGTACTAAAAAAAATATTTAAATACAATTTTTTTATCCTCAAAAGTATAATATGGTAAAATGTCCTTTATGCGGAGAACCCGTAAATAACAACTCTGTGATTCCAAATCACATCCAAAAAATGCACCCACAAAGAATATCCATCTTAAATCTTTAGGACAAATTCTTGTTAGTTATATTTTATTTACTGTTAAGCAATATTCACACCTAAAATTAAGTACAAACCATATGATCAAAATTATTGTCTGATTTAAATAATAAATGGAATAAACAACAAAAACCAGGAATTACTGAAAAAATTAATGATACAATTAATCCTAAAGGTGCATTAAAACCTAAAATTGAAAATGGTATTAAAAAATTACAAACACAAATTACAAAACTTGATTTAATGATTACAAAATTGAATGAAAGAGATAGTAAACTTTTCAAAAGAATAGTTGAGGCAACTCAATTACATGATGCCACAACATGTAGAATTTTATCTAAAGAATTAGCTGAGATAAGAAAAACCACAAAAATTTTAGGTAATGCAAGAATAGCATTAGAACAAATTGAATTAAGATTAACAACATATCATGATCTTGGAGATACTGTAGTAACAATTATACCTACAATTGGTTTGATGAAAAATCTTAAATCATCTCTTGTAAAATTTATGCCAAATGCTGACCAAGAAATTAATCAAATGGGACAAATGTTGGGTGGATTTATGACTGATAGTTTCTCCAGTGATGCTACATTTGGAATGGATGAAACAACCAATTTGGAATCTGAAAAAATTCTACAGGAAGCAGCAGCTTTATCTGAAAGTTCTACTCATGATAGATATTCATCTATAAATAAAAACATTAAAACATCAACTAAAAATAATTTTTATTAATATCTAAAACTTCCAATTTTAATTTTCTAAAGACTCTCTAGATTCTTTGTTTTTCTTTACTTTGTTACCTTCATTATCAATTATTCTATCAATTCCAGATAATCTATCTCTAAGATTATTGATAATTGTTCCTACTTTATCTGCCTCATTTTCAACTTGTTGTCGTTTATGGGTCAGTTCGTTAATCCCTTTATTTTCTTCTTCAATGTATTGACTTATTTTCTCTAATTTTTCTTTAAGATTTTTAATATCTACTGATTCTTCTTCAATATCCTTTTCTAAAATAGTTCTTTTTTCTTTAAGATTTTTTATCATTAAACCTACATAATCAATTGCTTCTTCCAATTTAGCTCGTTTATCCATTAATTCTACAATTCCAATTTCTCCTATTACATTTGATGAGATATCTTTAGGTTTCAAATTATCATATTCATCTGTAGTTCTTACTTCTGTCATTTCTCCCCCTTCCTCCTTTCTTAATTTATCAAACATTTTATGTTCTCTTTCCAAAATGGGAATAAAAAGTTATTATGAATCTCAAAGCTGACCTACTGATTGATTTTTTATGTAAAATTTTAGCCTTATGATATATGAAATTTTTACTCAGTAATTTTGTTGAAATTATTAATTTTATACTTGAATCAGCAGTTCCGCTTTGTGTTCCGCTTTAGCGTTTCAAAATGTTCCTCATTAACCAAGTTATTCTATACTAAACCATGTCAAAACAACAATACAGATCTGAAATGGGTATAATGGGTGATATATTGGATGTAACTGCCAACGGTGGTCGTACTGGAGTTATTATTTCTGCAATTTCTCGTAAAGCCAATTTATCTCACTATGCAGTATTAGACAAATGTGAGAAATTAGTAGAAGCGGGATTAGTAGAATCGACTAAAAATGATAGAAATAGAACCTTCCTAATAACTGAAAAGGGACTTCAATTTTTTCAGGAATTCAAGAGATTTCAGGGATTAGTTGAAAGCATGAATTTGAGATATTAGAAATGAGCCCAGAAACGATGCTGATAACTAGTGAAGAGCATAATCAAGAAAATGGAATACTTTTTGTAAGGATAAATGATATTCTCAAAACAATGGTTAAGAGATATTTGATAGTAACAGGTTTAATTATAATGAGTGTAATTATACCTCTTCAGATCTCATTTAGCTCTTCCAGATCACTAGAACTTATCATATATTCTGATGGCTCTACACATGTTTCAACAAAAATAGACGTAAATTCACTACAACCTGATTTTGAACTTGATTTGTTTGGGAGCTCAATAAATAATTTTGTTGCGATTGGAGATACCGGATTTATGTTATCAGAAAAAATAGTTAAAAATAAAGCAATAATTTACACACTCGGTTCATCCGAGATTACAACTGATTATGACATACAAGATTTAATTTCTAAAGAAGGACGAGTTTGGACATTTACATTTAATTCTCCCATAAATTATACATTACTCTTACCAAAAAATTCTGTAATAGTTGGTATGAATCAATTACCTAATAATATGGAACAAGTTGATGAACAAACAAAATTAGATCTTAATGCTGGATTAACTGAAATAAACTATATCTTTACTACAACAATTAACTCTACACAAAAACCTATAATATCTAATGATTCATTATTTAATTATGTTAATTTAATTATAATACTTGGAATAAGTTCCACTGCTATAGTAGTGCTAGTAATAATATTAAAAAGAAAGCAACAAAAACTAACATCTAATACACAAACCCAATTTAATATCGAAAATATAACTGAAAAGCAATCAGTAAATACTGAAATTATTTATGATTTTAAACCTGAAATGCGTGAAGATGATAAAGAAATTATAAAATTCATTTCTAATAATAAAGGTCAAGCGTTTGAAAGTGAATTAAGAAAGAAATTTCTTCTACCAAGAACTACAATGTGGAGAGCTGTAAAAAGATTAGAAAGATTAGGACTTATTGAGATTGTTAAAAAAGATTTACAAAATTTAGTGAAACTAAAAAAAGATATGGTTGAAGAAAAATGAAAAAAATATATTTATTTTTAGTATTAATTTTAATTTCTACTATTGTTTTAGCTGGTAATGCTAATTCTATTCAAGCTCAATCCAATCCATCAATTCTTTTAAAAATTGTAATACATGCACAAAAGCAACTTGAAAGTCAAATAAATCAAGATTCTTCAATTAAAACAAAACAGCTTTTCAAAGATGGAACACAACAAATTATATCTTTAGAAGAATCTCTAAATAATAATGATACTGATTTGGCAAAAAAACAATTTCTATCTATAATGAAAATATTTAAAGAAACATCCAAACAATTAACAAATACCCAAACTTCAAAAGTAGAAATATCCACCATTATAATCGAAGATCCGTTAAAGGATCTTGATAGATTGCATGATTATGTCGATGATCTCAAAATAATCAATAAAAAATATAATACAACAATAAATTTTTCTGAAATAGATAATCTTTTTTTGGTGGCAAAAAAACAGATCTATGAAAAACAAGCAGTAGATGCATTACAAACAATAATGAAACTAAAACAACTTACTCTTGAGTTAAATGGTATAATTCGTGAGCATGCATCTAAACAACAATATATTCATGCTAAAGAGTATGCTCAAAAATATTTAGGGGAACTTGATCTACTAATTGAAAATGCTAAAAATCAGAATCTATCTGAAGTTATTATCAAAAAACTAATAATTGCACGAGAAAATCTTTCCACCGCAACAAACGCACATGAAATAGTAAAACAAATTAAAGAAATTATATCTCTAAAAGAGCAATTTGAATTAACAAAAAATGCTCAAATTGAATCTAAAGTAATTCTGTCTAAAAAAATTAGTTAAATTATTTAATTCTGATAAATTAAGCTAAATTATACAATAGGAAGCAAAAAAACACTTTAAAATATTAAAGATTATCTAGCAATAGGAGAATTTGAAGCTGCACATAATTTAATAAAATTATTAATCACATTGAAGCAAACTGAAGATTAGGTTATATGATAAACTTCATATAGATTTTCAAACAGAATTGAGCATGGCTTCTAAGGCAATTAGCGTTGGTGTGGGAATTCCAATGATTGTAGTTGGTGCTTTGATAGCATGGTTATGTGCTCCGTTACAAAGTGAAATGCAAAATACTATAGAATTTGTAGGTAGTTTGATTGGAATTTTAGGAGTAGTATTCTTTATTTCAGGTTTATTTTATACTAAAGAACCTATAATGCACTGATCGAAACTCACTAAATAAATAATGAAAAATAATACATTAATTGATTGAAAGTAAGATTATTTGAGATATTTACATCCGTTGAAGGGGAAGGAATACTTTATGGCACAAAAACACTTTTTGTTAGATTAGCTGGTTGTCCATTTACCTGTTTTTACTGTGATACAAAAGAATCACTTCCACTTGATTCTGGAAAAGAATACACAATTGATGAAGCATGCAAATTGATAGATTTTAATTTAAAAAATCAAACATACAAAGTAAATTTTACAGGTGGGGATCCGTTAATTCAACCTGATGCAGTAGCTCAACTTGCAAAATATATTCAAACTAAAAAAATCCCAACTTATTTAGAATCATCATGTTTTGATTCTGATAGATTCAATATAGTATTACCATTTTTTGATATTATTAAAATAGAATTTAAAACTAAAGATTCTGAATTTATAGATTTAAACCACTTTGATAGATTAATTGATAATGCATTGAAATGTCTTCAATTATCTATTACATCTAAAAAAACTACTTATATCAAAATAGTTGTTAGCTCTAAAACTAAATTAGATGAATTTAAAAATTTAGTTGATAAAATATTTCTTGTTATTTTTAAGGAAGATATTGATGGATTTATTATACAACCAACATATGGTATTGCAGAACCATCATTAGAATTACTATTAAATTTCTATGATATAGTTTATCCGTATTTTATTGATGTTAAGGTTGTACCTCAACTTCATAAATTTATTGGGGCTCCATAATCATAATACTAGACTAAAAAGTAGATCAGATTAAAATACTGGAAAAAAGTGAAATTTTTAAATGGATAAAGAACGTGTAAAAAAACTAGTTAGAGAATTAATTATAGAAATTGGTGAAGATCCAACCCGTGAAGGTCTTAAAGATACTCCTCAAAGAATTGCAAATATGTATGAAGAAATATTTTGCGGATATGATTCTGATTCTGAATTATCAGTACAATTTTCTGAAGATTCTGATGTAGTAGTTGCAAGAAATATTCAATTTTATTCAATGTGTGAACATCATATGTTACCATTTTTTGGTAAAATACATATAGCATATTCTCCAAATGGTAGAGTTTTTGGAATATCTAAATTAGTAAGACTAGTAGAAAAACACTCTAAAAGATTACAAATTCAAGAACGCCTTACTAAGAATATAGCTGATGAGCTTTTTGCTCAGGGTGTAAAAGGAGTAGTTGTATTAGCTGATGCTGAACACTTATGTATGAAAATGCGGGGCGTTAGAAATGATGCAACACTTACTTCATCTGCATATAGAGGAATTTATGAAAATAAGGAGGAAAAAGAGAATATTATGACTATGATTAGACCACGTATTTCTAGTACAATAATTTAGATTGGGCTTAAATTAAATAATCAATTTTTTAGACTAAATTATGGTAGTTAATCCTAACATTCACATTCCAAAAGAATCATGGCCTAATTTCATATGGTATGCAATTGAATTTGGAATTGTTATTGCAATTTCAATGTTAGTTTCAAGAGAAATTACTGATTCTATAGAAGGAATAACCCCACAGATACAAAATTATATCTTTATGGGAATTGTTGGTGGTATATTCTTCGTATGGTATATTATAATTAGAAATTTTGTTTTTAAAAAAAAAATTCTTGATAACAAATACTAGAATAATTTTAGATATTTTGTTTTATCGTCTATTCCAGCTTTTTTAAATGCTATTTTTCTATTATTGCAAGACTCACATATGCCACAATGGTATTTTTTACTTGAATAACAACTCCATGTATTAAAGATAGAATCGCCCAAAGTTTTGAAACCAACTTTAAGTAAATCACTTTTTGAAAGTCCCTCACGATAAGGTGACCATATTCTAATATTTTTTCGTAATCTTGATTCTATTCCATCAATTTCACCTTCATTAAAGGCTGATTCTAATTTTTTTGCAAATATTGGTCTACAATCAGGATAATGATTATCACCAGTATGTGCACCATATGCTACTAATGATGCATGAAGAGTAAAAGCCCATGCTGAAGCAATTGAAAGAAATACAGCATTTCTAATTGGAACAACTATGGAGTAATCAAATTTAGTTGGAATTTTTCTTTTTACACTAGTTAAAACATTGGAATCACCATACAACTCTTTCATGAAACTAATATCTACAATTTTATGCTTTTTTAATCCTAGTTTTTTTGCAAAAGTTTTTGCTGCAAAAAGTTCTCTATTAGCTTTTTGGCCATATGAGAATGAAATTCCATAAATATCATATTTTGATTTTAAATAACTTACTGCACAAATCGAATCTACTCCACCACTAAACAAAATAACAGCTTTTTTCATAAAATCTTTTTCCAGTTTATTTTCTTATTACTGTTGCACCATTACTTGGTTTACAAATTATAGTTTTACATTTAGTATTAGCTGATGCAAATCCTTTCGACATTGCTGAACTTATCTTCATTAAATCTGCTGAACTATTTGAAAATGCAATTATGGAAGGTCCTGCACCACTAATTGTTACACCTAATGCACCTGCTCTAAGAGCATTTTCTTTAACCTTAGCAAATCCTGGTATCATATGTTGTCGTGCAGGTTCTACAATAACATCTTTGATGGAATCTCCTAACAAGTTAAGATCTTTTTTCATAAATCCTGCAACAATTCCAGCAGCATTAGATAAATTTGTAACACTGTCAATAAAGCGAATTTTTTTCGGTATTACAGCTCTTGATACTTTAGTTTTCTTTTTTGGAACTTGAATTTCTGGTACTGCGATACACATTCTTAAATTGAGGGGGGGTTGAATTTTTATTACATTAAGAGGATTTGTTCTTACTATTACAAATCCTCCTAATACTGATGCAGCCACATTATCATAATGAATCGTACCTGCACTTGCTTTTTCTCCAGATCCAGCCAATTCTACAAGTGTATTTCTATCTAATCTCAATCCAAACATTTTATCAAATGCAATCACAGTAGCTGCTGCTGAAGCTGCACTACTTCCCATTCCAAAACCTGATGGAATACCTTTTTTAATTTTAATTTCTACCCCATCTTTTATTTTAAATTTTTTTAACATATTTTTAACAACTAAACCAGCTGTATTATCATCTGGATTTGTTGGAACATCATCATTAGTAATTATGCTTATTCCATTTTTCTTTTTTGTTAATGTAATTTCATCGAAAAAAGCATCAATTGCCAATCCAAATACATCAAATCCTGGTCCTAAGTTTGCAGTAGAAGCTGGCGCTTTTACAGTAATTTTTGATAACAACTAATCTTCAATCTCCTCACCCAAATTAAGAATTCTGCTTAGTGATGCCTGTAAATTTACTAGTCCTTCTCCAGTAACATTAGAAACTGGAATTAATCCTTGAGCAAAGCCAGATAGATTTAATCCTCGTAAAATATTTGTAGTTAAACTATACGTTTCACCATCTGCCTCTTTTGCAATTGCATCTTCTAATGATTTTAGATTGGCTGACCATTCTAAAATATTTTTTAATTTAGAACCTATTAGATCTGTTTTTGTGATTATATTTATTGTTGATAAATTTAAATGTAATTTTATTGATGTTGCAAGAAGTGCAATTGAAACAAAATTTACAGGGGTTGTAATTAATGCACCATCAAAAAGAAATATGCTTGCTTTTTCTTCAGATGAAATATTTTCTACAAAAAAACGACCACTAGAACGATATGCAAATAATTCAATTTGACCAGGTGTGTCTACAATTAGATAATCTGGATTTACTTTATTCACGTGTTCTCGAATCTCCTCAATTTTAGATGCGATCAAATCATTTGCCATTACTACGGCTCCATTGGGACCTAAATCATATCTTTCCATAATATCTACAATATCGACATAATCTCTAACATCAATATCACAAATATATGGTAAATCTCTAACACCTGGATCTAAATTTAATACAGCTGCAAATGCACTATTTTTTGTATAATATTCATGTAGTTTAGATGTTAAGAGGGATTTTCCTGCTCCTGCGGTTCCAGTTATAAAAATTGTTTTCAATTCTGACTAAATTTTCTTTCTAGGCTTATATTTTAAACACTATCTAAATTAGTTTCTAGATTTTCTTGAAATTTGTGCCTAAATTTAGGCATACTAAATTCTTTTTTTTAAATTTAGTCAACTTTCATATTTGAATCTATAAAAAAATTATCAATGAATTGGAGAATTATTGCTATTCCGGCAACATTGCTTCCTATTTTTATTATAGCAATTCAATTTAATATAAAATTTGAAGATGTGTTGGCTATTGGAATTATTCCATTTTTAATGGCAATAATTGTAATGACAATTAAATTAATTCTTCAAGGAATAAAATTTGCGTACATTACACAGAAATATCTCGGAAAATTTGATTCTTTTTGGAAGCTCGCAGGTGTTAGAATTGGAAGCGAATTTATCAAATTTACCACTCCAATGTTTATAGGTGCAGAATTTGTGGTAATTTACTATTTACGTAAAAAAGGGGTTGCGACTTCAAAATCTACATGGATTGCAATAATGGATATAGTCACAGAAGTTTTTGCTGGAGGGGTATTATCAATTATGGCTGGAATTTTTGCATTGATAAACGGAGCATATGTTGTAGGTATTATGATTTTAACAATTAGTATTATTGTAACTTCATTATGGATGATTTTATTCTTTTTATCTTCCAAGAGAAATTTTCAAGTCCCAACAATTATTGTTCATTTAATTAAACGATTTGGTAAAGAAAAAGGAGAAAAATACATAGAGCAAACAAATTCTTGGATGGAAGAAGTTTGTATAATGAGCAGAAATAACATCAGGACAGCAGAATCCAAAAAAATCTTTACAGTTTCTTTTATTTTCTCGATTATATCTTGGTCGCTTTATGGAATTTCCTTTATGATAATTTCAATGGGAACAGAACACCTGATTAATCTTTTTGATTCAATTATGGCTGTAATGGGGGCAAATGCAATTGCAAATTTACCAATTACACTAGGTGGTTCTGGATTAGCAGAGTTTGGTATTATTTCATATCTGAATAATTTGGATCCATTTAATCTTACAATTTCTCAAAATACCGTTGGATGGGATGCTGTAATTGGTTGGCGAATTGCTACATACTATGTTCCTATTATGATAACTTGGCTTTTACTGGTAAAACTAGCCTTAAGTAAAATACCGAAAAATGAAAAATTATAGAAACTGCTTTATCGTTTAAGGAATTTTTTGATTTATGGATTTTAAAGATAAAATTGTACTAATTACAGGTGCTTCATCTGGAATAGGAAAAGAAACTGCGTTTCAATTTGCTGAAAAAGGTGCTAAGGTGATTCTAATTGCACGTAGAAAACAAAAATTAGAAGAAATAGAAATTGAATTAAAAAAATTCAATATTTCAACTCTAATTTGTGAATGTGATGTTTCTAATAAATTAGAGGTAAAAAAAATGTCGGAATATGTTTTAGAAAAATATGGTTCTATTGATATTTTAATAAATAATGCTGGATTTGCAATTTATGGAAATGTCTCTGATTTGACAACTGAGGAAATTGAATTACAAATGGCAACAAATTATTTTGGTATGATTTACTGTATCAAAAATTTTCTTCCAATTATGATTAAAAATAAATCCGGCCATATTGTTAATGTGGCTTCAGTTGCAGCAAGTTTTGGTTTACCTGGAATTGCTTCATATTGCGCATCAAAATTTGCAATGTTGGGTTTTTCAGAAGGTCTAAAACATGAACTTACAGGAACAGGCGTTGGAATAACGGTTGTAAGTCCAATTATGGTTAGAACTAACTTTTTTGATCACCCATCATTTAAAAAAATGCCAAAAAATTCTGCAATATCTCTTGATGATAAAGCAGTTGCAAAAGGAATCTTACGTGCAGCAAATTCTTCACGATTAGAAATTATTATTCCTTCAATAGCACGTATAGCTGTTTGGATAAAAAATACATTCCCCTATTTAATTAATCCTATTATTGCTAGAGTTTTTAAAAAGTAATTCTATTTTAAAATTAATATTACTCTTCTAAATTATTATCAACCGAATTATTTGTTCCTACTTCAAGTAACTCCATTTTTTTCAGTTCAAATTTATAAATAGTATTCATTTCAATCTCTTTTTCTTTTTGAAGATATTCCACCACCTTTTTAGTTAATGGTGCTCTATGTTGATCAAAAGTAAATTCATACACCACTCCTTTTTCTAAATCCGAGCTTTTAATTTTTTTTGGTAAATCCAGCGTAACTATATGTCTACCATCTTCTACTGAGTCATACATTTGAGTATCAATTTTATTATCAGAATCGTAAATTTCGAGAATATACCCAGTCCTCTTTAATTCTTCAGGTTTCTCAAATTTTGCATTTTGAATTTCATCAGATACCCAATTTGGAATGTCTTCTTCTTTAGCTGATTCCTTTCCTTTCTTATTCGGTTTATCACCGACTATTTTTTTAACCATACGATGACACTTTTAATCCAATTCTTTATCTTTTTTACTTTTTTGCCACCATTCTAAATAATCATCTTGCTTATCTTCACGTGTTTTTTCTTTTTGATTTAATCTATATTTGATGTCAGATACTTGTTCTCTTGTAGCATAAAGACCACATCTTTTACAAATGAAATGTTTTGTGGCAGAATCCATTTTCATAGGAATTTCCACTTGATCAAATAACTTGAATAGATCATCTCTGCCTCTACTCTCTTCTGCAGTTTCTGCCTCGTATTTTGTTTTAATTTTTGTTCTTTCTCTTGCTGTACATTCTGGACAATTAGGCACTAATCAAATGACTTAATTTTTTCCATAAAAGCGTTCCCACCTTATTTTTTGATCTATTTAAAATCTGACACGCGGATTTTATCGTCATCCCTTGCGGTCCGTTCGCCCATCGAACATCCCGCGTGCCAGATAATTAAAAATGTAAAAATAAAGTATTATTTCTTTTGTTCTAGAATACTTGCTGCTATTTTTGCGGTATTATCTGCTCCATTAGGTACAAAATTTTTGGAAAAATCATCTAAATTCTCTTGGAATTTATTGTAATTATCTTTAATTTTTGTAATTGAGTTAATGACTTGTCTAGTTTTAACTGCTAATATTCCAAGGTTTTTGTCTTGAGCCCATTTTATATTATTTGTATGTTCATCATAAATAGGAATTCCAATTATTGGTTTAGCTTTCCCTCCAAGAATTTCACCCATTACAGTATGAGAACCATTTACTACAGCATATTTACACAAATTCAAAACAGTTTCTTTTTCTTGTTCTGATAAAAAACCAATATCAATTTGAATCCAATCTATTTTTTTTTCCAAAGCATCAGATATGCTATATTTTTTTCCATCTTTTCCCAAAACAGAATCAATTGTTTGATTATTTTTTGCATGAGAAATAATTCTTCTTTCATTTCTCATTTCAATTTGATGAAATACTTGCTCATATCTTTCTCCAGTTCCATTATTAGTGGATTTATTTCCAGTCCTCATCCAATATCCAAACTCTGAATTTTCTATAAGTTTTTCAAGATCAGAAATAGGTTTTTTTTCTAAATTTTTGTTAGCAGTAAAATGTCCAACAAAAACAACTTTTTTTAAAACTTCTTTTGTAAAATTTAAATTATATTCACACATTGTATATGGTGGCGGAGAATCTGCTACAAGTATTTTAGTAGCCTTAGCAATTTGTTTTGAAACAAAAATTATTGCTGGATAAAAATATGATTTACTTGTATATAATTTTGGACGAAATTGATTTGTTATAAATAAACTTGGAATTTGATGATTTTTTGCTATAATATTTGAACCCATATCACCATCATTAATTACTAGATCAAATTTAATCTCATTATACAATTTACTTTCTTGTCTTAAGTAACTTGTAATTTGTTTTACAAGTGGAGGATTATTTGAAACTGGTAAAAATAAATTTAAAAGTGATAAAGAAACACTAGGACCAAATTTTCCATCAATCGGTGTTGGCATTAATATTTCATGGATTTGATCCTTTTGATTAGGAAATTTCTCTAATAATTTTTGATAAACATGATCTTTGCTTGAAAAATGAACTTCAATTTTTTTTTTAATATGATCTTCTAATACTGCATTTAGCCTCATCATTCGAGTATAATGACCACTTCCCCACGGATAGATGAATTCCCCGATTTTTAACACAATGTGTAATTCATAATGCCGTTTAAATTCGCAATGATTTATTCTAAAGAATCAAGAATATCATGCACATTATTTGGCCCTATTTTCACAGTGATACTTTTTTTTGATTTTATGGCACAATTTACATGATTAATTGAAAAATTATGTATTTGGTTTGATTTAATTAAAAATAATTTTTCTAATTTAGAAATTCGTTTTTCTATTCCAATTTCTTTGGCCTCTTCAAAAAGATTAGTATCAACACCACTTAATGGAATTATTGGTAATCTATTTTTTTGAAATACTCGTTTTAATGAGTAATCAATAAAATTCGTTGAAAATATTAGCGGAGATAAAGCAAGTGTTACATGATTTATGTTGTTTAATTTTGCTTCATGAAGCATAATTTCTAATACTGAATTTACAAAAATTAAATAATTTTTAATTCCAATATGGTTTATCTTAAGATTATAGAATTCTAATATAATTTCCTGTTTTACTAATCTTGGAATAATCTGATTAATCATTTTAACTAAATATATTAATTCTGATTTTTGTCTATAACAAATTATTATTTTTGAATTAAAACCCTGTTTTATTGTTTCAAAACAAGCGATCGCTGAAATTTCATCATAAACACTGCATATGGCATTATTATTTTGTGATTCATATGGTATACCACCTTGTCCTTTATCTAAAAATATACAAACATACCCAAATTTTTTTGTTAGATACGTATACAGTAATTTATCAAAATTCTCTTCAGTTCCAGGACGTGCACCCATATTGGCTTTTTTTTCAATTATGCTTGACGTGGCTGCAATTTCAATATCTTTTGTAAAAAATCCTTTTGATGTCCCTTCAACTTTAATGAGAAATTTTTCTCCTTTTAAAAGTAAATTTCCACTAACAGCAGTAATTTCTGATACAATTTTATGAAAATCATTTTTTACTTGCCTAGCAATAGCTATTTTTTCAATTCCAAAAAGTAAATTAATTGCAGAAGATGAAAATACTGGATCGTTTGCAACTACTAAAATTACATCACCATCTTGTTTTACTGATTGATATTTATGATTTTGAATTTTTAGAATTTTTTTAATATTTATAATTAATTGTGGAATTTTATTTTTAGAAAAAACATTTGGAAAAACTACTACATATGAAATATCTTCCATCTTTTATTTTTATAATACATGCCTGTTTATAATTTAGGATAAATTATCGGGTAATCAATATAAAAGAAAACAATATTACTTTCTTTATGAAAAAATTTACTCAGGAACAGGTTGATGAACTTAATTCAAAAATAAAGACAACTAATGATGCACTTTTGTGGGTTTCTGATAATCTTCATCCACGAGTTGCCAAAGCATCTAGCTTTGGTGCTGAGGATGCAGTAATTATGGATATTATGATTAAAATTAATCCAAAATTTAGATTTTTCACATTAGATACAGGTAGATTACCACAAGAAACGTATGACATTATGGATATTGTAAAAAAAAAATATAATGTTGTAATTGAAGTTTTATTTCCTGACACTAAAGAAGTTGAAGATATGGTTAAAGAAAAAGGAATCAATCTTTTCTATGATAGTGTAGAAAATAGAAAATTGTGTTGTGAAATTCGTAAAGTACATCCAATTAATAGAATATTGTCATCACTTGATGGTTGGATTACTGGATTAAGACGTGAACAAACTATAATAAGAAATGATACTAATATTTTTGAAATAGATCATATGCATAATGATATTTTAAAAATAAATCCAATAATCAATTGGACTTGGGATCAAATTCAAAATTATATTAAAACAAATAATTTACCTTACAATACTCTTCTTGACAAGGGTTATCCAAGTATTGGGTGTGAGCCATGTACTAGAGCAATCAAACCTGGAGAAGATTTGAGAGCAGGACGTTGGTGGTGGGAACAGGGCGGAGATAAAGAATGCGGCCTTCATATAGATCATAAATAGGGAATTAGTAATGTATGACAAATGTATAAAACCACATGGAGGTAAACTGATAAATAGAATTACTAAAGCAGATTCATCCGGATTATACTCAATAATAATCTCAGATGATCTTGCAAATGATGTTGAAAATATTGCAGATGGAGTTTTTAGTCCTCTTGAAGGATTTTTGGGTAAAAAAGATTTTGAAAATGTAATATCAAAAGGTAGACTATCAAATGGTTTGGCTTGGACAATTCCTATAGTTCTTGATGTTGATAAATCCACGGCTGTAAAAATAAAGAAAGCTAGTAAAATAACACTTCAAAATTCTCAAGGAGTGCAAATAGCAATTTTACATGTTAAAGAAATATTTAGATTTGATAAAGAAAAAACCGCAAAAGAGGTATACGGAACAATTGATTCTTCACATCCTGGGGTTGCAAAGACAATGTCTATGCAGGAATATCTAGTTGGAGGTAAAATTGATTATATTCAAAGACCTGAAGAATCTGAAATTCGAAAATATAGATTAACTCCTTTGCAAACCCGAGAGACATTTGCTAAAGCAGGATGGAAGACAATTGTGGCTTTTCAAACAAGAAATCCACCACATGTAGCACATGAAATGCTTCAAAAAGCATCTATCACGACAAGAGACGGGGTATTTGTCAATCCCGTAATAGGTAAAAAAAAGTCTGGTGATTTTGTAGATGAAGTAATTATAAAGTGCTATGAAACTATGATTGAGCATTATTATCCGGAAAATAGATGCAAGCTTGGAACATTGCATACAGAAATGAAGTATGCTGGACCAAAAGAAGCAATTCATCATGCAATAATGAGACAAAACTATGGTTGCTCACATATTATTATTGGACGAGATCATGCTGGAGTTGGAACATTTTATGATCCATTTGCAGCACAAAAAATATTTGATAATTATCCTGAATTAGAAATATCCCCAATATTTTTTCCAGCATTTTTCTATTGTAGAAAATGTTTAACTTATACAAATCCAAAGGCATGTCCACACAATGATGATGCAAAAGAACAGATTAGTGGAACCAAACTTAGACAAATGATTGATAATGGTGAATCACCATCTGAATTTATTTTAAGACCTGAAGTCTCCAAGGTAATTCTAGATTACCCACATCCATTTGTTGATTAAGTATTTATTCATTAAAACTAGATTTAAACCATGAAGTATATTTTCATATTAATTTTATTATGTGGATTTACCACATTTCCTGTTTTTGCAGAACAATCAAAAAATCCAACATTAATTATAGATACAATTGATATTTCTTCATTTCAATTTAATAAAATTCTTCGAGATACAGAAATAATTCAAATGCAAAGATCTCATGGAATAAGCTGGCAGGTTACAATTGATAATAATCTCATTTATACAAATCCTGAAGGTAATGCGATTTTGAGAATCTATGATAAAGATAATCCTGATAAATTAGTTGAAATCGGTATGGGTTCTCAACCTAATAATAAATTTTGGATTGCAGTAAAGACTCCAAAAGAAGGATATGTTGTTGTACATAGTAATTTGGAACGAGGTTGGGTTCCTACATCTAAAATAATTATATCTTATACTGAAAGAGCAGGATTGACAGTTAACAATGGTGCTAGAATTGTAGTATCTAATCTTGATATTGGTACGTTTGTAATTAATTCATATTCTGTTCATGGATTGGAAGGCTCTACTGATCCACCGTCAGTGAATTCTGGAAGTATGATTGTGGAATTTCTCTCAGGTGATCCAGCTAAAAACCCATTAGCATTATTTCCATTTTATGTTGCTGCAGGAATTGGAATATTGATTAGTGCTCTACTCATAACTAAGAAGCGTTCTGCATCTTAAAATATTTACAATCTTTTTTGATTTTACAAACACCACACATTGGAGTTATTGGTTTACAAATATTTTGACCGTACATTACAAAAGTGTCATTAACCTGTACCCAATATTTTTTTGGTGTTATTTTCATTAATTCATGTTCTGTTTCTTCAGGAGTTTTTGTATTTACTAATCCTAATCTATTTGAAATTCTGTGAACATGAATATCTACTGGAATAGCTGGTTTATCAAATGCATAAACTAGTACACAATTTGCTGTTTTTCTACCAACTCCTGGTAATTCTATTAATTTCTCTAAACTATCTGGAACAATACCATTGTATTTAGAATTAATAATTTTAGCAACCTCTATTATTCTTTTAGATTTTACATGATAGAAACCAATTGATTTGATAATTTTTTCTACATCTTTTATTTTGGCATTTGCAAGTTCTTTTGCATTTTTATATTTTGAAAATAATATTTTTACTACTTTTGTAGTAGTTTCATCTTTTGTTCGAGCAGAAAGTATTGTTCCAATAAGTATGCTAAAAGATCCAGTCTCTGCTTCATGCAATTCTCTTAATGCAGTCATTCTTGGTGGTTTTACCAAAATCATCGTATTCATCATTCCACGAAGAATTTTTTGCATATCTGTATAGAATTATACGTACAAGTATTATATCTGTAATAGTTAAAGCAGTATTATTGGAACTTACAAAAGAAGAAGAATCTGCATTAAAAGGTGAACAAGGAGAAATCATGCAAATGGCATACAGAATTTTAGTTGCCACCGGAGAGGCAACCGATGCAGATAAATTAATTCCAATAGAATGGGCACATCTTTCTGGTGTAAATTATAATACAATTGGAGATTCTGGAGAGGAATTTTTATCCGGTATTAGTAAAACCGCAAGAGTCAAGGTTAAAACAACTCTTAATCCCATGGGATTTGATATTGATAATGTATCAAATTATGGTTTAGACGATAATTTTATTTCAAAACAACTCTCAATTAGAAAATCATATGAAGCAATGGGTGTAATTCCATCTTTTTCTTGCATACCCTACGAAATTTTTGATATCCCAAAAGAGGGAACCCACGTATCTTTTGCAGAAAGTAATGCGGCAATTCATGCAAATTCATTTAATAATCTAAAAACGAATAAAGAAAGTGCATTTAGTGCGCTTGCAAGTGCAATTACTGGAAAAAGTCCGTATTCTTTACTACGAAAAGAAGATTCTCCAAATATAACAATTAGAATGAAGGTGGACAATCCAAATGAAATGACATATGGAATGCTTGGATTTTTTGCTGGTAAAGTTGGTAATGATTCTGTAAATATTTCTGGTATAGAAGAAATGGATAGACGTAGCTGTAAAGCCATGTGTGGTGGAATGGGTACTTCAGGCACTTGTGCCAAATTTCTTTTTGGTGATGGAGAATCTAATTGTGAAAAGGTAGATTTTGATAAAAAAGAAATGAATAATATTTACGATGAATTAAACACAGCAGAAAAAGGTGATTTAATCACACTTGGAAGTCCTCAATTGGGTTTAGAAGAAATTTCCGATCTTACTAGTAAATTAAAAGGCCGTTCCTTTAAAAAAAGATGTATAATATTTTGTCCTAGAATAGTAAAAGAACAAGCAATAAAAATTGGATATACAAATGAATTACAACGAGCTGGCTGTGAGATTTTAGCTGATTGTTGCACATGTCTTACTCCATTAATTAATAAAAATAATGTTGATTCAGTTACGACAAACAGCATCAAAGGTGCTTATTATTTAAAAAACTCTAACGGTGTTGACGTTAATTTAAAATCTCTCTCACAAATAATTAAAGATGAAACAAGATGAAAAAAATATTAGTTAAAGGAAAAACACAAGGAATAATTCTTAAATCACTAAATCCAATTAATTTTTTAGGCACAGTTGATAAACAAACTGGAGTTATTAGTGACAAAAATCATGATCTCTTTGATAAATCAATTAAAAATTGTATTTTAGTATTTCCAAACGGTGTTGGAAGTAGCGTAGGTGCATATACAATTTATTCTATTAAATCTAATAATGTAGCACCACTTGCAATGATTTGTCAAAAAGCAGATCTTACTGTTGCAACAGGTTGTGCTTTAGCTAATATTCCACTAATTATAGTAAATGAGAATGAATTTTCATCATTTCATACTGGACAAAAAATTTTACTAGATACTGAGTCATTAAATCCAATAACCAATATCTAACTTTTTATGTTCATATTTTATTATTGTTTTTGTAAATTAACTTAAAATATTACATTTTTTTTCAAGCATTTCCTAAACCTACTTCTGTAATCTGACTTTGTCCTGCTGGAAGAGCACGAACAAAATCATCAATATTTATTTTCTTTGTAATAATTTCTTCTAATTTTAAAAATTCCAATCTAATTTTCTTTGCAATATCTACCATATCCGATCCGTGTGGCTCTATTATTGCATAACAAATAGAATTTTTTTTAATTGGATCTGGAGGACCACATGTTACAACATAATCATCTCCTTGAGGAATTATTCCTATAGCTAATTTGAGAGTGGCAATTTTAACAAAATTTCGCTGTCCTTCTATACTAAATGATCCTTTTGGTAGAAATTGACCAGTAGGAGCCGATTTTTTTACTTGATCTGGATTTACCCAAAATGCACTTACACCATACATGCCTTCTCTCCATGCCCTGCTAAAACATACAGTTGCATGAGCAATTTCATTCAAACTAATTGTTGATGGATTTTCTACATCTTTTAGAATAAAAAAAGGTGATCCAAAAATATCACCATGAAATATTTTGTCGTTTTTTCCTAAATGTTTGCGCACAACAGCTGAATTTGATGGAGCATCTCTGCCACCTATTGCAAGAACCCCATCTGATGTAAAAAACCATCTATATCTTTCATACCAATTCTTTTTCCTAATTTCAGTAACTGAAACTATGTCTTTTTCTATTTCAGCCTTATTTTGTAATTTTACTAATTTTTTCTGTGTATTTATTTTAATTTGTTCAATTGATTTAATTGCACCAGATTTTCTTTTTGCCTCATTAAATAATATTGAAGCAATTGATTGTAATGGAGATTGAGAATTTATCTTTATTTTTTCATCATCAACTACAATGAGTACAATTCCTTTTTCTTTTATTATTTTTGAATTATTAATAGCTAAAATTTCCTCAACTCTTTGATCTAGAATGGATGTTATGCCTTTTAAGATCATTTCAAAAATTGAATTTGCAACATTACTGATATGACTTGATTTTTCTTTAACTACATCTATTGCTTTTTCTTGTTCTGATAATTGATTTTCAAGTTCCTTTATTTTTTTATCCGATCCACCAGTTTGAATTGACTTGCCAATTTCAACAAGATTTTCTGTAAAAACAACATCTAAACCCTCAATGAAACTATTAACAGGCGTACATTTATCGTCTAACTCTCCTAATCTAATTGGAATAATTTCTGTTTTTTCATTTCTTATAATTACCGGTTCATGTTTACCTGTAACAACATTTGTTACAATTTTTTTTGTTGTTTCATAAAGTGTTTTTATATTTTCTAATGTTAATTCACTTCCTATGCATTTTGAATCAATTTTAGAAATTTCAAAAATTCCCTCAACATATTTTTTTGGTAATCCCAACGTTCGTCCAAGCCATTTTCCTGCAGACAAATCCGATGTTTTTAGTTCTTCAAAATTAGATTCATTCACTTTAATTACATCCAAACCATTCATAGGAGGTGGAGTATATTCTAGACCTACACCAAGCTTTCTATGTCTTACATCAATAGAGTGCTGCAATGCCAGTATTTTCATTTCATTATTACAAAGTAAAATATTTCCTTCTGCAAAAAATTCTCCAACTATGACAAATTCTTTATCAAATCCGGCAAAAGTAAAGTATGCAATTCTTTCTGATGCAATCTGTTCCACTTTTTTTAGTTTTAATCGTAACAAATCACTTCTTAATCTTTTCAATAATCTATTTGGCTCCATTTGTTCAATTTTTACAGATGTTAGCCAAACACCCGATGTTGATATCATCATATAGATATCTGATTTTTCAGTGTGATGAAGTTTGAATAATATACTGTCTTTTGTAACACCGTAGATATTACTTACATAGTAATCCTGCGTTGCATCAGAAATTTGATTTACTAAATAACACAGTTCAATTCCTGCAAGAGTCACAATAACTCATTCCTTATCCGAAATTATACTCTTACTCTATTTCACGGTCATTTTTTTACCAAAGATTTTAAACAAGGCTAAATTGAGTCATTTTAGAAATTTACTTGGCAAAATTTAAAAAAAAGAAATCTGAACCAACACCTGATAGTAAAGAGTCAATTAATGAAATTAATAATGAAATTCCAGAAATAGAAGCAGGTTCCACTGGTTCTGAATCTTCAGAACCAATAGTAAATCATGAAGAAAAAAGTGAAAAAGACAAGAAATTAGATAAATTATTTTGGTTAAGGATTATTTTTGCAACAATTGCAGGTACTTTGGCAACTTTTCTATTTGAGCATATACAAGGAGAAGACAGAAGATGGGCATCAATCATATTCATGATCATTATTTTTATTGTAACTATATTTATTGCAAAATCAATGAAAATACAATTACCAGCATCTGACAGGAAAAAAATTGTTACACAAGCTATAGGAAGTTATATTTTCATATACTTGTTTGTCTGGATTCTAACATATACTATAGTGCATGCAAGTACTGTTACCACGGGCATTCCTTCTCCACTTTCATAACAATTTTTGATTTTTTATGTGGAATTATAAAACACCTGGAATACCAGATGATACTTTTGAGCGTTTAGAGAATGTACCAATTACAAAAGAAGAAGTGCGTGTTATACAAATAAGTAAAGCAAGGTTGTGTCCTGGGTACACTGTATATGATATTGGATGTGGAAGTGGTTCCATATCAGTAGAAGCTGCAATTCAAATTGAATCAGGTAAAGTAATTGCAATTGATTATGATATCAATGCAATAGAATTAACCAAAAAAAATATTCAAAAATTTGGATTAACAAATATTTCTGTAATTTTAGGTAATGCAAAAGAAGAGATCTTAAAACTAGATGAAGCAAATACCATATTCATTGGTGGTACTGGAGGTGATACCGCAGAAATTGTAAAACTTTGTGAGAATAAACTAAAATCTGGAGGTAGAATCGTTATTGGAATAATCTTAATTGAAACATTATATTCGGTATTACAGACTCTTGAGAATTTACAATTTAATTCATTAGATATTACTCAAGTAACTATTTCTAAGAGTAGAAAGACCTCAAAAGGTACTATGATGCTTGCTAGAAATCCAGTCACAATAATTTCTGCCACAAAAATCTAATCTAGATTTTTAATTGGGACTAAAACTCTGTTTTTTATGCCTGAATTAATTGGAATAGGGGTCGGTCCGGGCGATCCAGAATTACTTACATTAAAAGCTGCCAAGGCAATTCAAAATGCTGATACCATAATGTGTCCTGCCTCAGGGGAAGATAGGGCAAGTATTGCATTTTCTATTATATCTTCATTAATAGATAAATCTAAAAATCAAGAGATTATAAAACTAATTTTTCCAATGACTAAAGATAAAGATATTCTTGAAGCAACATGGAAAAAAAATGCCAAAATAATGGCTGAAAAAGTTTTAACCGGAAAAAATGTTGTATATTTGACAATAGGTGATCCATATTTGTACAGTACTTGGATTTACATGCATAAAGATATTCAACTAAACCATCCCGAAATTAAAATCAGTGTAATTCCAGGAATTGTCTCAATGTTTACATTTGCAGCTAAAGTCGGTATAAGTATTGCAGAAGGTTCAGAAAAAGTTGCTATAATTCCATCATGTTATGATTTAAGTACAGTAAAGGAAATTGCAAAAAATTCTGAAACAATGGTTTTTTTAAAAGATGGTAGATACTTCGATAAAGTAATTGATTTACTCAAAGAATCCGGATTTCCAGATAATTCTATCTTTGCAATTGGACAAGATCTTGGAACTGAAAATGAAATTATTAGAAAATTAACACTAGGAGAAGTAACTGATGGAACTTTAACTACAAAATATTTTTCAATATTGGTGGTAAAACGTGTCTAAAGTTTATTTTGTCGGATGTGGTCCAGGTGATCCAGAACTAATTACAATTAAAGCTAAAAAATTAATTCAAAAAGCAGACATTGTAGTTTATTCAGGATCTTTAATTCCACCGCCAATTTTAAAATTATGTAAAAAAGGAGAATTACACGATGCTTCAGGTTTAGTTAGAGAAGAAATTTTTAATTTGTTGTACAAAAATGCAAAAAATGATAAATTAGTTGTTCGATTACATGATGGAGATCCATCAATATATGGAGCAATAAAAGAACAAATAGATAATTTAGAAAAAAAAGGAATTGAATCAATTGTAATTCCTGGCATTACTGCATTTTTAGCCTCAGCTGCTGCCATAGGTATGCAGCTTACTCTTCCAGGTGTCACTCAAACCATTATTGTCACTAGAGCCGAATCTAGGACCAAAGTACCAAAACGAGAAAAAATTTCTGAACTCGCAAAACATAAAGCAACTTTAATTTTTTATCTTAGTGTCCATTTACTTTCAACTATTGTAAAAGAATCTATTGCAGGTGGATACAAAAAATCTACACCTGTTGCGGTAGTGTATAGAGCAAGTTGGGATGATCAAAAAATTATAAAAGGCACTTTAGATGATATTACAAAAAAAATTAAAGATGAAAAAATAACACGAACTGCAATTGTAATTATTAGTGACGTTATTGATCCAAAAACTTACGAGTATTCAAAATTATATGATAAAAAATTTAGTCATGGATATAGAAAATCCAAAATTAAATAGTAAAAAACTTTACTTTATGTTTTATTCCAAGTACACGTAGATTTTTTTCAAATAATTTTATATTCCCTGATGTATATATTTTTATTTTATTTTTAGTCGATTTATTTTTTTTTATATTTTTCAGAATTTTTTGTACTACACTATCTGATGGATCAATAAATTTTATATGTGGAAATTCTGAACTTAATAATGATTTTAAAAATGGTAAATGTGTACTTGATAATGTTGCAACATCTATTTTATTTTTAAAAGTGTTTAAAAGAATTTTTTTGATAATATTTTTGCAGTATTTTGTATTTTTTATAAATCTATTTGATTCAACTAAATCTACAAGTAATGATGAATCTACTTTGTATATTTTTTTCTCATTTGAAAAATTAAATTGTTTAATATAATTTGATAAATTTTCACTTTTAATTACTGCTTTTGTTGCAAGTATTGCAATATTTTTTGTCTTTGATAGAATCATTGCTTCCTCTATCGGAGGAAATACCCCAATTACTTTTTTATTTGTAATTTTTACTATTAAACTTGGAGTATTTGATGCCATTATGATCAAATCCGGACTGAAATTATCTTCTAATTTTTGTATTGTATGTTTTATGATTAGTTCCAATTGTTTTTTTGATTTTCCCCCATATGGAAAATTCTTTTGATCTGCAAAATAGATAATTTCAGATTTACAATTTTTTTGTATGGCATTTATTATTGATAATGAGCCTAGACCTGAATCAAAAACAGCTATTCTTACCACGATTTGTTGAATTTATCTCTAGAATTAGTTTGTTAGCTAAATTTACTCTAATGTTTATCTAAATTTACTCTCTCCATTAAGAGCTAATTTCTAAATGACTCGACATGCCAAACTTCGATAAGACTTGGGCTCGTCAAGAGTCACCAGGTGTAACCGACAAACTCCGTGAAACAATCAAACCACAAGGTGCATTAAAACCACGAATCCAAACTGCAGTAAACAAACTACAAGTCCAAATATCTAAAATGGACTCTATGCTTGGTAAATTGCATGAAAGAGACGCGCAGCTCTTCCAAAGAGTCGTGACTGCAATGCAGCAACATGATACAAGTACAAGCAGAGTTTTGTCAAACGAATTAGCTGAAATTCGTAAAGTTACAAAGATGCTCGGCAATGCAAGAATGTCATTGGAACAAGTCCAATTAAGACTGACAACTATTCATGATCTAGGCGATGCTATGGTAGCAATCGGCCCAGCGATGTCAACAATGAAGGGATTGAAGTCATCACTAGGAAGATTTATGCCAGAAGCAGACTCAGAATTGAATTCCATGACACAGACACTCAATGGTTTAATGATGGACTCCTTAGCCGGAGACTCATTTAGCATGGAGACTGGTGCTTCAAGTGAAGAAACAGAAAGAATCTTACAAGAAGCATCTGCAGTAGCAGAGCAACAGATTGGAGAAAAATTCCCATCTGTACCAACACCAACTGGACTATCGTCACAATCCTCTTCTTCTACATATTAGAATTAAGGAAAGACGACTGTCACTTTTTATTTTATTTATTAAAAATCTCTATTTACAAATTTTTTGTAAAAGTAAACACCAATTACTATTAAATTGTATTTTAGAAAAATTATGGATAACCTGTAAATTGAGAAAGAATTAAATCAACTTCTGAAATCTTGATTCTTTTTTGTTCCATTGAGTCTCTACTACGTAATGTTACAGTTTGATCCTCTAAAGTTTGATAATCAACAGTAATCGCAAACGGTGCACCTATTTCATCCAATCTTCTATATCTCCTTCCAATTGCACCGGAATGATCTAAAAATACATCATACTTTCTTTTAATTTGAAGATATATTTCATCAGTTTTTTCTTTCAAGCCATCTTTTTTTATAAGTGAAAGTACCCCAATATGTATAGGAGCCAAATATGGTTTTAGAGATAACACTGTTCTTTCATTTTCTTTATCCTCATAAAGCGAATGTTCCAGGATTGTGTAAAGACTACGATCAATTCCCATTGAAATCTCAAAAACATGTGGCAATACTTTCTCATCATTATCCATAACTTCAAATTTTTCTTTACTTTTCTTTGCATGACTAGATAAATCATAATCTGATCTGTAATTACATGCAACTAATTCAAGCCAACCTATTGTAGTTTCTACTTCAAAATCAAATGCAACTTCTGCATAGAATGCCTTTTCTTTATCATCCAATTTTCTGAATCTACTTTTTGTTATATCAATTCCTGTTTTCTCATAAAATTCAATTAAAATTGCTAAATAATATGCTACAAACTTATTTGGAATTATTTTTGAATTAACTGCTTCCTGACATGTCATAATTTCTAATTTAGAACCCACTTGAATTCTAATTATTGTATCTGCAATTTCTGAAAATTTTTCTACATCATCTAATTTTTTCGGATTACAAAACACTTCAATTTCAGCCTGATAAAATTCACGAAGACGCAGCAAACTTTGTCTTGGCGAAATTTCATTTCTAAAACTTTTACCTACTTGAGCAATTCCCAACGGTAACTTTCCTCTCATAGTTTTAAACAATCTTGGAAAATCAACAAAAATGGATTGACATGTTTCGGGTCTAAGATATGCAATTTCTTCCTCAGGACCAATTCCAACTTTAAACATCATATTGAATTTTTTTGTATTTTCAAAATCTCCTTTGCATTTTGGACATTTTATTTTATTTTGTAAAATTGCTTTATCGAACTCTTCTAAATTTGCATTTTCAGGAATGTTAATTTTTGAAATATCATAAATTGTTTTGTCTGCTCTAAAAGTAGATTTACATTTTGTACATTTAATTATTGGATCTGCAAAATTTCCCAAATGTCCAGATGCCTCAAATACAGATTTTGACATTATCTGTGAACCATCAATTTCCATCATACCATCTCTTCTAATTAGTTCTCTACGCCATAACTCTAGAAATTTATTTTTTAAACTTACACCACAAGGACCATATTCCCAGAAACCTGCTTGTGCATCTGCATAAACCTCACAACTAGGAAAATAAAATCCACGTTCAAGTGCTAACTTCATTACGTCTTCATAATTCATTGTATCATTTCACCAATAATTCAGTAAATTTTTAGACTAACTCTTTAACTTTTCTTATATTCTCAAAATCATTTCTAACATCATCAATAGGAGTTTCTAATATTATTGGAATTTTTTTATTATTGACAATTTTTATTACTTGTGATAATCCTTTTTCTCCAATATTTCCTAATCCAATATGATAATGTCTATCCAGATTACATCCTATCTCTCCCTTTGCATCATTAAGGTGTAATATTTTTAAATTATCATATCCTACAAACTTATCAAAGTTTGCAAAAGTATCATTCACTGATTTTTCTGTCCTTAAATCATAACCAGAAACAAATGCATGACACGTATCCAGACAAATACCAAATTTTTTTGTAGGTTTCAATTGATTGAAAATTTTTCCCAACTGTTCAAAGTTTGAACCTACTGAATTTTTTTGACCAGCTGTATTTTCAAGCAAAATCATTACATCATTTTTTGTTTGCCCTGCTCTAGTTAATCCTTTGACAAGCTGTTTGATTCCAGCATCTTCCCCTGTTCCCAAATGACTACCAAGATGTGTAACCAAATATGGAATACCTAATTTTACACATCTATCAACTTCATCTATCAACGTATTGACTGATTTTTCAAAACCATCTTCTTTTGGACTGGATAAATTTGGTAAATAAGGCATATGTGCACATGTTGCAAATCTATCTATTTTGCTTGTTTTTAATTTTTCTTTAAAATTAGTAATATCATTTTCTGAAAGATCTTTTGCATTCCAGCCTCTAGGATTTCGTGTAAATATCTGAAATGATGAGCATTCTCTTTCAACCGCATTATCTACTGCCTTGTCAATTGAACCCGAGATCGAAACATGGCAACCGATCTGCATATGTTATAACATTAACTAAACATAATTTAAATCAGCTATATTAAAAAAACTAAAACCATATTTTTATGTAATTATCTATAATCATTATTATGCTTGCACTTGGACAGGATGAAATTGCAAAATACCCTTTTTTGGCAGATGCCGGTCAATATCTAAAAGATAAAGGATTCACACTTGAGCAATTTGGAACTGATCCAGATTTAAAATCATTAATTGAAAAAGCATTTAATCGAATTGAAGTAGCTGCAGATGGAAAAATATATCAATCTGAATTAATTGGTGATCAAGCATCAAATCAGGCTGCACTTCCACGAGAAGTGTTTTCTTTTCTTTTAGCAATCGTATTACTAAAATTAAGTGGAATGACTACACTAATCAAAAGATTCGCACTTGCAGAAGCTAGACGTGCAGAAAAATACTTGGAAAGGGATTTGGCAAATATTTCAGATGAATCAAAGAATCAATTAGCAATAAGAATAATTGATGATCTATTTTCAGTTCAAGTAAAAAAGCAAAATGATTTTTTCGTGATACCTGTTTCTGATTATCTCAAACATTCAATACATTTTCATGAAAGAGAATGGAAATTAATAAACAGACATTTAGAAAATGGCCAAGTTTTTCTTACTCCACATGAAACAGTTAGATTAATTCGTAAAGAACTTGGAACATATATCAGTTCAAAAATTATTAATGCTAAAACACCACCTATGATTTCAGGCTTTGAAGATTCAATAAATAAATTAATTTCAATATCTAAAAAGTTTGTAACTTACACGGTATCTACAGGAGAATATCCACCATGCATAAAACACGCCATTGAAATTCTTGAGAAGGGTGAAAATCTTCCACACTCTGGAAGATTTATGCTTGCAACGTTTCTTTTAGGAAAAAATCAATCAGTTGAAGAAATTGCACCACTATTCAAAAATGCACCAGATTATAATGAACGAGTAACTTTATATCAATTAAAACACTTGGCAGGAGCTTCAGGTAGTGGTACACACTACTCATGTCCTTCTTGTGAAAAACTAAAAACTCAAAATTTATGTTTTATAATACCCGAATGTAATAATATAATTAATCCTAATCAATTTGGAACTAAGAAAATCTAATGCAAGAAAATAATGTAGCATTTTTGGAAGATACTTTTAAAAAATACTATTTTGATCATTTTGATCTTATACGTGTACCAAATAGAACTTCTGAGAGAGAATTTGGCTTTCAAAAATTTAATTCTGGCATGACACGACATATCTCAATAAAAGACGATAAAGAATTACGTCTTTTATTAATTAAAAATATTCCTTCAGACGTGTACTGTTCTAATGCATGTTACTCTTTCCCAAATTTATCTATGAATGAAAAGGATTGGAAAGAAGCAGATCTTATTTTTGATATTGATGCAAAAGATCTTAATTTAGAATGTAGAAAAAATCATACAATTTCTAAATGTACTGAATGTGATGAAATATCTTTAAACAATAGTAACTGTAGTAAATGCAACTCTACAAAATTAGAAAAAAAATCACTTACATGTAAAAATTGTATAAATGCTTGTAAGAATCAAGTATCAAAACTATCACAGATTTTAATTGAAGATTTAGGCATTAAGCAAAATGATATCCATGTTTATTTTTCTGGTAACGAAGGATTCCACATTCATGTTTATAATTCACAATATCAACAAATTGGATCAAGAGAACGTTCAGAATTAACTGATTATATCATGCTAAATGGATCAATTCCAGAAACTTTTGGTATGAAAAAAATTAAACCAAATCGTTCATCATTTCCAGATTTTGAAGAAAAGGGGTGGCGAGGAAGATTTTCAAAAGAAATTTATGGCTCAAAATCAAAAAGATCAAAAATTATATCTGAATTAATTGAAAATGGTTATTCTTCTTTTCAAAAAACTCTCGATGAAATTGCAAATACAATTGGGATTAAAATTGATCCGAATGTAACTATGGATATTCATAGAATATTTAGACTTCCAGGTTCAGTAAATAGTAAAAGTGGCATGACAAAAATTCACTGTGATAATCTTCCAGATTTTGATCCATATACTGAAGCCTCATTTTTAAATGATAATTTAGTTGAAGTAATTGCTAACTGTCCTATAGAATTTAGTCTAAAAAATAGAAAATTTGGACCTTTTTTTAATGAAAAAGTATCAATTCCAACATATGCTGCGGTATACATGATTTGCAAAAAATTGGCTAATATTTGCTAAATTTTTTATCATTTGATCATCATCGATATAAAAATTAAAGCAAAAATTTTTTTAAATTAGCTAATTTCTGAATTTTTACTGGTAAGACATTAATTTACCGAGTCACAACAAGTATTGATTTTGTATAGCGCCTCTACTGATAAGCGAGCTCCCCCTCCAGATGCAGGAAAACTCGTTAGATTAATCATAGTTGCCATAATTGCAGTTGCAATATTGGCAGTTGCTGGAAATCAGGGTGTAATTCTATCTATGAATTTTGCAGAATTTGGCGACCAATTTACAAAACCTCTCTATTTTTCTCTAGTTTCAACTATCATTCTTTCAGCAATTGCTTTGGTACGAGTGAACATCTTTGGAAGATCATCTATTTTTTGGTACGCAATTTATACTGCTATTAGTTTTATTGGAAAAAATACACAACAACCAATTTCAAATCAAATTCAAAACTTTAAGGATTACAAACTAAGTCCAATACAATTTACCATTTGGCAAATTACAAAGATTTTGCTCTTTGGAGCATTTTTTGTGAATATTATGTTTGGATTTGCAGCAGTATCTTTTATTAATGGAAATAGCATAGGTATAGAAAATTTATCAAATCTATTTTCTTTACCATTTGTAACTCCAAATACTGATCCTAATTATGCCGTTGAACAAGTTGTTCCAATGATTCCAAGCTTAGTAATTCTTTTACCTCCAATTCTTGCAGCAATTACAATCCGTTTAGTTTTGTATGTTGGTATTCACAAAATACTTAATGTAATTACTTTGTATCTTAAAGATTCAAAAAGTGGAAAACCACGATATCTAAATTATGTTTCAACTATAGAAACCATAATTGGTGTAGGTATACTATGGATAGGTTTTAATCTATTTTTTACTGATGAAATTAATTATAATACACGGTATATTGTAGGTGGAACACTATTAATCGGATTTATTCTTTTATCTTTTTCAATTGTAGATAGAATAAGAGCACGTGTTCTTACTCATATGTTAAAAAGAGACGTATACATTAGAATTTTAATTGTTTTAGTAATTGCAATTATGGTTGGTGGATTAGTAACTGTCAATAATAGTATTGCAGATACAAAAAAAATTGAATATTTGGGACCTTATACTGCTCAACAAATTGGTGTCAATCGTTACATAGGTCAACTTGACGATATTAAAGAAAACACACATGATGTACAATTACAATCTATATCTCCAAATAATATTAAAAATTATGTAAGTAAGAACGCTGATGTACTTGATACAGTTAGAATTTGGGATTGGGAAGCAGCGTTTGCTAAATTAAAACCTGAAATTGGATTAATACCAAATGTAGATTTTGAGGATAATGATATTCTTCGTTTTAATAATACATTATACTGGACTGCCTCAATGAAGCCTGTCCTACCCTCTTCTGTAAGTCTTGAAAATAGATGGTATAATGAACATCTTGTGTATACTCATGTTCCAGATGGATTCCTCACACTTGAGGCGACAAATGGTCAAATTGTAGATAGTGGTAAATTCTTTAAACAAAGAGAAATTTATTATGGTGAAGGAGGACTCTTCGGGCAAACCTGGTCAGCATATCCAAATTCTAGGGGTTCTACCACTGCAGAGTTAGGAGGTGTATTTTATAATGGAAAGGGAGGATTAGATGTTTCTCCGCCACTTAGCTGGAGTTTTGAACCTAACTTTTTACTTTCATTTCCTACAGAATCAGTTCACGTAATGAGATACAAAGATGTTCAAGATAGAATGAAAACTTTGTATCCTTATTTCCTATACGATGTATTTGGTAAAGAATTAGATTCTATTCCAGTAACTGATGGAGAACATTCCTATTGGTTAATGCCACTAATAATTGGATTTGACACTCATGATGTACCATGGTCTTCTGGAAATCCATATCTCCGATTAGTAGGATTTGCTCTCATAGATAGTTACAATGGTGATATTCAATTATTAAAAACAGGCAATGATTTCTTTACTGAAATGTTTACTAGTGAATATTCTGATCAATTCAAACCAATACCCTCTTGGCTTGAAAAACAAATTCGATACCCGGTAGAATTATTTAATTGGAAAGCTCAAATGTATAATATTTATCATGTAAATGATGTTGAAACATTTATCCAAGCAAATGAATTTTATGAAATTCCTCAAGGGTTAGAAACTTATTATGTAGAAGCTAAACCACCAGGGTTTGAAAAGACTGAATTCATCGGTTTGCTTTCATTAGAATTACGAGGTTCACAAGGAAGAAATCTTGCAGGATACATGATAGTTGAAAATGATCTTAAACACTTAGGGGATATACAATTTTATGAAGTTCCATTAAATTCTACTACCAAATTGATTGGTCCTACTGCAGTCAAAGAAGCGTTGGATAAAGATCCAGCATTTGCTGAATTGAAAACACTTTTGAGAAATCCTAGAATTGGAGATAACATTCTATATAGAGTTGGTGAGCATGATGTCTACTTTATTCCCGTATACACTGCTGGAGCTGGTGGGGTAGTTGCACAACTTGGTACTATTGCAGCAGTAGGTGCAGCATTTACTGGAGAGTATTATGTTGGCTTGGGAGATACACAACAAGAGGCATTTGAAGCATACTTGAAAAAGGTATCTGGTGTATCTGCTTCTTCAACTTCAATTGATTCCAATTATGTTGAATTAGGAAGATCAGACAGAATCAATATTGTTAAATCCTTATTCAAAGAAAATGGAATTGAGATTTCTGAACCAACATCAATACAAATTCCATTATCATTTAATGAGGGAGAGATTGCATTTTTTACTGAAAGTGATCGTGCATCTACAAATGATTTCTTGACTAATTTTATAGATACTTTTGTAAAACCAAGAAGTGATAGAGTGTTCGTATGGGAAGAAGACACTAATCTCAATATTGGAACAATCATAGTAAAAGACAGTATCCCTGAAATACATTATATTTCAATTTCAGTCGGTAAATAATCATTAAACAAAAAAATCATAAGAAATTATAGATTTCTAATTAAAACATATAAAATTGTATTATGATAATTAACCATTAATATTTTAGAACATTAAATTAGGAGAATTCATTTTAGTTCACTACTTGCTTCTGGTTATTGATAATGGTTCAATTTATACAAAAAATTTAATTGATTTTTTAAATTGTAAAAAAATACAATTTAAAAAGCAGATACCACACAAACTAGATCTAAAATCACTAGATAATTATGATTCCTTTATTTTATCTGGACGAAGAAAAAATGAAAAAAAAATTAACGAAATAAATTCTAAAATAATTAATTATTCCATTATAAATGATAAAAAATTATTAGGAATTTGTTATGGTGCAGAAATACTAGCTTTAACTTTGGGGGGAACAATCAGAAAACTTGCATTTGTTCAAAAAGGCAACGAAAAAATAAATATTCAAAAAGAAAACCTTCTTTGCAATAATGATTTAGATGTATATGAAAGTCATGGATTTGAAATTTCTAAATTACCTGATATTTTAATTGTAATTGGTATATCTAAAAATTGTAAAGTTGAAATTATTCAATACAACAAAAAACTAATTTTTGGCACTCAATTTCACCCTGAAATGACTGAGAATGGTCAAAGTCTCATTGAAAAATTTTGTGCTCTTTGATTAATTTTAATTACTCTCAAATTTATCATTTTTATGGATTCTTTGGAACACCAACTTTTACTTCCTATAGTAGAAGATGAAAATATTTGTTTACCACTTCCAATTAACGTAGTTTCAAAATATTGGAATATTGAACTTTCAATCAAAGAAGCTTTAGAAATAGCAAAACAATATGGCGATTTTAATGGGAGTATTTTAATTGAAGGAATAGAATTTGCAGAAAGACACGGATTAGAATGTAAAATTATCAATTCTTCTTTATCTCAATTAAAAAAAATTATTGATTTAGGAATTCCACCAATAGTAATTCTTCCAGGAATTCCTGAAATCACTCAACATGCTTCAGTAATATCTGGATATGATGAAAACGAAAAAACTATTTTTCATTATATTCAAAAAGGAAATCGTAAAGGTGAATTACAAGAAGGAGTTATTCCTAACGAGATTTTTGATAAAGAATGGTCTGAAGAAGCAAGATTATTGATAATTTTAGCTCCTGCAGATATTTTATCATCAATAAAATTAGAAAGTGATTCAAGTGAAAAATCAAATAGATTATGCTTTATTTCTGAAAGATTAATCATACAAAAAAATATATCAGATGCTTTGATAACTCTAAAAAAAGCTATCATGTTAGATGAAAATAATCCGATAGCATTTTATTTATTAGCAAGTTTACTAAACGAACAAAATTCTAATGAATGTGTTCAACACTATGAAAAATGTATAAAAATCAATAATAGATTTTATCTTGCATATAATGGACTTGGTAATTATTATCTTAAATCTAATCAATTTGATAAAGCTGAATTAGCTTATAGTACAGCTATTCAAATAAATCCAAAAAGATCTGCAAAAATTTATAAAAATCGTGCTTACCTAAAAGAGAAACAAAAAAATAATTCTGAAGCAATAAATGATCTTAAAAATTATCTAATGCTTTTTCCAAAAGCTAAAGATAGAGGAATCATTGAACAGGCAATTAGAGAATTATAATACATGCGAAGTGCGGGATTTGAACCCGCGACCTTCAGCTTGGGAAGCTGACATCTTACCGAGCTAGACTAACTTCGCTTAAATAGAATTTAATAATTATGATTAAATATCTTGATTGAAAAAGAATATCATGGATGCGCGCTGCCCCGAATGTGAAAAAATAGCAATTTTAAATGATGAAATGACTAAAGTGACTTGCCCTCATTGTAATTTTGAAGCTGATTATGATGCCTATCTTGAAATTATGAAAGATCAAGCAATAAACATGTCATATAATTATATTCCAAAAAGATCTGGCATTTAATTACCAAAAATTTCCTTTATCTGAACAATCTAAATGTGCTCCGCAGTTAGGACAAAACATATGACATGCTTGTAAATCTACCATCTTACTATTACATTTTGGACATAGAATTTCATCATCCATGTGTATTTGATATAATCTGCATTTAAAAATAATGTCCAAAGGTTAATTAGTCGTTCAACTTTTTTTTCTAATAATTGACAAATTTCAAACTTACTATATCCGACATTAAAGGAAAATCTATTACTAAAGAATTGAAAGATAGTGATGCAAATACATTACTAGGTTTACAATTAGGTAATCAAACAGATGCGTCAATAGTTGGATTAAAAGGAAAATTAAATTTAACTGGTGGTAGTGATAAATCTGGTGTACCAATGAGAAAAGATATTCATGGTTCAGCAAGAAAATATGTTTTACTTTCCAAAGGTGTTGGATTACAAGCAACAGAAATTGGACAAAGAGTAAGAAAACTTATGCGTGGAAATACTGTGTCAGAAGAAATATATCAAATAAATTGTAAATATGATGGCGAGTTACCAGTTGAAGTTCCTGTAGAAGTACCAGTAGAATCTTAAAAAAATAAATAAAAAGAATAGATTAACATATACCGCTACTATATTTTGATTGATGCATTGGAGAGAAACACTTCCAGAATGGTACATAAAAAAATATGGTCATCAACCTTGTGTAAATATTGGAACAGCAGGTCACGTGGATCATGGTAAAACTACACTTATTCAAGCATTAACAGGTTCGTGGACAAGTGTTCACAGTCAAGAATTAAAACGAGGAATTACAATTCGTGTTGGTTATTCAGATGCAGCATTTTACAAATGTAAAAGTTGTGAAGAACCATTAGGATATTCAACAACTCCAACGTGTAATAACTGTGGAAAAGAAAGTGAATTATCTAGAGTTGTTAGTTTTGTAGATAGTCCTGGACACGAAAGTCTGATGGCAAACATGCTTTCAGGCTCTGCATTAATGGATGGAGCATTATTACTTGTTGCTGCTAATGAACAAGTACCTAAACCACAAACTAAGGAACATCTTTTAGCATTACAAACACTTGGCATACAACAAATTGTTATACTTCAAAATAAAATAGATTTAATTTCATATGAAGAAGCACTTGCCAATCATCAAGAAATTACACAATTTGTTAAAGGCTCATATGCTGCAAAAGCACCAATTATACCAATCTCTGCACAATCTGGTCTTAACATTGATGCATTGATTGGCGCAATTGAATCTAGCATAAAGACTCCAGAACGAGATGAATCTAAAGAATCAATAATGCATGTCTTACGATCTTTTGATGTAAACAAACCTGGTACAAAACTAAAAAACATCAAAGGCGGTGTAATTGGAGGTAGTTTAACTCAAGGAACTTTTAATGTCGGTGATGAAATTGAAATCAAACCTGGTATGATGGATGAAAAAAAGAAAACATATGAGCCATTATTAACTGAAATTACTTCATTAGGTACTGCTGCAGGCATTGTAGATTCTGTAAAACCTGGTGGATTGGTAGCAATTGGTACAAAACTTGATCCAGCAATGACAAGAAGTGACTCTTTTATAGGATCTGTAATTGGAAAACCTGGAACACTCCCAGAAAATTCCTCACAAATTAAACTTGAAGTAAATTTATTTGATTCTGCTGTTGGAGCATCAGAAGATACCAAAGTACTTCCAATTCAAGTAGGAGAATTATTACGTCTAAACATTGGAACTGCTCCAATTTTAGGTAAAGTATCTAAAATTAAAACAAACAGTATAGACGTTGAACTGCGACGACCAGCTTGCATATTTGAAGGAGGTAATGTAGCTATTAGTAGAAAAATTACTGAAAGATGGAGATTAATCGGTGCAGGAATAATTGGTTGAAGTAATTTGCGATACGAGTTTTTTAATTCATTTAGCAAATACAAGAATCAAAAATATTGATAATCTTGATGTAGAAATAGGACAAATTACTTTTGTAGTTCCTCAAGTAGTTCATAATGAGATTTCTGAATTAATTAAAAATCCACAAAAAAATCAAATTGCACTTAGAACTAGAGATTTTATAAAATCTTTTAAAATCATATCAATTTCTGGAAATTTTGCAGATAAAGAATTAATTGATTATGTAAAGAAAAACAGAGTCATAATTGGTACTCTGGATAAAGAATTAAAAAAACGAATTAAAGAATATGGTGGTTCTATCATGTCATTTTCAAATAATAAAATAGTTCTAGAATCATAGTAAAATTTAATTTGTTGAATTTATCTATGATTTGAATGGATAATTTAATTTTAGAAAGTAATGCTTTTAAAAATGGGCAAGAAATCCCAAAAAAATATGGTTATAAAAATAACAACATAAATCCACCACTAAATATTAAACAAATACCACAAAATACTAAATCACTAGTACTAATAATGGATGATCCTGATGCAATGAATGTTGTAGGAAAAATTTGGGTTCACTGGATATTATGGAATATTGAATCTACAACAAAAGAAATTAAAGAAAATTCTATTCCAACAGGTGCAATTGAGGGTAAAACTGACTTTGGAGAAATTGGTTATGGAGGTCCAGCTCCCCCTGATAAAGAACATAAATATATTTTCAAATTATATGCATTAGATAATAAATTAAATTTGAATGTAGGTGCTTCAAAAGAACAAGTAGAAGCATCTATGAAAAATCACATTATTGCAGAAGCTCAATTAATAGGAAAATTTTCTCCTTAAATAATCATTATATATTTTAATTATTATTTTTAATACGAACGTTTTTAATTTTTTTTACACAAAGAGTAATAAGCAAAGTTTTTGGTAAAAATATAATTGATATCAAACAAAACTTTACTTTCAGTAGGAAAATTTGATTTAAAATTACAACATCTTTTGGTTATAGGAATACTTTCTCTGTCATTTTCAATTTCATTTTTAGTAAGATCCCAAGCAGCTGATTATGGTTGGGAACTAAATGAATTTGATCCATTTTTCAATTATAGAGCTACACAATATATAGTTGATAATGGAATAACTGCATATTTTGATTGGAATGACGATCATAGTTGGTATCCTCATGGTAGAGACGTTTCACAAACTTCACAAGTGGCACTTCACATGATTGCTGCTTACACTTATTGGATTTTCGGTGGTGGAATGGATCTTTATGACTTTACAATACTTTTTCCTGTAATTTTTGGTTCCCTAAGTGTTATTGTGATTTTTGCACTAGTGAGAGTAATTGGTGGAACAACAGCTGGATTATTTTCTGCATTATTTTTCTCAGTTTCTTTACCAATTATATTAAGAGGAACTATTGGTTGGTTCAAATCCGAACCACTAGGATTATTTCTTGGTATTTTAGCAACTTACTTTTTTCTTAGCGGTATAAATTCTAAAAATAAAAAAATATCAATTATAAAACTAATCATTGCAGGAATTACTGTACCTTTGGCAATATCAGCTTGGGGTGGAAGTCAATTTTTTATAATTCCGCTTGGTGTTTTTTTCCTTACACTACCATTTCTAAGATCCGATCATAAATTTATTATCTGGGCAATTCCTCTTTTTACATCTGTAGTGATAATCACATCTCTTGCTTTTGAACGAGTGACAACTTTTATTTTTGGATTGGGTGGTATTGTACTAATATTCCCAACTATTTTTCTAATAGTCTGTATTTTTATTCAGCATAAAAGTAGTGAAATCAAAAAAACAAGAAATGGCTTGTTATTTTTAGCTATTATTTTGATATTTATTATGTTTATTTTTATAATTAATTCTAGTACACACTTTTTACCACTTCCAAGCTTTAGGTATCTTAATGCAATTTATCCATTGCTTACAACTGCAAATCCTTTAACTGATTCAGTTTCGGAACACGCTACTACAAATATAGAACAATCATTCTTTTTTCATTCAATTTTAATGATTTTTGCAGCATTAGGAATTTGGTTACTTCTAAGAAATAATCAAATAAAAAATTCAATTTATTTGAAAAATGATATGATATCATTTTCATTGATTATTGGTTTATTTGGCATATACATTAGTTCTGCATTTATAAGATTAGAACTTTTTGCATCATTATCTTTAATCATATTATCTTCATTAGGATTATCTTTACTTGTAAAAGAAATTTTTAACAGTACTGAAAGAAAAAATTTCAAAAATTCACTTTTTAAATATTTTTTTCTTTTAGGAATAATAATTCTTTTATTAATTCCACTTTCTTTTCCAACAAATAGTAATTGGATCACATCAGCAAAAATGCCACCTACAATTTTTAATGGTGGTTCTATCTATCCTGTTTCTACAAATGATTGGACTGAATCTATGGACTGGATAAAAAATAATACACCTAAAGATGCAGTAATAGCATCATGGTGGGATTATGGATATTGGATTTCCACACTAGGGGAAAGAGCGACAATAAATGATAATTCAACACTAATTGATCATATTATCAAAAATGTCGCACAAATGTTTTCTAGTTCCCCTGAAGATGGATGGAAAATGTTACAAGATATGCAAGCAGATTATGTTGTAGTTTTTGTTTCAGGTGAGAGATTAAATATTGATTATAATGAACAACCACTTTACATATTACAAGGTGGTGGTGATGAATCCAAAAAATCATGGTTTATGCATATTGCAGGTGTACCCTTGGCACAATATTTAGAATCAGATGGTATTACTGGAACTAATTATTTTTGGAATAATACATTACTTGGTAAAATGTTTCCATTTACAGTTATAGAATATCTTAATTTACAAACAAATCAAGAATCTGAAACATATCAGCCAGGATTTATACCAATTTATGTCAAAGATATTAAATATCCATCTGATAGTAACGGTCCATTAAAACTGGTACATGCATCTCCAAGTTTCAATGGTGAGAAAGGTCAACCACTGATTGGTGTCTTTGTTTATCAGGTAAACAAGGACTTTGTTTCATTAAAATAATTTTATCTTTTTTAATTATATCTTTCAGCTAATCTATATCGCATGTATTTATCATCTGGTGAAAATTTAGCTGGATGTGCAGAAACTGTATCTTCATTACATAATGGACACTTTTCTTTTAATGAATAGTGATTACACTTTGGGCATCTTCTTAATTGAAATCTCATTTTAATTCTCTCTTGTTTTTTTAGATTCTTCTCTAGTAAATTTGAATGAACCTTTCTTTTTTTCTATGCTTTCCTGAATTTCTATTATTATTGGTTTTAGAGTTTTTTCAGCAGATTTGAAATCTTCTGAAGTAATAGACAGTCTATATTTTGGAGCACCCAAATAAGTGATATCTATAGTAGGATCTTTTTTTGTTGCATCCAAAAGTGCTTTTTTTATAATTTCAACTCCGTCTGATTTATTATTCGTAATTTCCATAATTCCTCTAATTTCTACTGAAGGTAGTTTAATTTTAGAACATATTTCTTCAATAACTGTTGCAGTTTTTTTAGGAATCTTTAATTCTTTTATTGATTCTATTCCATTTCTTCCAATTTCAATAAATGCATCATATACAGAATCAAATTTTGAATAAATACAATCTTCTAACTTTTCAATGTCTTCATCAGAAAGATCTCCTTTTTCTTTAACATTTTGTAGTAGTGTTTTTCCTTTTTCAAATTTCTTTACTTCTTTTAATTTTTGTTTCTTTTGATCTTTTGATACTTGTTTTAATGAAAGATCAATATCACCTCTCCCCGGGTTTACTTTTTTTACTAATAATACTTTTTTTTCACCATCTTTAACAAATTTACTTACTGATCTAATCCAACCTGGTGCAATTTCTGAAATATGTAAAAATCCTTGAATTTCATTATATTCGTCTAAAGTAACATATGCTCCATGATCCATTACTTTAGTTATTGTAGCAAGAACAATTTCTCCTTGTTCTGGCATCTCTTGGACTTCTGTAGACATTTCTTGTAATTTTCTTTAATCTGTAAATTAATGTTGCTAGTTAGAAATCAATTCCTTTTTTTGCTTTTATGCCACGTTGAAATGGATGTTTAATTTCTCTCATTTCTGTGACTAGATCTGCCAATTCAATTATTTCATCTTTCGCATAATTTCCTGTTAATACAAGATCCAATGTACTTGGTTTTGATTTAATTATATCAATAATATCTTCAATTTTCACTAGACCTAAATTTATTGCATAATTTATCTCATCTAAAATTATAATGTCATATTTTCCTGATTGAATTTTTTCAATACTTATTTTAATTGCATCTTTTGCAATCATTTCATGTTCTTCTCTAGCGCTCTTATCATCCATTATTCCTACAAATCCCTTTCCAATAGCAATCATTTCAAATTCAGGTTCAAGTCTTTTAGATGAATACATTTCACCATAATGCCATGATCCTTTGATAAATTGTATCATGCAGGTTTTTTTCCCATACCCAGTTGCCCTTAATGCAATTCCTAAAGCAGCAGTGGTTTTTCCTTTACCTTTTCCAGTATATACAATAGTTAACCCATCATTATCCATAGATAATTAATGAGTTATCCTAGTAAAAACATTAAGTTTTATTTATAAAAAATATATTAATTTAAATTAAAACGATTCTAAATATATGAATTGAAAATACCCAGAATTACAATAGCAGGAGCAACAAGTGGGGTTGGAAAGACAACCATCACTTGTGCTATTATCTATGCTTTACAGAAAAAAGGATTTTCGGTACAACCCTTCAAAGTAGGTCCTGATTACATTGATCCTAGCTATCTTTCAAGCATATCGAAAAATGAAACATCAAATCTTGACGTTTGGTTAATGGGAAAAAATAAACTTTTAGAGAGCTTTGTATCTCATTCAAAATCTGATATTTCTGTAATAGAGGGTGTGATGGGGTATTATGATGGATTTAGTGGAGATTCAAACTATGCTAGCACCCAACACGTTGCATCACTAACAAAATCCCCTGTGATTCTAATTTTAGATGCAAGTAAGACTGCTAGATCAATTGCAGCAACAGCACTTGGATTTCAAAAATTTCATAGAAATTCTAGAATTTCAGGAATTATTTTAAACAAAATTGGTAGTCAAAAGCATGAAAATCTATGTAGGCAAGCTCTTGAAATCACGAAACTTCCAATTGTGGGAATAATTTATAAAAATTCTGAATTAAATTTTGAATCTAGACATCTTGGATTGATTCCAGCATCCGAAAAAAATCTTAAATATAAAATAGAAAAAATATCCAAAATAATTTCCAATTCACTTGATATTGAAAAAATTTTAGAAATCATGAAAAACCCTACACCTATTGATAAAAAATATACTATTACAATTAAAAAATCAAAAATTACAATTGCAATTGCACTAGATAGCTCTTTTAATTTTTACTATCGTGATAATCTACAAGCATTACAGCGGGAAGGTGCAAATCTAAAGTTTTTTAGTCCAGTAAATGATAAAATAATTCCAATATCTGATGGAATCTACATAGGAGGTGGATTCCCAGAAATTCTAAGTGATTCACTTGAAAAAAATCAACTTATGAAAAAAACTATAAAAAAACTATCTGAAGATAATACTCCAATTTATGCTGAATGTGGAGGATTGATGTATCTAACAAAATCTATTGATTATGGAAATAAAAAATATAAAATGGTCGGTCTTTTTGATGCAGAAACAAAAATGACTCATAAAATGAAATTAAATTATACTAAAGGTAAAATAATCTCTAAAAATATTATTTCAGATAAAAAACATGATTTACGTGGACACGAATTTCACTATTCCGAATTAGATTCTGTTTCGTCTGATTCGAAATTTGCATATGAATTAGATGTTGGTCAAGGAATCAAAAATCATAAAGACGGAATGATTCAACACAATACCCTTGCCTCATATGGACATCTCTATTTTGACAGTTCTAATTATGCAAAAATTTTTGTAAAAAATTGTATTAATTACTCAAGAAATTAATTCTGCTCTTACAAGTTTGTATAATGCATTAATTATTGCTGATGCTGATGAACTTCCTCCCTTTCTTCCTATATTTGTGATAAATGGTGTATCTGTTAATTTTATCAATTCTTCTTTTGATTCTGTAGCACAAATGAATCCTACAGGAATTCCAATAATTAACGCAGGTTTTACAATACCCTCTCTTACCATTTGTATTACTTCCAAAAGTGCAGTGGGTGCATTTCCAATTGCAAGTATTCCACCATCAATATCTGATAATGCAGATCTCATTGATACTTGAGATCGTGTTTTATTTTCTTTTTTTGCAATCTCCATAATTTCCACATTTGAAATATTACAAACTATCTTATTTTGAAAATCAATTGGATTTTGTTTATTTAATCCACCGATTACACCATTTACATCAACTACAATACTACATTTATTTTTTAGAGCACTCAATCCACTTTCAATAGCTTTTTTATGAAAAAGTATTTTATTTTCTTTTGCAAAATCAAAATCTGCAGTTGAATGAATTACTCTTCTAACAATAGGCCATTCCTTTTCATTATACTGATGAATACCTATTTCATCATCAATCATTTGCATACTTGCATCTTCAATTGATTGACCCTTTCTAGTTTGCATTTTCTACTTCTCTTGTTCTTTCCATTATTAATTCAATCATTTTTTCATCAGTTCCTAAATGTTTTGTGACGTATGTTTTCTTTATATTTGAATTCTGAAGTGCTGGTAAAAGATCATTATTTACATCAATTTTTACATGCGCACCTTCATGTAAGAAATAAAATACAATTACTAGAATCTTAGGATCATTTTTTTCACAAGTTTTTATTCCTTGTACAATATCTGGTTGTTCTATCTCTAACCAACACTTATCCACATTTCTATAACTTTTTTTTAATCCATTTACAACATAATCTAATGACATTTGTGCATTAGGATCTTTACTACCATGTCCAATAATTAATACATCTACATCCTTTTCTGGAATTGTAACATGATTTTCTTGTAAAGTTGTAGATATTCTATTTGCAACTAAATTTATTAGAGTTTTATGCATACTCATTGGTCTAGTAACAACAAATTTTACTTTGGTATCTTTTTGAAATTTCATTACATCTGTAACTGCATTTTTTACTTTTTTTCCAGGATATAGAAAATAAGGAACTATTGTTAAATTATCTATATCATATTTTAGACATTTAGCAATCCCATCTTCGATAAATGGGGGTTCTACTTCTAGAAAACAATATTCTGCAAATACATAATTTCCCTTTATTTTAATTGCATTACAAATAACTTCTAATTCTTCAGAGGCTTCTCTTTCTCTACTACCTCTGTCAATTAGTAATAATCCACGTTTCAATCTAATATCCTCGCTATTGCTATAGTTAAATCTGGAGGAAATTTTTGTTTTTCAACAATTAACTTTCCACCTGATACTTTTATTGCTGCAGCCTCTGACACACTTGAAGTTCCTTCAAATGCTCTAACTGTGTCTGATGGATTAGGAATAGAAATTTTTGCTAAATCTTCTCTATTTACATATTCCACAGCAATTCCCATTTCTTTTCCAATATCAACTAGCCCTTTCACATTTTCTGGTTTTTTTATAGAAACTAATTTTACAATTGATTTTTCACTTAGCTTGAATTTTTGTAAACAAAAATCCAAACATTCTTTTATTTTTTCTTTAGATGTATCCCAATGCAATCCAATTCCTACTACTAGACTAGGAGGTCTATAAACTACGGAATTTTTAAGAAAATCACCCTCAAAAATTCTATCAGAAATTATCAAATACCCACTAGAATTCGAATTTTGCATTTCTTCTAGACTATGATAAATTTTTACATTTTTTGGTAATTCTTTAAACCAATTCATTTTACCTACTTCTTGATATATGGCAATATTTTCCTCATTTATCATATGTGCACTAATTTTAGTTACTGTTGAACCATCATCTATTTTCCAACCAAATTCCTTTCCAACAAGATCAACTGCTATTGTTTTATTGACATCAGCTGCAGTTGTAATTACCGGTATTGAATCTAATTTTTGAGCAATAATTTGCGTCAATTCATTTGCTCCACCCAAATGTCCAGATAAAACACTTATTACAAAATTACTCTGATCGTCAATTACAATTACCGCAGGATCAGTTTTTTTGTCTTTTAAATACGGTGCAATTAATCTTATTACTGCACCTAATGAAAATAAACAAATTATTGCATTATTGTTTTTAAAAAGTTCAACAATTTTTTCAGTTGTAGAATCTGAATACCAAATTATTTGATTGTTTTCACTCAAAAATTTTATTGGCGCAAAAATATCCCAGTTTGGAAAATGTTGTTTTAATTTTAGCCCTATATTTACCCCATTTTTTGTTATTGCAAGTATTGAAATTTTTTCCATAATTAAATTTCATTCAATTAAATAAAATACCTTGCTACTAGAACTTTCTAGCCAATATATTCCCATCAAAATCAAACAATATTACATCCAATTCGACTTTTTCTTCAGAGTGTTTTCTCATGTGTTTGTATGTTTCATTGCATATTTCATCAAAGAATCCACCTACATTATTTTCTATAATAATTTCAGATACATGTCTAGCAGTATTTGCTTTCTTTATGCTTTGAATTATTGTTTCATTTGCATTACATTTTCTAGCTAACTCTGCTAAAAAACTCATATCTACTTTAGAACCTTTTACATGTGTTTGTTTTACACCCATTGCCATTTTAGCTAATTTTCCAATAAAACCTACAACATATGCTTTTTTGATCTCTTTTCTTGCACATTGTTGTATTGTATACCCAGAAAAATCACCCATTTGCACAAAACAATGTTCTGGTAAATCTATTATTTTTTTTACGTAATCTTCACTTCTTCCACCAGTAGTAAGTACTACCGTAGAATTTCCCATCGCAATTGAAACATCTAGATTTTGTCTAATTGAAGCTGCGTATGATGCAGTTGAAAATGGTATTACAATACCACTTGTACCTAAAATTGAAATCCCATTCAAAATACCCAGTCTTGGATTGTCTGTTTTAGGACCTAACTCCTTTCCCTTTGGAACCGAAATTATGATTTTGATACCTTTTTTTAAATTATATTTATCCACAACTTCTCTTAAATTTTCACATATCATTTTTTTTGGAACTGGATTTATTGCAGCTTTATTGATTTCAAGACCTAATCCTGGTTTAGTAACTATTCCTACTCCTTCTCCACCATCAATATCAATTTCATTAATTTTATCTGTAAATGATAATTCTACTATTATCTCTGCACCGTGAGTGACATCTGGATCATCTCCACCATCTTTTATTACAGAACATTTTGCTGTATTTTCATTAAATTGTAATAAATGAATTGGAATTTTAATCAAACTTCCTTTAGGTAATTTAACATCAACATCTTCAATTTTTATTTGATTAATAATTGACAATAATCCAGCTTTTGCAGCAGCTGTTGCAGAAGTACCTGTAGTAAATCCAGTTTTTAATTTTTGTTTTTTTATTTCTTCCACATAACTCATGCCTATTTTGATGTATTAACTCTTCTTTGAATTTTTTGATTTCATAGTGAAAATATGTCTTAATTTTAAATTACATTATGTGAATTTCTTTAGAATATATTTATAATAAAAATTAGTCTAGTATGGTAAAGCAAATGCAAATTGTTGTAACAGGAGCAAGTGGTTTCATAGCAAAAAATGTAAGAAAATTTCTTTCTGACAATAATGTAAAATTAATATCAATTTCAAGAAAAGATTTTAAAAAATTTCCAAATGAGACAAAAATTATCACAAAAAAATATGATGAAAAAAATATTGTAACCAAAATTAAAAATTCCAATGCATTAATCCATCTAATTGGAATTGGAAAACAAAATATTGATATTGATTACAATTTGATTCATATCGAACTTACAAAAAAAATTATTAATTTATGTAAAAAATCTAAAATCAAAAAAATTATTTATACAAGTGGACTAGGTGTTTCAAAAAATACTACTCTTGGATATTTTATTTCAAAATATAATGCAGAAAAACAAATAATTAATTCAAAATTAGATTATACAATTTTTAGACCTTCATATGTTGTAGGTAAAAATGATCATTTTACAAAATACCTTAAAAAACAAATTATGAAAGGACAAATTGAAATTCCTGGATCTGGCAATTATTCTTTACAACCTATTTACATTGATGACGTTTCACAAATTATTTTTAATTCTATAATTCAAAATAAATTTAGAAACAAAATTTTAGATCTTGTAGGGTCACAATCTATAACTTTTGAAAAATATGTTAAAGAGTTCTCTGCTGGAACGAATACTAAAATTAAAAAAATTAATCTAGAAAATGTTTACAATAAAGCTATGTCTGATCCTCATAGTGATTTTGGAGTAGATGATCTTAATCTCTTAATTGGAAATTTTAAGGGAAATTTTAATAAATTAAAAATTTTTGCTGATATGGAATTTACTTCTATACAAAAAATTTTAAAGTCCGGCAGCCTTTTTTAAAATATCTGCTTTATCTGTTTTTTCCCAATTAAATTCAGGCTCATTTCTTCCAAAATGTCCATATGCTGCAGTTTTTCTATAAATGGGTCTTTTCAAATCAAGCTGTGAAATAATTCCTGAAGGTTTCATATTAAAATTCTTTTTAACTAATTCTTCAATTTCTTTTTCTGGGATCTTACTTGATTCAAATGTATTGATATACAATGAAACTGGTTCTGCCACTCCTATTGCATACGCTAATTGAACTTCACATCTTTCAGCCAAACCTGCTGCCACAATATTTTTTGCAATATACCTACACATGTAACATGCTGATCTATCTACTTTGGATGGATCTTTTCCTGAAAATGCACCGCCACCATGTCTTCCAAACCCACCGTAACTATCAACAATTATTTTTCTTCCGGTAAGTCCAGAGTCACCATGTGGACCTCCTATTACAAATATTCCTGTAGGATTAATGTAAATTTTTATAAATTCATTCCAAAGATTTCCTAAAACCGGTTTGATCACTTTATCGATTATTTCTTTTGATATTTCTTCCTGTGAAACCTCAGGTGCATGTTGAGTTGAAATTACAATTGTTTCAATTTTTGTTGGTTTGTTATTTTCATATCTAACTGAAACCTGTGATTTTCCATCTGGTCTTATCCAAGGTAATACTTTATTTTTTCTAACTTCTGCTAATTTCTGTGTTAATTTATGTGCGATTAAAATTGGCATGGGCATTAATTCTTTTGTTTCATTTGAGGCGTAACCAAACATCAATCCCTGATCTCCAGCTCCTTGTTCCTTTTCTTTAGTTGCAGTTACTCCCTGACTGATATTTGGACTTTGAGAATGTAATTTTAGTACAATTTGACAAGACTCGGTATCAAACATTAAATCTTTATTGTCATATCCAATATCTCTAATTACTTTTCTAATTAATTGCTCTTGATCTTTTATGCCGAAATTAGCTTTTGATGTTACTTCTCCAGCTACTGCTACAAAGTCAGTTGTGACCATAGTTTCTACAGCTACTCTAGAATCTGGATCTTGCCTAAGAAATTCATCTAAAAATGCATCTGATATTTGATCACAGATTTTATCAGGATGACCTTCGGTAACTGATTCTGAAGTAAATAAAAAATTGTTAGTCATACAAAATACTAGAGTTCGCTTTCTAGTTTGATAAATAATACATTATTTCCTCTTACAATTACTTTACCATAATTAGCAATTATTTTTCCGTCATGTAGTTCTTCTGCATCAGTCATGATTAAATTCATGTAAGAATCAACATTATCCATTTTTCCTTTATACTCAACTTCATTTTTGAGCCTTACCGTAACTTTCTTCTTTGTGCTTTTTTGAAGCGTTGTTAATGGTCTTTTTGCAGTACTCGTTTGTGACATTAATTATTACTTGTTTAATTTTCTTTGTTCTCCAACATAAAAGCCTTGCCAGTTTTATGAATTATGAAATTCTTTAAATTTTTTAATCGTCTTCAATAATTAGAAAATGATTTCAACAGGATTACAAAAATTAGATAAATTTTTAGCTGGTGGAATACCAAATAGTGTAATCACTGATATTTATGGTGCAAGTGGAACTGGTAAAACCCAATTTCTATTTCAAATTTGTATAAATGCAATAAAGAATGGAGGTAATGTTCTATATCAAGACACAACAGGTAGTTTTAGACCTGAACGAATCCTGGAAATACAGAAACAACAAAATTTAACATTTGACATTCTTGAAAAAATAACTGTTTCACGAATTACTAATACTTTTGAGCAAATAAAATCAATCGAAAAAATGAAAGTCTCTAATTTTTCTCTAATTGTAATTGATAATATTACTGATTTATTTTCATTTGAATACCAAAAAAATAATACAATATTTCAAAAGAATTCATTATTCATAAAATATATTCATAATTTATCCTCAGTTTCAATTAATAAAAAAATTCCCATTGTTATTACAAATATGATACGAAACATAGAAGGTAAAGAATTAGAAAATATGAGAACAGCTATTGATCCATTTACACATATCAAAATTAAACTTGCAAAATCATCATCAAAATTTCATGGAGAAATTAAATGGCTTCAATATCAAACTATTTTTTCATATAAAATAATTAGTGCGGGATTATCTGATTATGCTGAAGATATTTAACTGTGAAAAATAAGGTGTACTAGTGGCAGGAATATATGATTCAATTCCAATATTAACTGTAGTTTTATTTGCACTTGGGTTACTTGGTGTAATGATTTATGAAAGATCACGATCAAATACAGCAAAAGAATCAGTATCATAACTCTGTTCTTTTTTACTGTTTTCAAATTTTGAATTTGTAGAACTTACATAAATTTAAAAAAAGCATTCTCAATAATTTTACAAAAAAAAGATTCTTTGGTGATTGTACCAACTGGTTCTAGTAAAACAGAATGTTGTGTTATTTCACTAGTAAAAAATCTAAAAAACTTGGAAAAATTAAAATTATTTACATTACTCCTTTACGTGTATTAAATTGTGATGTATTTAGAAGAATTATCAAATATACTCAAGGTGATAATCTTTCAATTGAAGTACGACATGGTGACACAATTCAAACTGCAAGACAAAAAAATAACTGCTATTTTTTATTCCGATTATGATCTTCTAAAAATAATACGTAAAAACTATGAATGAAAAAAACTTTCACCGGAAGAAAATCATAAATTTGATCGAGCTTAGAAAGTTTCTTCATTAATAGAAAATTTTGGGAAAATTGCAATAACTGTTATTTCTGGATATGGAGTAGGTGCTGATACCGCTGCCAATATATTAGGAAATATGGTGAATGAGGAATATCTTTTAAACAAATCTATGAAGCAAAAAGACAATATGTTGTAACTAGTGATTTTAGGTTCTTAGTTTTTCTTTATAATTTTTGAAAATGGTGTTAAAACTAATTCAATTCTTCCTTCTAAACCTGCCTTTGCATTTACTGCTGTAATTGAAATTATTTCTCCTAATTCACATTTGATTATTATTCTAGATTGATTTCTCCATCCTTTTATCCAAATTTGTGCTGTATCATCTTCAACAAACATCTCTGATAATTGAATTGATTCTCCAGTTTTTGTTTGAATTTCTTTTCTTTCTGGAATTTTAAGTATTATAGCTTCAATACAATAATTTCCATCTACTTTAACATCATTAATCTTTGTTCTTATTTGTGATAATGATGGAATTAATTTATCATTTTCCAATTTTCTTACAAATGAATTATTATCTAATGTTATAGAATTTCCATATACTTTAGATGGCATACATTCAATCACATCTCCTTCATTACAGCTACTAGTAGAATTTGAATAATCTGTAATATTGTAAATATTTTTATTATTATCTACACCTAAAATCATATTTCTTCCATTTTCTGTTGATGCAATTGAAAGAATTCTTGCAATTATTGGCTCTACTTCTTTACCACCATCAATTTCTATTATTGTTGAATCATTTCCGTGAATTTCTAAACCCTGATTACTATTTTTTATATTTACGCCAAGTAATCTAACTTTAGCATTTTGAGAAATCATATTCGGAATATCTGATTCGTCTTTTCCCCATAAAACTACTCTCATGAAAGTTGCTTCTTTTCCCTTTAGCCTCATTTTTAGTGCTTTTCCAGGTTGACCTCGTGAATTTGTAAATTCCATGCTACTCACAATACCATCTATCATTCCTGAAATTACAAGATCCTTTTGTCCTTCTTTTAGATCACTGATATCTTTTGTAATTTTGTCTATTGTTGGAATTTCACTTTTGTTATTTATTATTTCAATATTGGAACCTGAACCAATATTGATAGTTGGAGATCCACCAAGATCCGATTTAACATATGCTTTAATAATTTTAATTAGATCTCCTGGTTTAATATTTTCAATTCCAGGGAGATTTGCTTTTTCATCCCATAATTTTACACTAGCAGTTGAATTTGTATCATATACGGTCATTGTTCTAAGATGAAAAGAAGAACCATCTTTACGAGAGAATTCTTTTGCGGGAGAAACGTTAAGAACTCTGGTTTCTAAAGAAATTTCTTTTGCTCCAGCATATAGATCCTTTAAACTCATTTCAACTTTTAATGATCCTGATAAAGAAATTCCAAAATCAGAAGCAATCAAAAATAGAGCTCCCTGATCTGTTAAATACCCTGCACCAATTTTCTCTTTTTTATTTTTGATTTCTTCTTCAATGTTCACTCTTGTTAATTCAGGTTTTTGTTCTAATAATTTATTTATAAGAATATCAAATTCGGACAATTGTTTATCTCAAACTAGATGTCTTAATAAAAATTTCATCCATACAAGGCTCACATCGATCATATTTCTCTGATCAATCATATTATACCCAGAAGTTATAATTCTATTATGTATTGTATAGAAGTTGAACATTTATCCAAATCTTATGGAGATGTAAAAGCAGTTGATGATGTTGTTTTGTCTATAAAATCAGGTCAAGTTTTCGGATTTTTAGGTCCGAACGGTGCAGGAAAATCAACCACGATTAAACTTCTAACAACACTAATTTTACCTTCAAGTGGGTCTTTAACAATTTTAGGAATAAATGCAATAAAACATCCTCTACAAATTCGTCATAAAATTGGAGTGGTTTTACAACAACCTAGCTACGAACCTACATTATCTGTTGAAAAATCTCTTGATAAATATGGTATGATGTGGAATGTTCCAAAAATTGAACGTAAAAAAAGAATGGAACAACTTTTAAAAGATTTTGATTTGTTAGATATTCGTAAAAAAAGAAACGAAGATCTTTCTATTGGTCAAAGAAGAAGAGTGCAAGTAGCTCGTGAATTCATGCATGATATGGATCTTTTATTTTTAGATGAACCAACTGTAGGGTTGGATCCTAGTGCAAGGAGAAAATTATTAGATTATTTAAAAAATAAAATAAAAACTGGTTTAACCATATTTTACACCACACATATTCTAACTGAGGCTGAATATCTTTGTGATCAAATAGCTATCATAGATAAAGGAAAAATTCTTACTGTAGATACACCTGAAGCTTTAAAAAAAAGATTTGGAAAAGAAAAAACAGTAAAAATACATTTATCTGAAAAACATAATAAAATAATCCATTTACTATTAGGTATCCCTGATTGCAAAATTGATTTTGATGCTGGAACTAATATTATAATTCATTCAGAACAATCAGAACTTGTCTTATTACAGATTTTACGAATTTTAAATGAAAATAAAATTGACATTGAAGATCTTTCTGCAGTTCCTACAAATCTTGAAGAAATATTTTTAAAAATGGTGAGTGATAATGCATCCAGTAATTAGACTTGTAAATAGAAATTTAACAATATCCATTAATCCTGGATTTTTAATTTGGCAAGTAATTTTTCCTTTAATCTATATTTTTGTTGCAGGTTATGCGTATACGTCATTAATTCAAGAAGTCCCTTTTGGTAACAAAAGTATTGGATATCCAGCATTTTTAGCATCTGGCATGATCGGTTTCAATATTATGAATAGTACTCTTATTTCAGGAATAATAATTTGGAATGATAGGAGACATGGAATGTTTGAACAAATAATGTCAGGTCCATTTACACGAACCAATTATATTTTAAGTAATATTTGCACTATTGGAATTGTTGGATTAGTAAGTGCATCTTTGATTGCTCTTGTTGGATACCCTGTATTTTTTGATTCAATTCAATTTTCTCTAATTACAATTCCAATGATTATTTTTGCAGCAATAGTTGGTTCTATTTTATTTGGTTCAATCGCATCAATAATTTCTACAAGATTGCGTTCTAGTGAAGGATTTAACGTAATTATAAACACAGTTTTTTTATTTCTTGCATTTGTAAGTACTGCATTTTATCCAGCATCAGGTTCGCCTGAACCTCTCAGAACAGCTTTTTACCTAAATCCTCTTACTTATTTGGTTGATATTATACGTGCAGGTATTTTTGGTGATATTACAGAATTTGTAATTATAGAGATGATTGTTTTGATTATAATTGCAATTGTACTTTTTATCATTGCAACAAAATCAATCACAAAATTGAATTTCTAGTTAGTAGAATTTTTAATATCAGAAAAACTCTTGTAGAGTTCATTTATTTTTTTAATTAAATCTAAATTATCATATTTGACTAAATTTAGATTCGGTATTACACAATGACCACCTATAATTCCTGGAAACATTTTTGGTCTATTTCCTAAATTTTTGTGAATCTCATCTGCAAATTTCCACATTTCTTCAAAATCAATATTTTCTTTATCACAAATTATTTTTGTAATCTGAGCATAATTGATTAACCAGCCATAATATGTCGTATCTACTAGAATTTTTGCAAGTTCAGCTGTTTTAGTAGAAGACATCCATTGTATTTTTTGAAATCTTTTTTCTAATTCTAATTTAATTTTAGTACTAATTTCTTTTTTATCTGTAGAGATAAATTTTGTATATTTTTTCATATCCTCTAAAAATCTATTATGTACACCACGTACTGGTGAAAATAAAACTGGCAAATTTATTTTATTTTGAATATTTTTTGTAGTTCCTGGTTTTACAGTAGAATGTATAACAATAACTTGTAAATTTTTTATTTTATTAATATTCTTTAATGTAATTTCTATAAATTCATTTAATTCTCCTGGAATACAAACATGTAGATATTCTGGATTTTCTATTAAATTATTTTCATTGTAGTTTTTACATTTAGATTTATCAATGTCTATACCTACACAATTAAAACCACGTTGAACAAGTAAATCAAAAAGAGTAGAACCTACTTCACCCATTCCTAAAATGATATCAGTCATTTGTTACCATCTAAAATTCTAGTGTATTATATTCATGTTACAGTAAATATTTTTTTAAATATGGTAGCCCGGCCCAGACTCGAACTGGGGTCAAGGGCTTCAAAGGCCCCTATGCTTGACCGCTACACTACCGGGCTGCTAAAACGACGTCTCTAATTCCCTTAATGAACTTTTTATTTACTTTTATTCCTTACATAAATCATTGATAATTATTCACTAATAACTTGAATTAATTTTTCAATCGGATCTTCCATACCTCTTAAAATTTTCTTCTGTTTTTGTATATCATTATTATGTGATTCTAGTAATTTTTTAATAATTTTACTAATTTTTTCGGGATTTGTTTCTCTTTTTACTAGATTATTTTTTACTAAATATTTCTCGACTATATTGGGCACTGCATTATAAGAAATAGTTGGAACTCCAAGTAAAGCTGATTCTGCTGTCATAGTACCACCTGATCCTATAAAAACATCAGTGTAATTTAGTAAATATTTTCCATCAAAAGACATTTTTATAATTCTAGCCTTTTTACCAAATATTTTTGTTAGATTTACAATTTGCTTACTATATCTTCCAAGAATCACTATATTTTCGTCACCAAATTCTTTTATGATTTCTTTTATGATTGGAATTATTATTTTTGATTTTTGTGTATATGCAGCCTGCTCTTCTTCTACTCTAATCAAGATATTTTTTTTATTATTATTTTTAAATGGTAAATAATCTTTCTGTATTATCTCTCTCTTTATTGTAACATATGCATCTATTGCTTTATATGAAATAATATTTTTTGTATTTATTCCATATTTAGAAAATTCTTTTTTAGGAATAATCCATGGTATTAATAATTTTTGAATTAAAGGTAATGTTAATTTCATTACTGCGTTTGCATGTGGAGAATCACAAAATGCAATATGTTTAATTCCCATTCCAAAAGATACTCTGGCTGCTTCAGGGGAACAAAAACTTATTGTTAATTCTGGAGAAAATTTATCGATTAATAATGTTAGTTTTTTTATACGATCAGTACTGGCTTCAAGCTTATCATATTTTTCATTTCCACCATGTTTTCCAACATAAACTAGATCAAAGTTTCGAATTTTTGCAAGTCTTGTAATTTCATTATAAGATCGTGAAGTACACAAAACATCGTGTTTTTTCCTTAATCTTTCAACCATTGACTCGGAAAACAATAACTGTTTAGGAGTTAGAATATCAATCCATATTTTCAAGTATTTCTCATAATATAGCTAAGTTCAATAAGTTTTTCTTAGTCAATTACTAGCCTTATGTGTAATGACGGGAGCAAAAGTTGTTGTTTATGGACTTAGTACTGAGGGATATGCTATTGCATGTCAAATGGCAATAAAGGGAGCAGATGTCTACATTATTGATGAATCAACTCCATCAGCAATTTCTCTTAAAGCAGAAATAGCAAAAACATATCCAAATGTTTCTTCCTTAAAAGAAGATGAACCCTTATTGGCTATGGAACCAATCGATGTAGCTATTTCAAAAGCTCAATACCTATTCTTCACACCACGAATTAGAAAAACAGGACAAGATATCAAAACTGAAATTCACTCAAAATTTAAAGATGCTACTACTTCTTTAAAAAAAAATAGTGCTTTGATTTACACTCTACCAACTGGATTTGGTGGAAATAATGAAAATATATCATTACTTGAACATGTAACAGGTCTTGAAGTAGGAAAACAAATTTCATATTTTTATTATCCTTTGGAAGATCTAAATCAACAACCAAAAGTAATTGGTTCATTTAATGGTAAAGAAGATTTAGTTTTAGCCGATCTTTTAACAACTGGAAAAAAAGAAAAAAAATTTGTAGCTATTTCATCATCTGAGCATTTTCATGCGATTAACATACTATCTAGATTTTCTAATCTTACTAGTATTCTAGAGGTTTGTAGATATGTACAGGATGACATAACAAAAAATGATCTTTCTTCAGATAACTTGCAAGAAATTTTCTTAGATAATATGGTTAGTGGTTTGTATGATCTTAAATCATTAGGTTCATCATTTGAAGGTGCAAATACATTGATGTATCTAATTAATGGAAGTGTAAAGGGAATTGATGGTTATATCAAGAAACTTATTGATGATATTCGTTTTACATTAAAGAAAAATGATCTTAAAGCTAGTAGAACAAAAATTGCTATATCGTGGACACTTGATCAACATGAAATGCGTGGAGATAAAATTGAAATGTTACAAAATTTAACTTCAAGATTACGCGATTATATTGGTGATGTTGAAGCTTATGAACATCCAAATTTCGATTTATTTCATACAGATAAGACTACCATTATTATTGCATGTTCAAAAACAGATTTTGATAATATAGAAAAAAATAAACATGATAGTAATATTATTATAATTAAAGCTAATCCATTATGCGAAATTATCCAATGATACTATAAATTAGCTTATTTATTATTATATTTAAATTGTCAGAGGAAAATAATACTAATAAAATTCTCAGTAAAAAAATTTCTAAAAATGAAATAAATAATTTAGATGATGAGTTAATTAAATTAGTTCCAGAGAGTTCAACTATTATTCAACTAGAAAATCTTTTGGAAAAAGAAAAACAAAAAGTAAAAGATAATGAAGAAAAAATTAGACATGTATTAGCTGATTATCAAAATTTAACTAAAAAAACACAATCTGATATAGAAAAAGGGGTCAATACAAAAATTGATGACATTATGTTAGATTTTTTAAATATTTATGATGATTTTATCCGTGCTAAACAAGTATTTACAGAAAGTAAGATCAATACGGAAGGATTGAATTCTATTTTAAAAAACATGGATTCTATTCTGGCAAAATATAATGTGACTGTTATCGATGCATTGGGTGAAATATTTAATCCGAATTTTCATGAAGCTATATCCTTTATTACTGATTTTGAGTTAAGTGATAATACAATTACTAAAGAACTTAGGAAAGGATATATTTCTCATAACAGGGTTATTAGACCAACGCTAGTTGAAATATCAAAAAATGAGAATGAAATTAAATGACTAAAATAATTGGAATAGATCTAGGAACAAGTAATTCTGCGGCTGCAGTAATAATGGGTGGAAAACCTACAATTATTCCTGCGGCAGAAGGTGCAACTGTAGGTGGTAAAGCATTTCCTTCTGTTGTAGCATTTACTAAAACAGGTGAACTTTTAGTAGGCGAACCTGCAAGAAGGCAAGCTGTAACCAATCCTGACAGTACTATTGCTGCAGCAAAAAGAAAAATGGGTACTGATTATATTTATAAAATACAGGATAAAAATTACAAACCTCAACAAATCTCAGCATTTATTCTTCAAAAAATAAAAAAAGATGCTGAAGCATTCATAGGTGAACAAGTAGATAAAGCTGTAATTACGGTTCCAGCATATTTTGATGATAATCAACGTCAAGCAACTAAGGATGCAGGAACAATTGCAGGTCTTGATGTTGTTAGAATAATAAATGAACCGACAGCTGCATCTTTGGCATTTGGTTTAGATAAAACAAATCAAGATATGAAAATTCTTGTATTTGATTTTGGTGGAGGTACACTTGATGTTACAATAATGGAAATGGGTGGTGGTGTATTTGAAGTACTGAGTACTTCTGGTGATACACAATTAGGCGGAACAGACATGGACAAAGTTGTAGTAGATTACATTCTTGACGAATTTAAGAAAAAAGAAGGTGTTGATCTTTCTAAAGATACAACCGCAATAGCTAGAATAAGAGAAGCTGCAGAGAAAGCAAAGATTGAACTTTCTACAATTATGGAAACTGACATTAATCTTCCTTTCATTTCTCATGATCCTTCATCAGGTGCAAAAAATCTTGAATTACGAATAACTAGAGCAAAACTTGATGAATTAATTCGACCAATTATTCAACGATGTAAACCTTCTCTTGAAAAAGCAATTGCAGATGCTAAATTAACAAAATCTGATATTAACAAAATTGTAATGGTTGGAGGTCCAACAAGAATACCATCAGTGAAAAAATTTGTTGGTGAAGTTCTTGGAAAAGAACCAGAATCTGGCGTAGATCCAATGGAAGCAGTTGCAGTAGGTGCAGCAATCCAGGCAGGAATAATTGCAGGTGATGTAACTAGTGATATTGTATTACTTGATGTAACTCCATTGACATTAGGAATTGAAACTTTGGGTGGAGTACGAGAGCCATTAATTGAAAGAAATACAACAATACCTACATCAAAAAGTAAAGTCTTTACCACTGCAGTAGATAATCAAACAGCAGTTACAATTCATATAGTTCAAGGAGAAAGACCAATGGCAAGCGATAATGTTTCTTTAGGTAGTTTTAATCTTACAGATTTACCACCTGCACCAAGAGGTATTCCACAAATTGAGGTAAAATTTGATATTGATGCAAACGGAATAATTAATGTTGCAGCAAAAGATCTTGGTACAAAAAAAGAAGCAAAAATTACTGTATCATCTAATTCAAAATTATCAAAAGAAGAAATTGAAAAACTTAAAGAAGATGCTGAAAAGTTTTCTGATGAAGATAAAAAGAAAAAAGAAAAAATTGATTTAAAAAATGAGTCTGAAAGTTTTATTTACACTGTAGAAAAACTTGTTAATCACGATCTTAAAGATAAAATTTCTCAAGAACAAGGAATTAAAATATCTGAAGCTGTAAAAGAGGTTAAAGAGTCACTTGATAGGGAAATAGATGAACTTAAACCAAAACTTGATACTTTAAAATCTATAGTCAATGAAGTTACTACCGAATTATACAAAAATGTCACAACTGAATCTGATTCAACTCAACAAAATTCTGGAGCAAATGAACAACAAGATCAAAATAACACTCAACAAAATTCTGAATCACACTCAACTGATGAAACTAAAAACTAATAAATTCTACAATTTATACGTCAATTACAATTAAATGATAATCTATGTCTGCAAAACGTGATTATTATGAAGTTTTAGGTGTTTCAAAAGATACTCCAGCCAGTGAAATCAAAGCACAATATAGAAAATTAGCATTAAAATTTCATCCTGATCGTAATAAATCAAGTGAATCTGGAGAACATTTTAAAGAAATTTCTGAGGCATACGGTGTTCTTTCAGATCCTGAAAAAAGAAAAGTTTACGATCAACAAGGACATGCTGGCGTAGATGGAAGATACAGTAACGATGATATTTTTGAGGGTGCACGTGGTGATTTTAGTGATCTATTTGGAAGGACTGGTGGATTTGATTCAATTTTTGAATCTATTTTTGGTAGAAATGGAGGATCTAGTTATGGACAACAAAGAGGCTCTGATATTCTTTATGAAACTTCAGTAACTCTTGAAGATGTACTTCATGGAAAGAAAATGGAAATTAATTTACAAAAGGAAATACAATGTCAAATATGTAATGGTTCTGGGTGTAAACCAAATACAAAAAAGAACAAGTGTACAGCATGTAATGGTCAAGGTCAGGTACGTAAAACTAGAACTATGGGATATGCCTCATTTGTTACCGTAGAAACATGTTCTGCATGCAAGGGACAAGGTTCTATCATACAAACACCATGTAGTGAATGTAAAGGACACGGTAGAAAGAAAGGTATCAAAAAAATATCTTTTGATATACCTCCAGGTGTTGATAGTGGTGACTATACTGTTCAACAAGAAGGAAATGAAGTACCTTCAGGAATTAATGGAGATTTAATTGTGAGAATTAGAGTTCAATCACACCCAAAATTTAAGAGAGATGGTATGGACATTTTCTATGATCAGGATGTATCTATGATTGACGCTACTCTAGGTCGTGAAATAACAATTCCAACTTTAGAAGGAACTGAAAAATTAAAAGTAGAATCAGGTAGTCAACCAAATACGATTATAAAATTAAAAGGTAAAGGTGTTCCACATATGAATTCAAAAAGTAGAGGAGATCAATATATCCGCATTATTGTCAATATTCCAAAAAAACTTAGCAAACATCAAAAATCTCTTTTAGATGAATTTGAAAAATCATATGAATAATCTGAATTGAAATTGAAAATTGCTTTAGATGTAGATGGTGTACTGGCAGATGTAATTAAATCGTGGTTAATTCACAGTAATTCAATTAGACCACATATTTCTATTGAGCAAATAACTAATTGGGATTTTTGGAAAAAATTCAAAATTAATAGATATGATTTTTATGAAGAATTAAATTTATGCTGGAAAGACTGGCATTCTATTCCTACTGTGGAAGATAATTTATCAAAAACTACACAAAATCTTTCTAATTTAGGACAAGTTGACATTCTTACAGCTAGAGCATTATCTACCAATTCTTTTGTAAAAAACTGGCTTGAATTACATGATATAACTTATCAAAATTATGTTTCAGTGATTGATGGTAAAATGAAAGCAGATTTAGATTATGATATTTTTATAGATGATTCACCAATAAATGCAATTAAATTTTTAGAACATAAAAAAAATGTTTTTTTATATTCACAACCATGGAATCAACACATATCAGATCCTCGAATTAAAAGAATTTCAACTTTATCTGAAGCTATAGAACAATTGAAATTATAATCCAATCTTTTTGATAAATTTTCTTATTGTAACATGATGACCATTTCGTATATGTGATGTATGATGCAGATTTAATATTTCTCCAATTTTATCATCACTATAAAATTTTATATTATATCGTCCTAAAATTTTTTTACAATTACTACAATAAATTTCTCTGAATTCCATATTTTAATTAATTATTCTTGTGTATTTTAAATAAATGTACATGATAAAGAAACTTATTCTAGATTTCAAAAATTCATATTGCGGGAGTAGCCCAGCCTGGTCAAAGGCGTAAGGTTCAGATCCTTATCTTTTAGGAGTTCGTGGGTTCAAATCCCACTTCCCGCATTCAATTATTGATTATTATTTTCTAAAAACTTTTTTATCTTTTCTAAAAGTATATCATTCACCGTCTCACCAGATATTTTCCCTCTAAGTTCTTTCATTACAATTCCCATTAATGGACTAATTGAACGCTCTTTTTGGTTTTGAATGATTTCTTTATTATTTGTAATTATATTATCTATAATTTTCTCATATTCCTTTTTACTAACACTTGTAATTGATGTATTTTCTATTGCATATTCAATTATTTTTGATTTTCCAGACATAATATTTTCAAATATGATTTCAATTGATTCTTTAGCAATTTTTCCTTCCGCTAAAAATTCAAATGTTTTTAAAATTTCTTCATCTGTTAATAGTTTTGAATTCAAACCATTTCTTTCTAAACTAGTAATTGTAGAACAAAGAATTGAGGCAACAAAAGTTGGTACAATTAAAGTTTTTTTACAAATTTTTTCAAAAATTTCTAAATAACTTGAATCAAAAATCTGTTCTGATAATTGTAAATTTAAATTATATTTTTTTCCTATCTCATTAAGAGATTCATCCCATGATTTTGGTATGTTTCTTTTTGCATTATCTAATTCTTTTTTTGTTATAATAATTGGGGGAATGTCTGTTTCAGGATACATTCTTGATGCACCTGGTCTTGGTCTAAGAAATACTGTTTCACCAATTTGAGTTGCCAATCTAGTTTCAGAAGGAACACCGATTTTTGCTTGACTTATTCTTTTAATTATAGAATCAATTGCAAAATCAATTTTTATCAAAGGCGCGGCAATTATTAAAAATGCATCTTTTTCGTTGATTTTTAATATTTTTTTAACAATGCATATGTGGTTTTCTTCAATACCGTAATTTGGTAATTCATCTGAATGAAAAACCCCACCAATACCATAAAATTTTACTAATTGACCAATTTCTTTTCCCAATCGTATTCCTTCATATGGCGTGTACCCAAACATGCCTGCAAAATTTGTAATTCTAATTGCTTTAATGATATAATTATCTTTTAATGATTTTTGAATAATTTTGGATTCACAACTCTTAAAATTATTTGTTATATCAAAGACGTCATCGTTTTTTGATATTTCTCCAAAATTAGAATTCTTTAATTTTTCAGCTATTTTTACAAGACCATGTTGTCTTTTAGCCTCAAATTCCACTACTTTTTCCAGCTGATCTAATTGTTGAACTCCTTTAACTTCAACTATTCCTCCACCATCTTTTATGGAAACATTTACGTCTTGTCGTATTGAACCAATTCCACGCATTACTTTTTTTGTAGTTCGAAATAATCTTCCAAGTGATAATGCAATTCTTTTTATTTTTTTTGGATCACCATCTACGGGTTCTAATGCAATTTCAATTAAAGGAACACCAAGACGATCTAAACTATATTCTCTAATGTCTCCTGTATCACCAAGTAATTTTGCAGCGTCCTCTTCCAAACAAATTGATTGAACGCCAATTTTTTCACCACTTACTTCAATATACCCTCCTTGAGAAACTAACATTGTTCTTTGAAAACCAGTTGTATTTGAACCATCAATTACTGTCTTTCTCATTGGATAAATTTCACTAAAAATATTTGATTGAAGCGCAGATGAAATTATTAATACAAGATTTTTTGCATCATTATCTAAATTATGAGGGGGTTCTTCATCTTGTTCTACTAAACAACTACTTTCCAAATTAGCGTAATATACAATAGTTTTTGATTTCGAACTTTCAAAAAGTGCGGCTGGATCAAATTCTCCCAACTCACCTTTAACTGGTCTTAATTTTCTTTGAAATTTTATGGTGTATTCATCTGATTCAATTGGTATGCAATTACAGAATAATTTTTTTTTAGTGTCTAATTGCTGATGTATTTCAAGACCCACTTTCAATCCAATATTTTCAATTAAAAATTCAGACATTAAATCAACTCATTTTTAATCAGATATCTCTGAAGCAATATTTTGAAGCATGATATTTTTTACATCTTCTAATGTATTTGAATTTCCTAAAGCCCACATAGCTTTGACTAGAGCCACTTCTGGAATCATATTTTTTAAAGAAATTATTCCCAAATTAAGTAAATCCCGACCACTTTCATACACCGTCATTCCTACTCTACCGTCAATACACTGTGAGGTCATACCTAAAAAAATACCTTTTTCATTTGCTTTTTTTACATTTTCATACATTGTTTTTCCAATATGTCCTAGACCAGTACCCTCAAAAATTATTCCATTATAATTCATTTCAATAATTTTTCCCAATAGATTGGGATCATATCCTGGATAATATTTTACTAGTGCCACTTTTGTATTAACTTTAATTTTTGGTTGAAATTCCTTAATTTTAAAAAATTCATCTTTTATATTTTTCTCAATTTGTTCATTTACTACAATAAATGCTGGATTATCTCCAATAGTTTGGAATGCGCCTCTTTTACTTGTATGGTTTTTTCTTACTCTTGTTCCTATGTGACATGCAATTGTTTCATCATTTTCATCTTGATGCATTACAATATAGACACCATTTGTTTTACAATTAGTCAGAAATTTTATTGCACCAATTAAATTTAATGCGGCATCTGATGAAGCACGATCAGAAGATCTTTGTGAACCTACAAGCGCAATTGGAATTGGGAATCCCGCAAGTGCAAATGAAAGAAATGATGATGTATAATGCATTGTGTCTGTTCCATGTGCAATAATTATTCCAGTATATGTTGAAGCTGAATATTCTTTTAATTTCTCAGCAATTTTTAACCAATGTTCTGGCATTATATTTTCCGAGTACTCTGAAAACAGTACTTCTGTATCTATGTTGGCAATTTTTGCCAGTTCTGGAACTGAGGAATTAAGTTCATCAGCAGTTAAAAGAGGAGTGACCGCACCAGTTCTATAATCTACTTTACTTGCAATTGTTCCACCTGTAGATAACAGGAGAATTTTTGGTAAATCCTGATTTTTTTCTAAATTTTCTTTTTTTGGAATAATTTTTTCGGGCCTAGATATTTTTTCTATTTTCTCAATCTTTTCTATTTCTAATCCAATGTTATATCCACTTTTTAATTTAAGAACCAAATGTTTCTCATCACGATGTTCGTATCTTGGCATAATTATTCCGGTATATGTTAAATCTGCAAGAATTTTTACTGAATCACCTACAATTATTTTATTAGTTTTTAAAAACTCTAAAGATTTCCCATTATATCCTGTAAATTCAGACATTTACGAGTGTTGGTTTGTCTATTTAATAAAAACTACCTGTAATAGGAAGCAACTAGTTTTTCGCCTATCTTGAGGTTTTTCTGTTCTCTTACTTTCTTTACTGCTGCTTCAAAGTGTTTCATAGTTACTTTTGCACCGTCAGAACTTTTCTCAATATCTTTCACATCTGGATGTGTATCTAAAAATTCATGAATAACTAGAGATACTGCAGTATTTGCAATTGCAGCAGTATCTGCTCCACTTAAACCATCTGTCATTTCTGCAATTTTGTCTATGTTTACATGCTGTGGATTATTAATGTCATTAACTATTGGTATCTTTTCAGCATTAATTTTCAAAATCATTTTTCTACTTTCTTTATCAGGTAATGGTATCTGAATAATTTTATCAAATCTTCCTGGTCTTAACAATGCTGGATCAATCATGTCTGGTCTGTTTGTAGCTGCTAAAACAACTACACCGTGCATATTTTCCATACCGTCTAATTCAGTTAGTAATTGACTAACAACTCTTTCTGTTACAGCTGTTTCTCCACCTGCTCCTCTAATTGGTGCAATTGAATCAATTTCATCAAAAAATACAACGCATGGAGAAGCTTGTCTTGCTCTTCGGAAAATTTCTCTAATTCCTCTTTCTGATTCTCCAACCCATTTTGAAAGTAATTCTGGACCTCTTACAGAAACAAAATTAGCTTCACTTTCAGTTGCAACAGCTTTTGCCAACAGAGTTTTACCAGTTCCACTTGGTCCGTGAAGTAAAATTCCTCTTGGCATTTTATGTCCTAATTTATCATATAATCCAGGATATTTCATTGGCCATTCTACTGCCTCTTGAAGCTCACGTTTTACATCTTCCAACCCACCAACTTCATCCCATTTTACATCTGGATTTTCAATGAAAACTTCTCGCATTCCAGATGGAGTCACTTCAATCAATGCCTTTTGGAAATCTTCATTATTTACAATTAATTTATCTAATGTCTCTGGAGAAAGTTTTTCATCTTCCATGTTAAGTTCAGGTAGTAATCTTCTCAAACATTTCATTGCAGCTTCCTTACAGAGATATTCTAGATCTGCTCCAACATATCCATGACTAACACTAGATATTTTCTCTACATTAACATCATCCGATAATGGCATGTTTCTACTATGAATGGCAAGAATGTCTTTTCTTCCCTTTTTATCTGGAACTTTAATTTCTATTTCTCTATCAAATCTTCCAGGTCTTCTTAGTGCAGGATCTATTGCGTTTGGTCTATTTGTAGCTGCAATTACGATAACTTTACCTCTGGCTTCCAATCCATCCATTAATGATAACATTTGTGATACTACTCTTCTTTCAACTTCTCCAGTAACTTCTTCTCTTTTTGGTGCAATTGAATCAATTTCATCAACAAAAATAATTGATGGTGATTTTTCTCTAGCTTCTTTAAAAATTTCTCTTAATCTAGCTTCACTTTCACCATAAAATTTACTCATAATTTCTGGTCCAGAAATACTAATGAAATGAGCTTGACTTTCATTTGCAACTGCTTTTGCAAGTAATGTCTTTCCTGTTCCTGGTGGACCATACAACAATACACCTTTTGGAGCTTCAATTCCTAACTTTTCAAAAATTTCTGGATGTCTTAATGGTAACTCTATCATTTCTCTAACTTTCTTTATTTCATCAGTTAAACCGCCAATGTCTTCATAAGTTACTTGAGGTACACCTCGTAATGTTTCACCTTTTTCTGCAATATGGAAAACGGTTTTTTGAGTAACTAATACTGCATCAGCTGCTGGTGTTACTCCGATTACTTGAAATGTTAAACGACCGCCAAAATATGGAACCATTACATTATCCCCTTTAATCAAAGGAACACTTTCTAAAGCATCTGCAAGATAGCGTTCATCAATTGGAGGAATTGCTTCTAGTGGTGCTACTACAATTTTTTCAGCTGCGACTGCTTTAATTTTTCTTACAGTAATAGTATCGCCTATCGCAATACCTGAATTATTACGACCTAATCCATCAATTCTGATAATTCCTTTTCCTTCATCTGATGGGTAAAGTGGAAGACATTTTGCAACTGTTCTTCTTTTGCCTTTTATCTCAATTACATCGCCAGTAGAGGCATTTAGCGTATCCATAGAATCATAATCAATTCTTGCAACTCCACGTCCCACGTCTCGTGTATAGGCTTCTAAAACTTTTAGGGAAAGTGCATTCTGACTCATATACTATTTTCTTTTGACCAATTTTTATATCTTTGTGGTTATTTTATCAAATTACCCGATAAAATCACAAGCTTAAAATCCTTAATGAAAAATACACGATCTACTTGGGTAAAAGACCATTAGTACGAAGACGTGGCCGTGGAGGATTTCAATTTAGATCTACTTCTACTGGTAAAGTAGGCAGTAAAGCAAAATATCCTAGGTTTTCATTATCTGAGCAGCATACAGGTTTAGTTATAGATTTAGTCCATGAACGAGGTAGAGAAGCACCTCTTGCAAAAATAAGATTTGAAGATGGTGCAGTCTCATTTATGCCAGCAGTTCTTGGAACTAAAGTAGGTGAAACATTCCAATTTGGATTAAAATCAAAAATTGAAAAAGGTAATGTAATTAGCGTTCAAAATATTCCTGACGGAACCATTGTGTGTAATGTTGAAAAACACTTTGGTGATGGTGGTGCTATAGTTAAATCAGCAGGTACCAACGCAACAATTTTCTCTCATGGTGAGGAGGGTGTCACATTAAAACTTCCATCTGGAAAATTCACAACACTTAATCCAAAAAATAGAGCAATGATTGGAATTTTAGCAGGCGGCGGAGCAAGTGAACGATTCTTTATGAGTGCAGGTAACAAATGGCGTAGTTTTAGAGCTAAAGGAAAGAAATTCCCAATTGTCAGAGGTGTAGCTCAAGCAGCTTATGTACACCCACACGGTGGTGGAAGACACCAACACGTTGGACAAAGTTCTACAGTTTCTCGTAACGCTCCACCAGGAGCTAAAGTAGGTAGTATTGCTGCAAGAAAAACTGGTAGAGCAAGAATCAAAGAGAGAAAGTAACATTTTATTTTCTTACATAAAATTGATTAATAGCTCATTAAAACAATTTTTTGTATGTCAGATCAGCGAATTCATATTTTTGTAACAGGAAAAGTACAGGGTGTATTTTTTCGTCAAACCTTAAAAACAATGGCTGAAAAAAATAATATTTTTGGTTGGGTAAAAAATCTTAAAGACGGCAGAGTTGAAGCTGTTCTAGAAGGTAATCAAGAAAAAATTAGTAGAATGATTGAATGGTCGCATGGAGGACCGCCTAATGCACAAGTGGAAGATGTAGAAATTAGAAATGAAACATTTATTGGAGAATTTTCTAAATTTGATGTTTTGTATTAATTGATTGTATCAAAAGCATTTTTTATAATTTCTTTTAATTCTGTGATCTCTTGTCCTATTTTGATTTGTAAAATTTGAGGGCTTTCTTTTCTAGTTTTTTGAATTTTAATTATAACACCTTCTTTTTCTGGTTCTACATCTACAAACCATCTAAATGTCATAGATTTTCCAAAAACAACTCTGTGCATTCTGATATCTTCAACCACATTTACTCCTAATGAGAGACAAAATTCTCTAATTAAATTAAAAAGTGGCTGAACCATATATGGAATTTGTTTTTTAAAATCATTGTAATCTCTTTTATTTCCAAAAGAAATTATTCCTTCCATGATAGTAAAAATTTAATTTTAATTATAAAGGTAGTAGATCCGTTGGTTCCAGTCTAGGCGGATAACCCCATCTCAAGGCATACAAGATCCGCCACGTAGACGAGGAAGCGTGGATGCTCCACCTTACGATTGCTCCCTCCCGGACCTCATCCATTTCGATGGTTCGAACTTAGACGTTATCCCTTCGGATAATTCTCGTCCTGCAACCACCCGCCTCGGCGTGATTTCATTTCCGCACACCAAGTGGGAATTACCTATCTAGAGATTTACCCAACAGTTGCTGATCTCTGCGTATAGCCGGTTTCAGAACAGGGCACGGCTAGCACCCTAATCCTACCTACTACCGTTTTTTCTAAGATGACATGTTATATTTGCATTAGGTTTGATTCGCTTTTAGTTTTAAAATCATATTGCACACTGAGCAGATATTTCCAGTACATTCATTGCCACATTTTATACAAATTATCTTTTGTTTGTAACTAGTATCTTTTACAATTTGAGATATTTTGATTATTGATTGATATAGATTATTTTTAATTCCATTATGTTTACCTTCTAATGAATTTAGAAATTCACGAATTTCAGTTCTTATTCCTTCATTCATGTGTGGACAAGGCTCTGTTTGAAATGGAATATCATTTGTAAATGCATAAAATACAATTTCAGATTCATAAATCTCACAAAACGGTTTTATTTTCCTCAATGTATTACTTGATGTATCAGGATCCATCCACCCAATCTTTGTAGTATCTCCAGATATCATATTAATTACAAATGTCTGTAATGTATCATCTAAATTATGTCCTGTTGCAATTACATGTGCACCAATATCTTTTGCTGCATGATCAATTGCACGTCTTCTCAAAGTTCCACATATGGAACATGAAGATGTTTTTTCATTTCCTCGTAAATCTAAAGCCTCATCTAATGTTAAATCAAATAATTCTTTATAAGAAAAAACTTTGTGTTCCACATTTAATTTGGCACAAAATGTTTGAACAATTTCTAATGCTTCATTCCTATAACCTGGAATTCCTTCATCAATTGTTATTGCTTTAATTCTAAAATTATGTGTTGTAGCCATGGAATTCATAATATTTAGTAAAGCAAGTGAATCTTTACCACCAGATACTGCAACAGCTACTAATTCACCATGTTTTATCATGTTGTATTTTGAAATAGTTTTTGCAGTTTTTCTTAGTATGGAATTTGAAAAACATTCTGAACATAATTTTTCTCCAGAATATTTACGAGTGTATGCTGCCTGATTTTCACATCTATCACACTTCATAAAATTATGTGATTTTTTTCATTAATTATTCTTTAGATATTTTAGATGGTAAACCATCCTGATTTCATATATGATAATGCAATATTTAATCCAAATAATGCAAATGTGAATGCGTAAATCCCCCACATTGTAATATTTACTGCCTTTTCTGAGATTTTTTTATCAATAACTGTATGAATAAATTTTCCCCCGTCTAAAATTGGTAGTGGCAACATGTTGATTATTCCAATAAAAAATGAAATCATCCACAACCATAACAAAAACATTGAAACTGATGGATCTTTCCATTCAATAAAATTCAAAACAGGTTTGTATGCAAGTGAATTATCTCTCATAATTCCAATTAATCCTTTATCTGAATCTTCTGGTGATGGTATTATTTCAACTGGAAATTGTAATGTCTGTCCGTCTCTAAGTATGGAAACTTTGGCAATTTCACCAGGAATTAGTTGTGCCTTTTGAAAATCTAATGGACTCACTATTTGAATTCCATTGATTGAAGTTATGATATCATTTGCTTGTAATCCTGCTTTTTCAGCCCCAGAATTTTCAATTATTGAAAGTATCATTACTCCATTTGGTAAATCATAAAATGTACTTAGTAATGGTTCAGGTAATACAGTTGCAAAAAAAGGATTTGTCAACAGTATCAATGCTAATACCAATGCAAAGATCACATTGGCAGTAGCTCCTGCACCAATAACTCTTAATTTTGAGATCTTTTTTGCTCTGTTAAATTCATCCTCATCTGGTTCTACAAATCCCGCAAACATTGCAATAAATATTGCAAATCCACCCGTTTTGATCTTTATTTTTTCTAGTGTTGCAACAATACCATGTGCACCTTCATGAATAACTAAAACAATTGGTATGGAAAGTAAAAAGTATAAAATTGATGGTCCAGAGGTCAAAGTTACACCTGGAATTAATACTGTAACTGGAGCAAAATCACTTGGAGCTACAAAGAATTTAGAAACATTTGATATTAAAAACCAAAATGCAAAACCCATCATAACAAAGCCGGCAACTACACTAACATTAGCAAAAATTTTAATTCCTCGCCTGGTTCGCCCAAGAATTTTTGTTAGAATAGACTGTACTTGCTGATTTTTGTATACTAGACTGTATATTTTTAACTCAAAGCCATATTTTTCTAATTTTAAACCCTTGGCAATTCCTAAAATTACTCCCCACGCTATTAACATGTAAATAATTGGATATTGACTAAAAATATCAAAGTTCAAAGTAATTGTTAATTTTTTAAACTACAGTCATTTATACTTATTATGAAACCAATCATAATTATCTCAACTTATCCCAACAAAAATTCAATTACAAAAATTGCAAATGTTCTAGTAAAAAATAAGATTGTTGCATGTGTTAACATTACTAAAATTTCATCAATTTATTCTTGGCAAGGTAAAATTAAAAACACATCAGAATATATTGCATTATTTAAAACCACACAAAAAAACAAAAAAGTTCTGAAAGAAAAAATCAAAGTAACTCACCCTTACAAAGTTCCCGAAATTGCTGAAATTACGATTACATCAATAAACAAATCTTATCTTAAATGGCTAGTTGAATCAACAAATTAAGATTCTATTGCATATCTTAACAAAGAAACAATTCCTCCTAATCCTGTTACTCTGAGACCAATATCTGTTGATGAATCAACACTGAAAGTTTTTACCCCCTTACCTTCTGCATCATTGAGAAGTTCAATGATTCTATTCTCATCATTTGTCTGAATTGCTTTATCTGAAAATACAAGTAATTCAACTGCACCAAATTGATTTGCTTTGAGTGTTTCCTCAAATCCCATTGTAAATTTCCGGCTTTTTTTATTTGCTCTGAGCATAATTTCATCAATAATCGAAGATACTTTGGCAAGTTTACTTTCAGACATTATTTCCTTCATTGTTTGAGATTTTGTGAAAGTATAGATTCCATCTTCCCCACCTGAATCAATTCCCTCTGTGACTTGAATTTTATATTTTTGAGCATTTTGGGATTTTGAAAGAAAATTAGAAAATCTTTTCTTTGTTTCTCCTGGACCAAAAATTATAATGGAATCGGATTCTTTAATTATTGAAAATAACGCCTGCTGAACCTGCTCAAAGAATTTTTCAATATTAAAAGTTGTTTTGTATCTTTTTCCTCCTGCACCTGAATAAATATTTGGAATAAATTCTAAATGTGTTCCTTTTAATCTTGCAATACCACAATCTGCCGTATCAATTGCAACTAGTACAAATCCAATTTGTTTATTGTTTGATTCTATTAGATTTTTCTCAATTGGCAACCAATTTTTTTTTGTAATTGTAATAGCGTCATTTACTTTAAGAATAAATGAATGGTGTGATCCATGAGGTACAGATTCATTACTTGATTCGATTATGATGCCACCAATTCTTAGTCTATCTAAAACATGATCTAATGATATTTTTTCTGCGTTAAGTGCAATTCTAATTCTAATTCTTTCTCCCTTGTCAGGTCTTGCATAATCTTTTTCTATTTTAATTACTCTAGTTGTATCACCAATTATCCTATCTCCCTGTTTAATTACACGACGCAAATTCAATAAATCATCTGAATCTTCTGGTATTACAGAAATAGAATTTTCATCAATGTTTTTTGTAATCATAATGTTATTCCAATTAAGACAAACAAAAGAGTTTAGCTTGTGACTTTGCTAGTTTTTGTTTCTTCAGTTTTTTTCTTTAGATAATTTTCAACCCAATCTATAGTAAGAACACCTGATTCAGCTAAATTTGTTAATGAGTTTGCAGAAGCTTCACCTACTACCTTTCCATTATTTTTTCGTAGTTGACGCCATTTTAGTGCAGTATTTCCACTTTTTGAATTATATATAATTCCAAGAATATCTCTAGCATTTACAAATGTAATGTCTCTTACTTTTTTTAAAGTAACTTTATCTGCGGCTTCTACATAAATTGAACCCAAACTATCCTCTCTTTCTGCAAATACCTCCGAATCTTCCAAGTAATTTCTTGGAGCATAAGAACGACACGTACTACCAATTACAAATCTTCTAAAACTTTCCAATGATGCTGGAGTATCAATTGCAACCATTTTGAATGAATAATTAATTCGCCATTTATCAAGCTTCTTGAAAGATTCAATAGGCATCTGCCTGAATAATACCTTGTGGGCAGTGATGACCCTATCCCTTTGATTGATGATGAGGATCTTGAGTTCTGAGCCTGCTCTAAGAATTTATGATAGTGATGATAATTTTTATCATGAAATTTCTTACTGAATATTTTACAGTGTAAAAACAAAAAGATCTTTTCTAAATATTACCACTGAGATAAGACAATTAGTTCTGAAAAGTAAAGTGCAAGAAGGACTTTGTCTTGTAAATACAATGCATGTCACTGCAAGTGTTTTCATTATTGATAATGAAAATGGATTACATCAAGATTATGAAAAATGGTTAGAAGCACTTGCACCACATGAACCAATTGATCAATATGAACACAATAAAACAGGTGAAGACAATGCCGATGCTCATCTAAAACGACAAATAATGGGTAGAGAAGTTGTTGTTGCTATTACTACTGGCAAATTAGATTTTGGTCCATGGGAGCAAATTTTCTATGGAGAATTTGATGGACAAAGACCAAAAAGAGTTTTAGTTAAAATTATTGGCAAATAATTTATCCAAAATCTACATCACGTTTCTGACTTTGTGATTCATTTTTTCTTGCAGCATGTCTAAATGCATCATCATGATTTTGAGGTCCATGTTCACATTTTACACATGCAATTCTAAATCCGTCCTCATTTTTCACATAAGTTTCACAACCACAGAAACATGTCATGATGGATCTAATTATTAATATGATATATCTTTTGGGATATCTTAATTTGATTTACAACATTCGCCCATTGGAATATCATGATCATGTGGACATTTTCTGGGATGTCCTAACATTACACATAATGCATCTGTGAACTGTTTATTCATATGATGTTCAATTCCACATACCATTTCTTCGTCAATTTCTATTTTTAATGA
>NSIR01000004.1 GCA_002737445.1 Nitrosarchaeum sp. | reverse complement strand
ACTGCCAGAATTTGTCACATACGCCTTTGTTCCACTTATGGCGATTCCGTATGGGTTACTTCCGACAGTTATGTCGTTACCAGCAGATGCACCATTTGCATCAACAAGTGTATTTGTTGAAAGATCAATTACAGATACAGAGTTACTGATAGGATTTGCCACATACGCCTTTGTTCCACTTATGGCGATTCCGTATGGAATATTTCCGACAGCTATGTCTTTACCAGCTGGACTATTTGTAGCGTCATTTGGATCTGCATCAACAAGTGTATTTGTTGAAAGATCAATTACGGATACAGAGTTACTGGCAACATTTGTCACATACGCCTTTGTTCCACTTATGGCGATTCCGTGTGGAGCACTTCCGACAGTTATGTCTTTACCATCTGGAGTATCTGCAGTGTCAGTTAGATCTGCATCAAAAAGTGTATTTGTTGATGCAGTATTAACTGCAACAAATGATGCACCAGCAACTGTAAATGAGTTGTTTATTCCAGTACCAGTTATAAATTCATTAAATGTCAATACAATTGTGTTTAATGCAGTTCTTGATGCGGTAAATGTTGGAGGTGTTTTATCAAGTGTTGTTACTAGAGGTTTATCAGATGCCGCAAGTATGGTATTACCACTAGTGTCCTTTACTGCACCTGAGGCAATATCTAGTTCGAGTCCAGATAATGTAGATAATAATTGTCTTTGAGATACACTCAAAGTAATTGAAATAGTTGTACTGTTACCTACAGTGTTTATTGTTGCGCCAGTTAGTGGAACTTGATTAACTTTACCAGTTTCACTAAGAAATAATTGTGCAAGATCTACATCAGAAATTGGTGTGTTATCTATATCCCTTGAAAATGTAATATCTAGTACGCCACTTGCCTTGGTTAATGCAGCCAAGACAAATGTGGGTTTTATTGCAGTTGTTCCAGAATTAGTGGTGTTATCTTGTATTTCATTATTTGCTGAATTTTTTATATCGCCAATTGCCGCAACATAAGTTACTGCATGCGTGCTAGTAAATGATGTCAATCCAGTGGTGGTAAGTGTGAGTGTATTACTGTTAGTTGGAGCAGTGTTTGTAACAGATGATGCACCAGCAACTGTAAATGAGCCAGGTATTGCAGAACCTGTTACAGATTCACTAAATGTCAATACAATTGTGTTTAATGCAGTTCTTGATGCGGTAAATGTTGGAAGAGTAAAAGATGTAGTAGTTGCAGTTGCACCGTTAGCTATTTCATTACTTGCTGCATCTTTTATATCACCAGTATTTGCAACATATGTTACTGTATGTGTAGAACTAGGTGATGTTAATCCAGTGGTGGTAAGTGTGAGTGTATTACTGTTAGTTGGAGCAGTATTCTTAACTACATTTGGTGAAGTGATGCCAGAAACTGTAAATGAATTAGTTATTGCAGTGCCAGATACTGGTTCACTAAAGGTCAATACAATTGTGTTTAATGCAGTTCTTGATGCTGTAAATGTTGGAGGCGTTGTATCACTTGGTGCAAATGCTTGATTGACACCAGTAAGAAAAATTGCAGAGATTAAAAATGCACCTAGTATGAACAATCCAATGTTAAATTTAGAGTTCAATTATTTTTAGCGTAATTTAATTACTTATATAATGATCAATTTTCATAAAAAAATATGGGACCAATTTTGTGATCTCTAGTCATAAATTATCAAGTATCACAAAATGTAAAGTAATAATTTAGAAAAAAATCAAATATCGCAAACAAGAATATAAGGAAGGAAAATCAGAATATTTTCATGCCACTAAAACGTGCAAGTAGAGGTCGTACAAAAGGGGGGAAAGGCTCTTCAGGTACAGTCCAGTGCACAAACTGTGGATCAACTGTCCCAAAAGACAAAGCAAAAAAAGTTACATCTAGACTAAATCTAGTAGAGCATACTTTGGCTAAAGAATTACGTGCACAAGGGGCATACATTGCATCCCCTACCGTATTGAAAACATATTGTATTTCTTGTGCAATTCATTTCAAAATCTTAAAAATTAGATCAGAAGATAGTAGAAGACAACGTGGAAAACTACGCTAGTATTTTTAATTATATTTTATTGCTCAACTCAGATCGTGAAACAGTGTATCATTTTGAACGTTCAATCAATGCTCTATTATTCTTCATCATCAAGCAATTACTAGAACGCGTCAATATAAAAAAACGTTAGTTAATTTCTATTTTAGGGAATTCATGTTTGAAAAGGGCTTAATTTGATTTTTCTTGAATATTTTTACTAGTTACAATCATTCTTTGAATCAAAGTAATTCCTGCAATTACAACCACTAGAATAACTGCAAGTTCCATGTATCCAATAATTCCAATAATCGCAACAACTAGTAAGCGCTCTGCTCGCTCTCCAATTCCCACTCCCTGTAATTTTATATTCAATATATCAGATTTTGCTCGAGCATAACTTACAAGTAATGACAAAGTAATTGCAAGTAAGACAAGATATGGTTGTGCATATCCACCAACAAGTAATCCCAAAAAAATTGCAACCTCGGCAATTTTATCAAACATGGAATCAAGATAAGAGCCCTTTAGAGAAGTTTTACCAGTAACTCTTGCAACTTGACCATCAACTAGATCAAAAAATCCAGATACAAGTAATAAAATTCCGCCAATAATTAATCCATGTTCAATTCCTAGTCCGTAAATTATTGCAGATGCAAGTGCAAATATCAAGCCTACACCAGTCCAAAAGTTTGGAGAAAGTCCAGTTGATGCAAATACTTTGCCAATTTTTTCAAGTGATGGTGCAAGTACACCTCGTAAATTATTTAACATTTAATTTTTCCATCAAAGTCATTTATCATATAAAGATCAAAAAAGATAGTCATACAAACCAATTATTTAAAATCTGAACGAGTTAAATTCATAGCAATCAATGTAGAGATTATTTTTGCTGCAATAGATGCAGTAGAACCATTATCATATTGTGGATTTAGTTCCACGATATCAACTCCAGTTACTTTATTATTTTCAAGTGCATAAATTAAATCAAATAATTCACGAGAAGTCATTCCTGCAGCCTCTGGATTTCCAACACCAGGTGCATATGCAGGATCTAATACATCAAGATCAAAACTTGTATACAGAGAATCAAATGAGGAAACAAATTCACCTAGTAATTGTGGACCTTTACCTTCTCTAATTTGTCTATCAGAGATTGTTTGGATTTTATTTTCTTTTAAAAATTCAAGTTCTTCCTTAACAAATGCTCTAGCACCAACATGTAAAATATTTTCAGCCCCTCTTTGCTCTACAATTCGGCGAAGATATGCTGCATGACTTAGTTTTACATTTGCATATTCGTCTCGTAAATCATAATGTGCATCAAATACAACATATCCTGTCTCTTTTGGAAAACTCATGTATGTGCCATATGTGAGGGAATGCTCACCACCTAAAATGAATAATTGTCTTTGCTTTGCAACCAACTCTTTTGTGATTTTACCAACCATGTCAATCATTTCACTTACCAAAACAGTGTGAGTGGTGTTTCCAAGATCTTCGATATTTACAGATTCAAGATCAATGCCAAATTTGGGATGAAATATCTCAATATTGTTAAATGCATCACGGATTACATCCGGTCCAAATCTACAACCAGGTTTGTATGAATGTGTAGAATCAAATGGAATTCCAAAGACAGTTGCAACAGGTGTGGTATCACTTGAGGAGGCAGTAATCAGAGGATTTCTATTCATGTATAAATCAAGAAAACTCATTTTTACACCATTAGTTGCGGTCTATGTGAGAGATATTTTGGAAGATTCAATCCAGTAAATGGTTTGTTTTGGGTTTGCTCACTTATTTCAATAATAAAATCATCAAAAGTCAATTCTCTAACATCTCCTGTTTTTCTATCTCGAATACTTAGATTTTTCGAATTTGCTTCCTTTTCTCCAATTACAAGTGTGTATGGAACCCAATCTTTTTCAGCATCACGAATTCGTTTACCAATGCTTTCATTTCTATCATCTATATCCACACGAATGTTGTGTAAAGATAATTTATCTGCCAATATCTCACATATTTCTGTAAATTCTTCTTTAAGGGGAATTATTCGCACTTGTGTTGGTGCAAGCCATAGCTGGAATTGAGGTTTTTTTCCTTCCTTGATATCTTGTGCAGCTTTTTCCAATAGAACGTAGATAATTCGTTCAATTGCACCACTTGGGGAATTGTGTAAAATGATTGGATTTTTGCGAACATTGTGTTCATCTACAAATTCAATTCCATATCGATTTCCATTTTCAACATCTATTTGATCAGTAGAAAGTGCAGAAGCTTTACCAGTATTATCTATGAAATTAAATTCCCATTTCAAAACAAAATAAAAGAATTTCTCTTTCCACATTTCAACTAGTACTGGTCTACCATGTTTTTTGACTAGTTCTTCAACTGCAGATTTATTTTCATTGTAAAAGTCCTCTGTAAATCTAATAGCCATTTCATAATCAGAGTCATTAATTCCAAGTTCATTTAAAACGCTATGTGACAAGTCAAATCTTATTTTAATTTCCTTAATTGATTGTTCCATATCTTTACAAAATGCATGACAGTCTGGCATTGTAAATGCACGTAGTCGTCTTAATCCAACTAGTTCACCTGATTGTTCTCGTCTGAAACTATAACGAGTTAATTCGTATAATTTGTAAGGTAACGTCTTGTATGACATTTGATATTCGTTTGCCATAAGAAATTGTCCAAAGCATGCTGCAAATCGTAAAAATAATTTTTTACCTTCTGAATCAATATTGTATTGTCTTGCAGGAAATCGATTGAAATAACTAACCATGCTTGGATGATGCGAGTCATACATGATTGGAGTTTCAACTTCAAATCCGCCATACTCTTTGACTCTATCTGTAACGTATCTTTCAATTAATGATTTTATTAAACGACCATTTGGAAAAAAACGCATGTTTCCAGAATCAGATGCTGGTTCGTAATCTGCAATACCCATTTTTTTCATTAATGCAACATGTGGTGGCGGTTCATCTACAGCGCGTTTTTTTGCAGATTCATATTTTGCAAGGATTTCAAGTTTAGGATATTTTGAAAAATTAAAATCACCAATATTACTCAATGTCCCATCAGGTGAAAGTATTTTCCAGTACGAAGTAATTTTTGATTCACTTTTCAGAGCATCAGAGGTTAATTCTTTTTCCTCGCCTTGATTTTTCTCTCCAGTATTTTCTTTGGTTACAACTTTGAAACTTTCAGCAAGTGGGTGACCTTTTACTTGAAGTTTGTATGATTTTGTCCAACCAAATGGGGAATGAGATACTTCAAACTCAGGTACAGCTAATTCCATTTCTTTGAGTAAAGATAAGGCAATTGATGGTGATGCTAAACTTGAGCTAAGGTGTGCATATGGATATAGTAATAATTTTTTGCAGCCAATTTTCCCCATACTTTTTTTTATTTGAGATATTGCATTTTGTGCAACAGAGGAATCATCACCTTGTTCAATTGCCACAAAAGCTACAACTATTTCAGATAATTGGATTGTTTGTGGAGTGATTTCCTCAGCACTTTTTATCTCTTTTTTGGTAGGAGTGTATTCAATGCTGTCACAATGTAATTGTAATATACGCATAAACTAAAACCAAATAATTATTGAATTAAAGCTTTGGCTATTTTGAGTAAATTTCAATGTAAAGCAAAAAAGATTGTGCCTAGTTTCACACCATAGTTTTGAATCAATTAAAAGATTTTAATTTTATAAAATTAGAAATTATTTTTTAATCCCATTCATAAATAGAAAAAGAAAATTCTTCCTTTAGATCTTTTTTAATTAGGATTTTTTCCAAGATTATTCGGCGTATTAATGTAGTATCTTTAATAATTTCCAATCCCTTTAGAGATTCTTTTTTTGTAGATAACTCATCACCAAGTATTTTTATCAAATTATCTGATAGTGTGTCTAAGTCTTTTTTATTTAGAGTGGTAGCATGTAGTAAAAAAGAGACAGTAAGAGATAATGGCTTGCCTGCACATCTTTTTTGTACATTATCAATATTTTTTCCTAATTTTGTAAGTATGGCTTCACGAATAAGTAAATTGATATCTTTGGCTTTTTTTCCAGTAAACATTGGAACAAGCCCAATAACTTTGATATTTTGTAGTAAAACATCTCCCTTCATGTTTTTAATTAAAAATAGAGGAATTTAATTCATATCATAAAAAAATATGATTCAAAAGTTTATTTTTTTTTAATTATTTTAAAAATATGTTATTTACGTACAGTATTGACATCATTGTCAATATCACAGGGGCGTCACTTTATTTAAAAAAAATGAATCTATGCCTGAATCAGTATAATGTGTATCAGTATAATGTCTATCATTATGTTTGTCTTTCAATTTTTTCTCTCAGAGTAATAATTGATCTTAAAATTAATCCAGATAAACCAAGATTAGATACAAGAAATTCCACGGTTCTTTTTAGTGAATTTTCTCCACGAAATCCTTCATCATAAATCATTTCAATGGAACCTTTGTCAGTTTGAACAAAAGAAGTAATTAAGGAATATTGTCCCAACTGCACATCAATTTTTTCAAGATACATTCGAAGCTCAACTTTATTTATTAAAAATTCTTGTTCTTTAAAATTAGTTGAGGAAAATAATATTTCAACATCATCAGGTTTACAATTTACTCTTTGAGGATCATGTAAATCAATTATATCAATTACATCCATTTGATATTACCAAGTAATTTGCACATAATAGATATTTGTAAAAAAATCATAGATTCAGATTTTACGCACAATTAAAATGGAAAAATAGAAACAATTGGTTACACACATAGAATTTGCTCATGGATTTAAAATTAAATCCAACTAGAATTTACAGGAATGATTTATGTTCAAGCAGATAATGATTCAAAATAGAAATTAATGCGTATGGATTATTTATTAAATTTAGATTTTGAAATATTTTAGACAAGGGTACATGACCCATAATTTGTACAGCAGATAATTTTGATCGCACTTGTGTAGATACTAACACACAAGCTTAATCTGTAGTACTTTATGATCAAGAACAATTGTCAGAAGAAAATACTATTACAAGTTATTTAGATAGAAAAGTATCCCAATATTACAGACACAATATACTAATGTTATCAGAATCAGTAAAACTCGCTGATGCATGCACCGTATTAAAAAAGAAAGATGTTGATGAAATTATTGTTGTAGATGATGCATACAATCCAGTTGGAATAGTTACAGATGAAGATATTTTAATAAAATTGGGAGAGTCTTTTGTAAATCCATTTAAAACAAATTTGGCAGACATTATGATATTTCCTTTAATTTCAATCAAAAAAGAACAAACTCTATCAAACGCACTAGAGATAATGCGTGAAAACAAAATTAGAAAATTAGCAGTAATGTCAGATAGCAATCTAGTTGTAGGAATGATTTATTTGGACACGATAATAAATCTTGTAAAAAAATCAATGGTCAAACAACAAAAACAATCTACACTGTGGGGCGTCATTTGGAATCTTGGTGTTGTATTACAATTTACAGGTGTGTTGATGTTCATTCCAGGAATTGTTGCAACGTTACTAAATGAACCATTAGTTGCAACGGGAATATATCTAATGTCAGTGTTGCTCATAGTTTCAGGTTTTTTCATGAATTCTTATGGTGAAAAACAACCAATCACATTAAGAGGTACTGCAATTCTTGTGTTTTCAAGTTTCATAATTTTGGTATTATTTGGCATGATACCTCAATTTTTTGTACTGCAATTTGATTCAAGTGATCCTTTAGAATTATTTGCAAATGTGTTTTTTGAAAGTTCATCAGGATTATCAACTACAGGATATTCACTAATATCAAATCCAGAAGAGTTGCCAAAAAGTTTTATTTTTTATCGTGGATATGCCCAATTTGTTGGAGGATTAAGCTTTATCTATTTGATTGTAACTGCATTTTATTCAGAAAAGCGAATCAACATAATGAAAGGATTCTTTACAGGAAATGTTCCACATCTTAAAGAATTATTTGCAATAATTACAATTATCTTTTCTATTTATGCGATAGTCATTGCACTGCTTTTATTTTATTTTAGCGGAGGAGACATATTAGTTGATTTTGCCATAGCGTTTAGTGCACTCGCTACTGGAGGCATGAGTCCAGATTCTAAAATGTTTCAAGAAATGACAACACCTGAATATGTGGTGATAATGGTCGGGATGATATTAGGTGCACTTCCATTTGGGTTTCATTATGCATTTGTTAAAAGAAAATTTCTTTCAATTAGTTTGACAAAAGAGGTCACAACATATTTTTGCATCTTAATTGTATTTTGTATTGTATTCGTATTCTCAATGGATGCCAATTGGTATGACAGTGTATTTAATATGATTGCAGCTAGTACCACCGCAGGATTTAGTCCAGCAACTATGAATAATTTGAACCCAGTAGCATTTACGGTAATAATTATGGCCATGATATTGGGCGGATGTGGATTCTCTACAACGGGAGGAATAAAAATTTTGAGACTAAAGCAATTAGTTAAAGTAAGATATATCTTTAATACAAAATTTGCAAACATATCAGAATCAGATAGAAAAGACATCATATCTGGAATCATAATATTGGCACCGTTATTAGTTATGCCATTATTAATTGCAACATATATGACATCTATTGGGTATGACTTTCAAAATGCTTTTTTTGATGGTGTCTCTACAATAACAAATACAGGATACAATGCAGGAACAATCAGTTTTGCACTTGATCCATTCATAACAATTGTTTTTGGAATTATGATGATTCTTGGAAAGGCTGAAGTGATTTTACTTGCATACATTTTGGTTCCAAAACTTATGAAATAATTTAGTTTAATAGATAAAATTTAAAATACTTTCTACATGTTATTTTACATGTAATCAAAATTATTTTTATAAATAAAATATCAAATTTAACATATTTTGCTTTATTAATTTAAAAAAATAAAAGAAAAACTAAAACTTTGTAAAACGAGCACGTTCTAGATCTCGATCGTCTTTAGATTCTTTTTTCCATGCTTTATAATGCTCCTTACATAGAACAGATTTTTTACCTACAGAACTAACACGTAATCCCGCAGCTTCTACTTTGGCAGTATTTAACGAGCGGGCGCCTTCTTTTTCACAGCCCTCAACATTACACCTTGCACCTTTTGAAATAATACCCATACATATCACTAAACAAGATGTTATTTATATTTGAAAAAAAATTAGCTAAAAGAACATCTTTTTTGATCTAGAACAACCTTGCAAAAATTGATTAAATTCTAGGATACATCGTTTATAAGAGGATTATTTTTTTCTTTGATTATGGGTGGAACAAAGAAAATTACAGCAGCAAAACAAGATAAAACCCAATCAGCAAAAGATGGTAAAGATACAAAAAAAGGCAATAAAGGCAAGGGAGAAGTAGGACCACGTAAGGCAGAAATCACAGTAATGGTAAACGAAAAAGAAGGACTAAAAATAATTCAAAGCTCCAAAGTTGTAACATGTCATGACCTTGCAAGACAAACAGGTGTAAAGATTTCGGCTGCAAATAAATTTTTAATAGAATTAACAAAGAAAGGATTGGTCAAACGTGTTGGCGGTTATAGTGGTCATCGCATTTATCAAGCAGTTTCTTCATAAAAACAAAAAACATCCCCAGATTTCAAATCTTTTAGTTCATTAATGTTTTCCATTATTTTACCAATAGGTGTCATTATTTTTCCAGGTGTTGCATCTTCAATAAAAAAACAAATGGCTCCAGCTGAGGATAAAAATGCAATGTCGCCTTTTTTGAATTCTTTTGTAGATTTTTCAATACCGGAATCGACACTAGTTTCAAAATAAGCTATATTTTTTCCAAGATAGTGAACATGTCCTTCCAATGGCAAAGATCTCATTATTGTTCCAACTGTTTTTGGAGACAAATGCCGTTTTAGATCACATCGGATCTTTATTTTTCCTTTAATTTCCAAGATTATCTGTTTTCGTGAGACTGATGGAGAACTCAATTCGCATTTAACAATTATTGGATTATATAACGCTTTAATAAAAATTGTTTACTTGTCTGATCCTAATGAAGTTGAAGTAGTTATAGATGAGCCAGAAGAAATTTTTGAAGCTCCAGAAACAGAAGAAATTTTTGATGTAGATATTGAGGTTAATACAGGATTAAACAAAGCATTAGACACTTATCGTAAATTAATTGAGAAAAATGAGGGCGGGGAATCATTAAATGAAAAGCAACAAGATGCACTTGAAAAAAGAATCAAGGAAATTGAGGCACGAGAAGTTGTAGATACAATTGAAATTCACGAGCCAATTGAGATTCCATGTGAAAAAGGTAAAATCACAATAGGTCCACCGACATTAACTAGATTTGAAAAAGCCAGAATTATGGGGGCAAGAGCATTACAATTATCTTTAGGGGCACCTCCATTTATTGAAATTCCAAAAACTGCAAGAATATCACTAGATATAGCAATGGAGGAATTGGAACAACGTGTAATTCCAATTACAATTAGAAGAGTTCTTCCAAATGGAGATCATCAAAATATACCAATAGATTATTTTGACTAGTGAACCAATCGTCGATAAAACTTAATAGAACAAAAAATCGCAAAATAATGATAATGCTCATGGAAGAGATTCAAAAAAATCAAGATACGGTAAACAAATCACAGGACACCGTAATTTACATTCGATATGATCCAGTTATGACTATGGCAATTGATTTACTACCAATATTAGGAAATAAAAAAAAAGTAATTCTTAGAGCAGTTGGAAATTCAATTCCAAATGCAGTTGCAGTTGCAAACATAATTACAGAAAAAATGTTACATGGAAATTCTAAAGTAGAAAAAATAACACTAGATACAGAAGCTGCTGCCGGAATTGGAAGTATGACCTCAAATATAGAAATTATTCTAGTTAAAACCTAGTATACGCTTCCAGGACCTTTTAAAAGCATATTTTCACATTCTTTGCAAACTTTTTCATCTATATTTGATTCAAGATTATGATGAATTTCACAAATTAGCAAACTAGATTTAATATAATTGCACAACCCAATAAATTTTGAAAGACTTGATGGAGTGTAAGCCAAGTCAGATGAGAGATGATCAGTTAGTTCGTTGATTAGAATGGCAACTTGTTTTTCAGCTAAAAGTTTTGCAATCAAAGATGGATCTCCACGCGTTCCACGAATATAGTTACTAATTGCAGCCTGTGTCACACCCAACATTTTTGAGATTTCATCTTCACGAATACCGTGATCTTCAGCTAATTTTTTAGCAAGAATAGCCCTTAATGCAGGAATCAAAGTTTTTGATTCAATTTCTGCTGGTAGCAACATAAGTCACAAAGTTTGAGTAAGGGATTTAAAGTTTGCAATAAAGAAAAAAAATTCCATAAAAAATGAGTCTGAAATTCATTAGGCTAACCTATTTTAGTTTCAAAAAAAGAATGTAAATGATGGAAAGTATTTCCGAAAAATTATTCAAGTTGTTAAAGGATTCGTGTGAGTCATGCGTATCTGAGACATTGGCGCTATCAGGTGGATTAGATAGTACAATCATAGCGTATTTTCTCAAAGAACGAAAAATGAACAATGTTGCAATTATAGCAAAAGACTTTGTTGCAAATGATCTCACATATTGTCAAAGAGTTTCAAATGAATTTAATATCAAATTAACAATAAATCAAACAAGTACTACAGACATACTTGGTGCAATAGAGGAAACAATAAAAATTCTAAAAAACTTTAACGATATTGAAATTAGAAATAATATTGTCATGTATTTGGCAATAAAGTGGGCAAAAGAGCAAAACAGTTCTGGAATAATTACAGGAGATGGTGCAGATGAATTATTTGCAGGGTATAATTTTTTAGTCAATAAACCCAAAGACGAACTAGAAAAAGAAATTCAAAGGATATGCGATGTAATGCATTTTCCTACTCAAAAAATTGGAAAAGCATTAGGAGTTATAGTTGAATCACCTTTTCTTGATAAAAATATAATTGAATTTGCAAAGACAATACCATCAGATTTCAAAATAAAGGAAGAGGGAAAGAAAAGACACGGAAAATGGATTCTTCGTAAAACCTTTGAAAAAAATATACCAATGCAAATTGCATGGAGAGATAAATCACCAATGCAAGATGGGGCAGGTACTGTGGGCTTGACAAATTTATTTAATTCGGTAATAAATGATCAAATGTTTTTAGAAAAGAAAAAAAAGATAGAAGAAACAGATAGCGTGATAATTAGATCAAAAGAATCCATGCATTACTATGAAATATACAAGAATTTGTACGGGGCACCAATAAAAAATAGTGGAAAGAGATCTTGCTCATATTGTAATTACAATACTGAAAATTCAAAATTTTGTAGAATGTGTGGCGCTTTCCCAATCTAGATATTTTTCTTCCATTTTTTTGGTTTTCGGATAAAGATTTTTCTGCAACCATCGCAACAAAAAAAGAGTTTTTTTCCCTCAAATTCATGAGTAACAGCTAATCCTTCAGCTAATTCAATTCCACAAACAGGATCTACTGGCACAAATTTTTCACCAAAGATTTCTATTTATAGATATGTAGAAAAATATTAAATTAAATTTTATGCATGAATAATTTCCAGTATTCTTTTTGGTAATACACCATAATGTCAGATTCTGAAACAGCATACAAGATATCATCATCAATTACAAAACTAATTGCTAGAGCATGTTCACGTGAGACAAGTGCAAAATTTACACTACATAGTGGCTTGTCAAATTCTTTTCTCATTCCAACTTAGAATGCAATCTCCATAAAGATCATCTCATATATTCAATATTTTCAAGTAAAACTGTATTTTAGTTCATTCCACATGGCAATCAACCTACATTTTTCATTAACAACTCTAACAAATCTAATTTTTGAATCTATTGTAAGATGATTTTACAGATAGCTGTATAATCATAAATTTGAGGATAATTTCCATTTATTTAACGACTTTTATTGTCTTTACAAAGTCAAAATCATTTAAAATACATATTAAAATATTTTCTATTACAAAGTTAATTTTTTTACTAAATCTAAAAATTCAGATTCAGATAATTTGGGAATATTCATAATTTCTAAATTTTCTAAAACATGTTTTGGATCTTTCTGTCCTACAAGTGGTGCCAATACACCAGGGGATGAACGAATAAACTGTAATGCTCGAAGCGCAGGTTTTAGATTATTAAATTCAGGCATTACGCCAGGGGCTAACAATCTACCTTGCATTAATGGGACACTAGTAAATACACCAATATTCAAATTAATTGCAGATTCCAATATAGAAACAGATTTTCCTTGCAATACTTGATTTTTTGCAAGTAGTGCTTGATCATAATGCATGTTAAAAGGTAACTGTATGAATCTAAAACCATGATTTTCACCTCCAATACTTTTTGCCAATTCAACTGTTTCCTCAAGTGACAGATATTGTGAATCATCTAAAGAAACACGAAAACATTCCCATGTGGCCATTCCATAAAATTTAATTTTTCCTTCTTTTCTTTTTTGCTCATATAATTCAAAAACAGATTTAAGATTTTCTAGAAATTTTTCTTTAGATATATCTTTAATTTGACCTTCTACCGCATTGTGTAGATACATCAAATCAATGCACTCTAGTCCCAAATTTTTTAAACTGCGTTCTAATTGATCAGTAAGATATGGTACAGTCATGCAATGGTATCCAGATGTTACATCGCCTTCTTTTATGACTCCCTTTAGTGTATATTCATCTTTGACATAATCCCAAAATTCTTGCTTTACATCAGCATCATTTGTAAGATAGCCGTTTTTTGTAGAGATAAAAATTTGATCACGAGAAATTTTACCTTCAGTAATTAATTCAGAAATTGCTTTTCCTACAGAGCGTTCAGCTTTTTGTGCACGATAATTTATTGCAGTATCTATTACATTAATTCCAGAAAGAATAGATTGTTTAACGGCGTTTTTTACAATCTCATCTGTTTGATTATCTGCCTCTCCAAGATATGTTCCAATACCAACATTAGATAGTGTAAGATCGTAAATTTGATTAAAATTTAATGAGGATTTACCCAAAGTTTTGGAAAATTTACTTGTTCCATCTAATGTTGCAAACCCGGAAATCATAATAAATTATTATTTTTACTAAATTTATGTCTAGAGTAATTAATCAGAAACTAGGTAAAAAACTAAGTACGAATAAGAGACCAGTAATCCTACTAAACATCAATGTGTAATACATTGAAGGCACTAGTTCATCAACTGAATTAAAATGCCTCCTTAACCCAATTCCAGCCTTAAACAATAAAGGGATACTGAATAGTGTGATTAATGATAAAATTGGAAAAACACCAATCAGACAGCCAAAAATTATCACAAAATACGACAAAATAGGAAAAAACCAAAATAAAGATTTTGCTTTTTGTTTGCCAATCATAATTACAAGTGTTTTTCGTCCTTTAGATTTATCAGCATCATGATCTGGAAAGGAGGTGATAAAAAGAACAAGGGAAGATAAAATGCCTACAACAATTCCTGCAAAAATAGATTCGGCAGTAATTTGATTTGTTTGTATAAAATATGTTCCAAGCACAATCATAGAACCCTTTACTGCAACAAAAAACTCTGCCAGTCCAGAATCTACAATTTTTGTAGAGTAAAAATAGATAGATAAAATTGCAAATCCAAGAATTACAGCTATAGTTATTCCATTAGTCATTACAAAATAAAATCCAATTATTGAACCTAAAAATAAAAATCCAATACCTGCACGATACACGGAAGACGGTTCTAGTAATCCTTCAGGTAAAACGCCAGTTCCACCACTTAATTTTGTTCTTTTTGTTGCTGTGTCAATTCCTCTTTTAAAATCCCAATAATCATTTAGTAAATCTACACTAGCATGTAATGCCATTACACCAATTAAAGTTAAAATTGCGTAAATAGGATCAATTGTAGAATTTTCATGCCATGTTATTGCAAGACCGATAGATACTGCAATGATTGATGCTAAAAGAAATTTAATTCGAATTACTCTAAACCAAACAGATAAGATCATTAATATCAATGATACAATTCATACCATCATAATATTTCTATATGAAATTTATAGAATAAATTTTATTTTTCCTAGAAAATTTATTAAATTAAAGATTCGTCACTAACTTCAATTGGCTTTCTGCCCATAAAACCTGAATCATGCTCATGCCAAAATTTGATTTCAGTTTCGCCATATTTCCAGCAAAGCCAAACTTCTTCATCAAATCTCTTTGAAGGAAAATCAAGCAATCCCTGCTCAATGCTTTTAACTACAACCCCAGTATTTTCAAGAACTTCGATTGATTGATAGTATTTAGTTATTGCTGAATTGAGTTGTTGTTTTAGTAAAACATGGTCTTTGAAAGAATTTGTGGCGGTAAACCCCATTTCAATTTCATGCTCTAATTTAGAAACTTCATTCTTTTTTGCTACTGTAAATTCAAATTTTTTAATTACATCAGGTAGTGCCAAATTAGCCTCATTAGTGGTAAAATAAGAAAACATGAATTGATAATTCTACACTCAATTAAATATCTTAGGTGTAATTTATTAATAATAATTTTAGAGGTAATTTATGAATGAAGAAGAAATGGAATTAATAATCACTCAAACAATCAATGGAGCAGTTGCAACAATTCCATCTTATCTAGAAGATATAAAACAAAATCAAAAAATTCTCAATGTAGAAAATCCACAAGAGTTTGTCTATGGAATGATTATGGGAATGGTCTTAGGTATGAGTGGTGCACTACTAAGTACAAAAGAAGAAATGCCCACAGTGGAAGAACAAATGAAAGTAAGAGACATGATTTACAAATATATTCCAGAAATCAGAGAACAGATCTTTAATTGATAGAATTTACCAAGACTGAGGAGGATTTTCTTCAATCCATGGAAGAGGCAAGAATTGCAACTTCACATGACGATATTCCACATGTAAAACCAGTGTCATTTATTTATCACACAAAAAATATTTTCATTGCAACTGATTACAAAACACGAACATTGAAAAATCTCAAAATAAATCCCAAAGTTAGTGTTACAATTGATATTTATCAATCAGGGAAACACAAGGCAGTTTGCATTCAAGGAAAAGCAAAAGTGTTAGAAAATGGACAAGAATTTCAAGAGATTTACAAAATATTTGAAAAAAAATTTGCGTGGGTAAGAAATGAGCCATGGAAGGAAAACGAGGCTCCATTTATCAAAATTATTGCCACAAACAAGACAAGTTGGGGAATTACATAGAGCAGGTATAGATAGAAATAAAATAAATAGGTCAAAATTATTTTAAATTATAAATGTCAAATAAAATAAAATGCTCACATATTTTGGTACAAAAACAAAGCGAAGCATTATTAATTTACGAACGACTAAAAAATGGCGAAAAATTTGGCAAGTTAGCCAAAGAACTATCAATTGATACAGGTAGTGCAAAAAAAGATGGAAGTTTAGGATATTTTAGTAAAGGTATGATGGTAAAACCATTTGAAGAAGCAGCTTTCAAATTACAAATTGGTGAGATGTCTCAACCAATTAAATCAGAATTTGGCTATCACATAATAAAGAGATTTGAATAATACAAGAATTTCATAAATTAGAGAAATACATCCAAACCTGTTTTTTGTAATTCAATTTTTTGATTTTTTTCCAAAATTTTAGTCATCTTTTCACCCATTGCTTTTGCGGCAGTCATTTTTCTTTTTCCAATCCAATAATACGTTTCATCTATAGTATTTTTTGCGATAAGTACAACCAGTTTACCAGTATCTTTTCTACCTGTTCTTCCCCTACGTTGAACATATCTAATTGAGCTTGGAACATTATCATAAAAAATAACCTGATTGACTTCAGAAATATCCAATCCTTCCTCACCAACACGTGTTGCAATCAATACTCTAAAGAGTCCATCACGAAAATTTTGAACAGTTTCAATTTGCTTTTTTTGTTTCAATCCAGTTTCACCTGATTTTCCAATTAGAATGCTAGCAGTAACACCCATCGCAATCAAGTTTTTATAAATTACATCTACGGAATCACGATAACTTGTAAATATCAAAGTTTTTCCAGGAACCGATTCTACAATTTCTTTGAGTTTTGGAATTTTTGAGTGCTCTATTCCATGTGATTGTGCATCTTTTGCAAGATGTATTGCACGTGTAAAATTGGGATCAATTTCAAATAACTCTTTAACTCCAATACCCTTTTTTATTTCTGCACGCTCGCAAAACTTTAGAAAAGATGTAATTCCATGAGCCTCCAAAATATTCAAAGCGTAATGAATTCGAATTGCAGTAAATAATGGTTTTGCAGAACGTCTATTTTGATTTAATACAAATTGCCTAATTCGCAACAGTGCAGAAAGTGATTGCTGTTCAGCTAACTTTATTCCATTTTTTCGTAGTGTATAATACCGTTCATCCAAAGCTAATTTTACCAAAGTTTGAATTGCTTTCATTTCGGGGGGCAATTCCACACTAACCCATTCAGTGTTTGTTTCTTGGATGTATGGTTTTACATCTGGACTATCTTCAGTTCTTTCAGCTACACTTGCAATTCTTAATTTAACAATAAGTTCAGTTGCTTTATCTTTTTCACTAGGAAGTGTTGCAGTCATTCCAAGAATTCTCAAATTAGAATTTTCAAATCGCTGTGCAATACCAGAATAGGCATAATCGCCTACAGTTCTATGAACTTCATCATATATGATTAGACTGAATTGATCTGGTGAAACAATTTGTCTATCTAGATCATTTTTTGCAATTTCAGGTGTTGCACATATTAAACTTGAATTCCAAAGTTTGGCTCTTTTAGTTATAGGCACTTCACCAGTAATTAGTGTGATATCATCAATAGTCAGATTTTGTTTTAGAAATTCATAGTGTTGATTAATTAAAACTCGAGTTGGAGCCAAAAGTAAAATTCCACCCTTACCTTTTGATAAATATTCTGCAATAACTTGTAGTGCAATTGCAGTTTTTCCAAGACCTGTTGGTAAAACGATCACACAGTTTTCTTTAATTGCCTGATTTGCAAGATTTACCTGGTAATCGCGTTTTTCAATAGAGTTTTTTTGCACATATTTTGTATCAATGTATTCCATAGTAATGATCAGTAAAATAAAGTGAAATTTTATGGATTTTATGCTTTCGTGTAGAATTGTTAAGCTAATACTATGCTCTAATTCTATTCTCTTTTCATCAAAAAGAAATAATATACTTACAACACTTACTATCATTACTTTATTCGTGTAGTGATGGAAGTGTTCTTTTTTTGTATGCTCACCACACTTGCGGATATTCTAACAAAGCATCTCTCAAAAACACATTTGATCAACATAAACATACCCTCTCCATGCGTGAGCATGAATGGATTTCTAATGAAATTGAGGTTCTAAGAGTAAATTATTGATAAAATTGATATGAAAAGGTCATACTTTCGAACGAAAAAGTAGTGTAAAATATTCTAGTCATGAAAGGAGTTTAGAATCTATTTTTTTGCTTCTATTGCTTTCTTTGCTGTAATTATTTTCTTTGTAACATCTAGTTTCTTTACATCAATTGCTTTCTTATCAGCCAGTGTCTTGTCATCTATTTTCTTTGCATCAGTCATTTTCTTTGTATCAGATATTATGGTAAATGATATTTTTTCTACTTTCAGATGTGTTTTCCCATACTGTGCCCTTAGAGTATACTCACCGATTTTGGAGAATTTTTCATTATTTGATATATCATAAGAGAATTTTCCATTTGCATTCACTGGAATTTCCGTGGTCAAAACCCGTTTATTGGCAGAATCAAAAATTGTAATTTGTAATGCTCTATTTTCTTCGTATTTGCTAACATTGCCAGATAAAGTAATTGTCTCACCTATGGCGTATGATGTCTTGTCAGAGTTTATTGCTACCTTGTAATCATTTGCAGTACTTGTGGTAGGAGCACCTCCATATTGAGCATAAACATGCTGACCTGCAGTACTAACTAGTACGGATATTACAATAATAGTTAGAAATCCAGAGATGTTCATCGTGTTTTATTTCCACAGTATGGTTATACGTCTTTACAATATTACATTTATTCAAACATTTAGGACATAGTATCTTCACGTATCATTTTACATTTGTTATTGTGTCAAATCTTAAAGTTAAGATATCCTTTAGAGTTAAAGAAAATACATAAAACATTGAGCACTAATGCTGAAAAGGAAATCAAATGAAAACTAGTAGAAAATGGATGTTTTTTGTACTACCTGCAAGCATAACTGCCGAAGGATTGCACATAGTCATACCACTGTATGTTCTATTTCTTGGGGGCAATGTAGTAGATGTAGGTATTGTGGTAGGATTGCATTATGCACTATCTGCAATTGGTGCCATATTTTGGGGCAAAGTTATGGACAAATATCATATAAAAAAAGGAATTCTATTAATCTGTTTTTCAGCAATTACCATTTGTAGTATAATATTATATTTTACAGTTGATCTCAGTATTGTTTTTGTACTTTCCTCAGTTGCAGGATTTTTCATTATTGGAAAAAATCCAGTTACACAAATTCTAGTAATGGAATCAGTACCAAACAATCAATGGAGTAAATTATTTTCACAAATTTCAATCATAACTAGTTTCGGAAGTTTGATTGCATTTTTAGTCGGCTCTATGTGGGACACATTTTTTGATCTAAGCCCATATTTCCTATTTTGTGCCATAGTTAGTGCCGCTGCAATAATTTTAAGCCTCAGCGTGGGCAGTAAAAGCACTATAGAAAGACACACACTTGTTCAATCAATACATGGAATAAAACATATCTTTGATCATACAAGATTAAATTTTCAATTTATTTTTATCAAAATTCCTCATCCTCACGATTTTAAACCAATTATATCCATTTTTCAAGGAAAAATATCTCATGAGATAGGCATACTTTTTCTAGCTAATTTCTTATTTTATTTTGGTAGTAATATTTTCTTTACAGCATTTATACCATTTTTGAAAAAATTTGATTTTACAAATTCTCAAGTATTTTTAGTATATATGATTCAAACAATGGTTTTACTAGTAATATTTTTCTTTGTTCCAAAATTAATTGCAAAGATTTCAGAAGAGCGTGCAATACAAATGTCTTATCTACCAAGAGTTTTAGGAATTATTATTGCAGCCATACTAATTCCAATTGCAATAGGAATGAATTCATTTGTCTTTGCAGTAATTTCATCTTGCTTGATGGTTTCAGCGTTTTCTATTTTCAGTGTTTCAAACTCTGTTATTATTTTCAAGTCAATTCCTAAAGGATTTGAGGGAACCTATCTTGGAGTAAATAGTTTCATGACAGGTGTTGGAATATTCTTGGGTGCATTGACTGCAGGATATGTTTCAAACATGATCAGTTATTCAGCTTCATTTATCTTGGCAGTGTGTATAATAATATCATCACTAGTTGTATTCAAAATTTATTTGAAATACAGATTATCCCACAAAGTAATTTAAATTCTACAAAATGTGGACAGATATAAAAATTTAAAATAATTTATCCTGTGCTAATATTTTGAAATAATACCAATTCTTGATTTTGAAGAAATTGTAATTATAGCTAGTATGGATACTGCCAAAATCATTAATGCAATTGTGCCAAATTCAGGCACTACAACTCCATTATTGATCTCAATTTGGACTGATTGCTTGTGCTCTGATGTGAGACCCTGATTTGCAGTAACTGTATAAAATCCATCTTCTTTCCACACTGGACCACCAGATATAATTTCTAATAAAAATTCACCATTTGTATCCGGAGTTACTTGTGCAATGGAAATTAAATTTCCATTTGGAGATGTAACAGTGAATGTAATATCTGTAATAGAACTAGTGGTAACTCCAGTTATAGTTATTTTATTGTCACCTGTTTTACTAGTTACGTTTAGAGTTATCGCACTTGATTTTGGTTCAATTTTTATAGTTTCTTGTAAAGGTGCTGAAATTATTTGAGAATCTCCAGTAATTACTGTAAATTCTGCTTGTCCAGTGATTTTTGTGTCTTCATGACTAGCAATTATTCTGTATGTACCATCAGCAAATTTTGGTAGTGGGGGATTTATTATTTTTTTAAACAATCCAGTATTATCTAGCGGTGATTTTAATACATAAATTATTTGTCCATCTGGGGAGACAACAGTTAATGTGATTGGTTTGAAGATAGATACATCTGTAATTCTACCTGTAACTAAAATCAAATCAAGTGATCCGATTTCAGTTGGATTTGCATTTAATTCAATTATAGGTTCTGCAAAAGCAGAAATTGGAGCAAGTGTTGCAATCAAGATCAACATTACAATCTTGAACATGAACGATATTGAAATTGTTTGTATATTAATTATTCCAAGTATGCAGAATCAATCAAAAAGATGGAATTAATCAGATCATCTAAATTTAAAATAAATAATTCAATAAAAAAACTACACCAAAATATCTATAGTCCAACCTGATTAAATGGGTGGTTTGTGATATCTTTGTGTATGTGGGCATGCATTTCTTGCTTGAATGTTAGGTCGCATCTAAAACATTTCCACTGTTTCATAATTGTCTAATGTTTATTTTGAATATAAGAACAACGTACGATTCATCCATATGCCAATAATTCAGTTATTGATATCTAGAGACTAATTATTCCCAAATTAGATAACTCGCTGCCAATACCATACCCAATTAGAGCGACACCAGTGCCAAGTCCAGCCATTTCCAATCCACCAATTATCTTATTTGTATTTGCCATTCGTGATTTAACTACGCCAACTGCAAAAGATGTAGATATGCTAATTCCTATCGCAATAAAAAGTGCCTCTAATCCACTTGAAAAGAAAAATGGTAGAATAGGAAGCATACCACCAATTAAAAAGGAAACAAACATACGAAATGCACTTTTTATTGGATTTCCCACAATTTCCAAATTCAAATTTAGTTCTTCTCTAAGCATTGTATCAAGCCATACTTTCTTATCTGAAGTTATTTTTTGAACAATCATATCCAAATCTTTTCCTGAAAATCCTTTAGCTTTGTAAATATCTTCAATCTCTTTTATTTCATTATCAGGTTTATTTTCAATTTCCCATTTCTCACGATTAATTTCAGATATTAGTAATTGTCTTTGTGTTTTTACTGCGAGATAATTTTGAACCGCCATTGCTTTTGCACCAGTAAACATTCCAACTAGTGCTGCAAGAATTACAATGTTAGTTGAAACATCAGCTGCACCTACTCCTGCTGCAATACCTAATGAGGTGTTTATTCCATCACCAAAACCAAAAACAAAATCACGTATGGCACTAGATTCTTTAATATGCGGTTCAATGTGTTTTGGTTCAGTCATTCCAAACAATAGAGTATCACCATTGTAATATTGATTGAGCTTATATTATTTATCATGTGTTTGTTACAGAACTGAATTTAAAAGAGAAATTTGAAAAATCTAGTTAAAAATTGTAATTGATTGATTCATCAGAGTTTTTGTTGGAATTACAATACTTTCATTTCTATCATTAGTTACAATAATGTGCAACACATGAGTAAGTGTTACAATTCCAGTAACTTCACCAATTTTGACTTTATGTCCTACTTTGAGAATAGAGCGTTGAGTGGAAGCACCCATAATTGCTGAAGGAAGTAAATCTTTCAATGTAAATCCCAATCCAACTGCAATTGCGGCACCTAATGCAATTGCAATACTCCATGAAAATGCAGATACTAGAGTTGGAATTATTGTTTCACCGATACCTAATTGTGTGAAACCGACTGCAAAAACTAGTGCATAAATTACTGCCTTAATTACAGATATGATAATTTTAGGACTACCAATTTTATTATCAAATAATTGATGTTCCACCCATTTACCAACAAAGTTTACAACAATAGAGCCAATCAAAATTATCAATACAAATGCAAGGAGATTTGGAACCCAAAGCCACAAGTTTGTTAGTGCTGAGGAGAGTTGTTCAAACTGCAATGCATTAACTGCTGCAACTATGAAAAATAGATAAACAAACCAACGAATTGTGACTGAAATAAGTTTTACAGAGTTGAATTTTACATGGGTACCATCAGCTATATGTATTTCCTGATTTTTCTGAGTTGTCTTTTGTAGAATATTTGTGGCAGTCTTGGTTACAACTTTACCCACTAGTTTACCAGCTGCAAAACCAATAATTAGTAAAATTGTAGATGCAATTATTTTTGGAATGCTATCTGCAACACTTAATGCAAATTCTTTTAATGCATCACTTGTTGGATCATAAATTCCATTCAAAATATTTTCTTGTGCATATACAGAATTAAAACTAGTTAAAATTAAAGATAAACCTAAAATTATAAATAAATAATTTTTTGAATTTTGCATTACTTTATTTCAAATCAAAAATGATTTATTATATCTTCCGACATAATGATGTGATCATGTAACGTTAACACATTCACATTTTTTTTGCTTAATTGATCTTGTGTATTTGAGCTTGTGACAAACTTGACAGTATAATTCATTTGTCATAAAAGATCATACAGCGTGAATTGTATTATTCCAATCCAATTGAGCTTGATGAAGAAATACCTGTAGGTGTTGATGGGAATTTTTCGCCAACTCTAGTTCCAGCAACTGCTGCAGCCTCTTTAAGTATACTTTCAGTTTCTGCATTAGATGCTCCGTCAGATTCAAAGCTGCCTTCAAATGAACTTGATACAGATTCATTTAGAATGCCAAAGAGTGATTCAAATTCACGGCTGACTTCAGGCATTATTCTTCCCAAAGAAGGTTGTAATGCATGCATAGTTGCCATTATAGGTCTCAACGAAACCATTGCATCACCTAAATCTTGAACTGTAGATAATCTAAGATTAATTTGTTCTAGTGAAATTTTTAATGTTGACAAAACTTTTTTATTTTTTCTAATTTCAACTAATTCATTTGCCAATACTTTGGCAGTTGTCAAATCATGAGTTTTTTTTGCCAAAACAATTCTATTAAATAATTTTGCATCCTTGTCATCCAAACCTTTTACTTTGTAATCAAGGGAAGAGACGGTTTTATTCAATTGTACAAGAGAATTTTGTATTTGTGGTTTTAGTGCTGCTTCTTTTTTCAAACTATGAAGGTGATCTGAAAGTCCTTTTGATTGTGGATTATTCCAATTTTGTTGCATGAAATTCAATTTAATTCCTCAAAAATGGATCATAATTAGAGGTGTCTAAGAAATTACACAAAAAAGATAATTTTTGACAGTTTTACCAATTCAAATGAATTGGGCGTGAATCAATATATTGAACAAATAGGCATGAATTGTGTGAATATGCCTTTCAATAGACCTGATTGGGATGAATATTTTATGCTTCAAGCAGAATTAGCAAAACTGCGCTCAAATTGTCTTACAAGACAAGTAGGCGCTGTAATTGTACGCAAAAATAGACAGTTGGCGACGGGGTACAATGGTACACCTCCAGGAATTAAGAATTGTTTTGAAGGTGGATGTAAACGGTGCCAATTAAGAATGGAGGGAAAAATAGAATCAGGGGCATCACTAGACAGATGTCTTTGCAATCATGCAGAAGCTAACGCCATAATGCATTGTGCGATTTTGGGAATTGAGGCAGGAGTTGAAGGTGCTGTGTTATACACCACATTTGTACCATGTTTGGAATGTACAAAAATGGCAATCACAATTGGAATAAAGAAATTTGTATGTCTTGACTCGTATCCAGAAACAGATTATGATTTACTAAAAGAGGCGGGAGTTGAAATTGTCAAACTAGATAAAAGTAGAATTTCAAAATGGGCTAAAGAACTAGTAAGTCAATATGAAAATCTAGCCAAGTGATCACATGCAGATTAATGATAAAGATGCAGAAAAAATTAAAACATTGCCACCATCAATGTTAGTTTCTGCAACATACGATAGTGCAAGACGATCAGCAGTACTGAAATTTTATGAACCTATTTCACAAAAATTAATTTTATGGTATGATGAAATTGGGCACAAACCATATTGCTATTCCAGATTAAGCCCAGAGGAATTAGATTTTCTACAAGAAAGAGATGATATTTTAGAAATTAAAACAGTAAGACGATATGATTTAATGAAAGACCAAGAGATCAACATGTCAAAAATTATAGTTGCAGATCCACTTACGATTGGAGGAACTAATAGCGATAAAAGTATTAGAAACATAATTGAAACTTTGGAATCAGATATCAAATATTATGAAAATTATCTATATGATAGATCACTGATTGTTGGAAAATATTATGAAGTTATTGATGGAAAAATAAAACCGCATGATTTAGAAATATCAAGTGACGTAAAGATTGCTCTAAAAAGTTTGTTGTGGGATAAAGTAGATTTAGAAAATATGGTGGACCCAATAGAGTTTAAAGAATTAATTTCTGAATGGGCAGATTTACTAAATCAGCCAATTCCAAAAATAAAAAGAGTCAGCATAGACATTGAAGTTGAGGCTGAAATTGGAAGAATACCAGATCCAAAAATTGCTGAGAAAAAAATTACAGCTATTGGATTAAAGGGAACAGACAATTTTGATCAAATTTTTGTATTAAGAACCGAGGGTACCCTTGAAGGAACAAATGAATTAGAGAAAAATATCAAGATTGTATTTTACGACCAAGAAAAAGAAATGATTTTAGACGCATTTAAAATAATTGAAGAGTTTCCTTTTGTACTTACCTATAACGGGGATGAATTTGATTTACCATATTTGTTTAACAGAGCAGAAAGACTTGGAATCAAAAATGAAAACAATCCGCTATACATGATGCGTGATTCTGCAACTCTAAAACGTGGAGTGCATCTTGATTTGTATAGAACACTTTCCAATCGTTCATTTCAAATTTATGCATTTAGTCAAAAATATACAGATTTTTCTCTGAACAGTGTTTCAAAAGCACTCTTAAACAAAGAAAAAATAAACTATGGTTTAGAGTTTGATCAGTTAACTCTATTTCAAACTGCAAATTATTGTTACAACGACGCACTGCTAACTTTTGAACTTACAAGTTTCAACAATGATCTTTTGATAAATTTGCTGGTAATTATTTCAAGAATTGCCAGAATGCCAATTGATGATATTGCACGAATGGGGGTCTCACAGTGGATTAGAAGTTTGTTGTATTTTGAACACAGACAAAGAAACGCATTAATTCCAAAAAGAGATGAACTAGAGAAAAGATCAGAGGGGGTATCATCAAATGCAGTAATAAAAGATAAAAAATACCGAGGGGGTCTAGTAATTGATCCAAAGGAAGGAATTCATTTTGACGTGGTGGTTATGGATTTTGCAAGTCTATACCCAAGTATAATTAAAGTCAGAAACATATCATATGAAACAGTAAGATGTCCTCATGAGGAGTGCAAGAAAAATACCATACCGCAGACAAATCATTGGACTTGTACAAAAAGAAATGGGCTAACTGCCATAATTATCGGTTCACTACGAGATTTGAGAGTAAATTACTACAAGAGTCTTTCAAAAAAAGAAACTTTAACCGAAGAAGAAAGGCAGCAATATACGGTTGTAAGTCAAGCACTCAAAGTAATTCTAAATGCAAGTTATGGTGTAATGGGTGCGGAGATTTTTCCATTGTATTTTTTACCAGCAGCAGAAGCAACTACGGCCATAGGCAGATATACAATTTTAGAAACAATCAAAAAATGCGAAGTCATAGGAATTGAAGTTTTGTATGGAGATACAGATTCGCTTTTTGTCAAAAAACCTACAGACGAACAAATTCATAAAATAATTGAACAGGCAAAAAAAGATCACGGTGTAGATTTGGAAATTGATAAAATATACAGATATTGTGTACTAAGTAATAGAAAGAAAAACTATCTAGGAGTAACTAAAGATGGGACAGTTGATGTAAAAGGATTGACTGGAAAAAAATCACATACACCGCCGTTTATTAGAAAATTATTTTATGAATTACTTGATGTGTTGTCTCAAGTGGAAACAGTATCAGATTTTCAGCGGGCAAAAAATGAAATTACAGAAAAAATTGCAACGTGTGCAAAAAAAGTAGAGGCAAGAGAGATACCATTACAAGATTTAACATTTAATGTAATGATTAGTAAAGCACCTTCAGAATATGTAAAAACAGTTCCACAACATATTCGAGCTGCAAGATTACTAGAATCAATACGGGAGGTAAAAAAAGGTGACCGCATATCATATGTTAAGATTTTAAACAAACCCGGTGTAAAACCAGTTGAATTGGCAAAAAAAGAAGAAATAGATTCAAAGAAATACATGGAATTTATGGAATCCACATTGGATCAAATTACATCATCGATGGATTTAGATTTTCAAACTATGTTAGGTAAACCAAAGCAAACTGGATTGGATGAATTCTTTTGGAGTTGATACAGTATGGAAATTGACGAAAATATAGTCACAATATTGGGAATTGCCGCAGGGATTTTAATTTTATCTGGGTGGGTTGAACAAATTATCAAAGGATACAAAACAAAGAGCCTCAAAGATGTTTCAAAATATCTAATGGTTTTCATTTCGGGGGGTTCTATACTTTGGTTAATTTATGGAATTATTGTCTTTGATGTATTTATCATAGGCACAAATATTGCAGCAATATTTCTTATGACAATAGTTTCATTTATGAAAAAAAGATATGAAAAAGTATCAAAAACAATTTGAAAAGATTATCAATCAAGGGTTAAATATCATGTATAAATTTTAAAGAAAGAATGTTTATAATTAATTGTAAAAACTATGAAGAAGTTTCAGGGGATAAAATTATAAAGTTTGTAAAAATAGTTGAAAAGATTTCAAAAAAATATAAAATAAAAATCGCAATAGCACCACCGCCACACTTGATCGGCATGGTAGCAAATAGTTCAATTCCAATTTTATCACAGCATGTAGATAATTTTGGTGTTGGAAGCACAACAGGATTCATGATTCCAGAATTATTAAAAAAATCAAATGTTAAGGGTTCTTTAATAAATCACAGTGAACATAGAATTTCAAGTGCAGAGATATCCAAACTTGTTTTAAAGTTACGTGAACTAAAAATGATATCAGTTGTATGTGTAAAAAATGTTTTAGAAGCTAAAAAATATGCAAAATTGAATCCAGACTATATTGCAATAGAGCCACCAGATCTTATCGGATCTGGAAAATCAGTCTCAACAGAAAAACCCGAACTTGTTACAAAATCAGTCTTGGCAGTAAACAGTATAAAAAATAATACAAAATTGCTCTGCGGTGCCGGTATAGTTTCAGGACAAGATGTTACAAAAGCATTGGAATTAGGTTCCAAAGGAATTTTGGTAGCAAGTGGAATAATCAAAGCAAAAAATTGGACAAAAATTATTGAAGAGTTTTCAAAGGCAATGCTTTAAAAACCCCTGATTTTGATTTGTAAATCTAGATAAAAAATGAAACAAGTTTATTTTTATGATGAGGGAGATGGGAAAAATAAGAAACTCTTAGGAGGAAAAGGAGCTGGACTTTGCGAAATGACCAAACTTAGATTACCAGTTCCACCAGGATTTACAATTACAACTGAAGTTTGTAAAAATTATTATGCAAATAACAAAAAACTTCCAAATACATTAATTTCTGAAGTAAAAAAAAATATTGCAAAAATTGAAAAAAAGACAGGAAAAAAATGGAATTCAAAAGAAAATCCATTACTAGTATCTGTAAGATCAGGTGCTGCAATATCTATGCCTGGTATGATGGATACCATTTTGAATTTAGGATTAAACGATGAAACTGTAAAAGGCCTTGCACAAAAAAGCAATAATTCAAGATTTGCGTGGGATTCTTACAGACGATTTGTTCAATTATTTGGCAAGGTAGTTTTTGGAGTTGAAGATAAGAAATTCGATATTATTTTAGAAAATGCAAAGAAAAATCAAAACGTACATGCAGATAGTGCATTAAATGAACAATCTCTAAAAACAGTGGTTGCAGAATATAAAATTATTTGTGAAAAACATACTGGAATAAAATTTCCATCTGATCCTTTTGAACAATTAGAATTAGCAATCAAGGCAGTTTTTGGAAGTTGGATGGGGGAAAGAGCAATTATTTACAGAGAGAAAAACAACATTACAAAAGATATTGCAGATGGTACAGCAGTAAATGTCGTCTCAATGGTATTTGGGAATATGGGTGATGATAGTGCCACAGGTGTTGTATTTACACGAAATCCTGGAGACGGGACACGGCATATTTTTGGCGAATATTTAGTTAATGCGCAAGGTGAAGATGTTGTTGCAGGTGTACGAACTGGAAAACCAGTAGATGAAATGAAGATAGAAATGCCAAAATCATATGAACAGTTGGCACAAACATGTGAAAAATTAGAAAAACACTACAGGGAACCACAAGATATAGAATTTACAATTGAACAGGGAAGATTCTACTTGTTACAAACAAGAAATGCAAAGATGAATGCAGTTGGAATGGTAAAGACATCAGTAGATATGGTTAATGAGAAATTAATTGATAAAAATAAAGCGTTAACACGCTTGCATGCAGAACAACTAGAACAATTACTACATAGAACAATTGATTTGCAATCTATCAAAAATTATACATTGTTTGCAAAAGGAATTGCAGCATCGCCAGGTGCAGCAAGTGGCATTGCAGTCTTGGATGTAAAACGGGCAACCTCCATGGGGGAAAATGGTGTCAAGGTCATACTAATTAGAGAAGAAACAAAACCAGAAGACGTTCCGGCATTTTTTGAATCAGTTGGAATACTTACAAGTAGGGGTGGAAAAACATCGCATGCTGCAGTTGTTGCAAGAGGTATGGGAAAACCATGTATCGTTGGTTGTTCAAATTTAAAAATTGATTATGAAAATAAGCAATGTAGTATAGATGAAAAAATAGTTCATGAGGGGGATCAAATTACAATTGACGGTAGTACAGGTTTAGTTTATCTTGGAGAAATTCCAACAATAGAACCAAAAATCACAGAAGATTTTAAAACAATTTTAGAATGGGCACAAAAAGTCAAACAAATAGGCATTAGAGCAAATGCAGATACTCCAGATGGGGCAATACTTGCAAGAGAATTAGGTGGACAAGGTATTGGACTTTGTAGAACAGAAAGAATGTTCAATGGAAGTGACAGAATTGGATTATTTGTAGATATGATTATGGCAGAAAATATTGAAGAGCGTAAAAAAGTACTAGTCAAATTAGGCGAGTTACAAAAAAGTGATTTTATTGAAATTCTAAAAGCTATGGAAGGTTATGCAGTAACTATACGATTACTTGATCCACCATTGCATGAATTTCTACCAAATCCTGAAGAGTTGGCTCAAAAAATTCACAAGCTAGAACAACGGAATGAAACCAATGAAGCAGCGAAAGCAAAAATCCTACTAAAAAGAGCAAGAGAATTGGCTGAAATTAATCCGATGATGGGACATAGAGGAGTCAGAGTTGGAATTACTCATCCAGAAATATATGAAATGCAAATTAGAGCAGTTTTCGAAGCTGCAGTTGAATTAGCTAAAAATAAAATAGATGCACATCCACAAATTATGATTCCACAGATAAGCAGTATTTCAGAATTAAATCATATTAAAAAAATTTATGATGTAATAAAAAAAGAAATGGAATTAAAATACAATATGAAATTAAAAATTAACTTTGGAACCATGATTGAAGTTGTAAGAGCTGCTTTGACTGCAAATGAACTTGTAGATACTGCAGAATTTTTCAGTTTTGGCACAAATGATCTTACACAAGGAACATTTAGTTTTAGTCGTGAAGATGTAGAAGGTAAATTCCTTTCAGAATACATGGATAAAGAAATTCTTGAAAGAAATCCATTCCAGTCAATTGATGTAAACGGTGTTGGAAGCCTAATGAAAATAGGTATTGACGCAGGGCGTAAACTAAAGCCAGATATGGAAATTGGAATTTGTGGAGAACACGGAGGAGACCCATATTCTATTAAATTTTGTCATAATGCAAATCTAAGTTATGTAAGTGCATCACCCCATAGAATACCAATTGCGATAATAGCAGCAGCTCAGGCAGCAATTGAGAATCCAAAAACCAAAAAGGTGAGAAAATTAGTAAAAAAAGTAGTTAAAAAACCAGTAAAAACTGCAAAAAAGATGGTAAAAAAAGTAGCAAGAAAAACAAACAAGGCAGTAAGAAAACCAATAAAAAAAGTTGTAAAAAAGAGTAAATCTAAAAAAAGATAGTCAACCAAAGCATATTTTAAAACTAGTGCAACATACAACAATGTACATTGTTACCGAGAATTGATTCAATAAAACAAATAAGATTGAAGATAGGGGTTACTCAAAAAACACTTGCTAGTATGACGGGGGTTAGTACTTCTATGATAAATCAAATAGAATCAGGTCGTAGTCAACCAAGTTATGAAACGGCTAGAAAAATTTTTGATAGTCTTGTGAGTTTAGAGGGAAGTTCATCATCCCATAAAGCCGGAGATTTTTGTAGTAAAGACGTTGTGAAACTAAAACCAAGTAATACACTCCATGACGCAATAAAAAAAATGCACACATTATCAATTAGTCAAATTCCTATTTTTAATGGAAATGAACTTGTTGGAGTTATATCTGAAGACGGGATTGTAAAACATCTTGCAGATATTGGTGAATCAGAATTAAAAAATGCAAAATTAGAAGACACTATGGAACCAGCGCCGCCAATTGTAGATTACAATACGCCGGCACATGTTCTTGTTCCATTAATTAGATACTCAAAATGCATTCTTGTTTCAAAAAAATCAAAAATAATTGGAATCATTACTGCATCAGATACTCTAAGAATGATTGAATGATAAAAAAGTAAATTATTTTGGGTGTGAGCAAAGTTCTGCCAAAACACCATTTAGTGATTTTGGGTGAATAAAGATGACTTTGGTTCCAGCAGAACCTGGTCTGATTTTTCCAAGAAACTCAATTCCACATCCCTCCATTCGCGATACATCATCTTCAATGGTACTAGTTTCAAGTGCGATGTGGTGAAGTCCAGGTCCTTTTTTATCAAGAAATTTTTTAATTGGACTTGCATCATTTGTAGGCTGCATCAATTCGATTTTACTGTTTTCAAGATGAATGATTGCAATTTTAACACCTTCGGATTCAACTGTTTCAAATTCAACATTATCAACTCCCAATGCTTGCTGGTAAATTTTGGCAGATTCCTCTACATCATTAACTGCAATTGCAATATGATCAATTTTCATCTAAAAGACCTCTTTTGGGCGATATTCCCCAAACACTTCTCTGAAGGTATTGCTGATTTCACCCGTAGTTGCATACGCTTTTGCAGATGCAATAATGTATGGCATTAAATTCTCATCAGTCTCAGCTGCACTCTTCATATCAGATAATGCTTTTTCAAGTTTTTTATTATCCCTTGATGATCGTAGTTCTTTGAGAGCCTTTTTTTGTTGAATTTCAATTCGATCATCAATTCGTAATAATTCTGAGGATTTTTCTTCTATCTCAGAATACTTGTTTACACCAACTATCACCCTATCACCAGCATCTGCCTCTTTTTTTAGACGATACGCATTTTGTCTAATTTCAGATTGGAAAAATCCTTTTTCAATTGCCTTAATGGAACCACCAATTTTTTCAATTTGTTTTAGATATTTCCATACATCTTCTTCAATTTGATCACATAATTCTTCAAGATAGTAGGAACCAGCTAAAGGGTCTACAGTTTTAATAACTCCACTTTCATGTGCTACGATTTGTTGTGTTCGGAGTGCAATCTTTGCAGATTCTTGGGTAGGCAAAGCCAATGCCTCGTCTCTAGAATTTGTGTGTAAAGATTGAGTTCCACCAATTACAGCTGCCATTGTCTGTATAGCAACACGTACGATGTTATTATTTGGTTGTTGTGCAGTAAGGGATTCTCCACTTGTTTGTGTATGAAATTTTAATTGTAATGAACGTGGATCTTTTGCGTGGAATTTTTCTTTGAGAATTTTAGCATATATTTTTCGTGCAACTCTAAACTTTGCAACTTCTTCAAAAAATTCAATTGTACAACAAAAGAAAAAAGACAATCGTGGTGCAAAATCATCAATTTTTAATCCCTTATCAATACATGTTTGAATATATGCAATTGCATTTGCAAGAGTGAACGCAATTTCCTGTGTTGCAGTACATCCAGCTTCCCTCATATGATAACCAGAAATTGAAACAGGATACCATTGTGGAACTTTATTTGCACAGTACTCTATCATGTCTCCAATTAATCGCATAGAAGGTTTTGGAGGATAAATGTAGGTATTTCTTGCAATGTATTCTTTGAGAATATCATTTTGTGTTGTGCCTCTCAAATCAACGCTTTTGAATCCTTGAGATTCACCAACTACAATATAATATGCAAGTAAAGTTGACGCAGTTGAATTAATGGTCATAGATGAACTTACTTTACCAAGTGGAATTCCCTCAAATGCAGTCATCATATCTTTGACAGAAGCAATTGAAACACCGACTTTACCCACTTCACCTTCTGCTTGTGGAGAATCAGGGTCGTATCCTATTTGAGTTGGAAGATCAAATGCCATACTAAGACCTGTTTGACCTTTTTCAAGCATAAACTTGAATCGCTCATTTGTTAATTTGGCATCACCAAATCCAGAATATTGCCTCATAGTCCAAAATCGTTCTCGAAACATTTCAGAATGAATGCCGCGAGTAAATGGATACACACCTGAATCCTCTTTGACATACTTTTTTGAGGATTTTTGATAAATTCGTTTTACCAAAAATTTAGAATCAGTCATAAATGGTTTTACCAGTACTTTTTTTGTATTTACTTTTTTAATCATTATTTTCACTTTATCATTGATTTTGTAATTTTATCTGCAGCCTCAAATGGATCCATTTCTTTTAATTGTATTTTTTTAAGATATTTAAAAAATGTTTTATCTACACTCAGCATTGCTTCCATCTTTTTATTCATATTATTTAAAATAATATCTTTTAGTTCAGTTTCAAGCTTGCGCATATCATTTTGCTGCTTGTTTTTATTTTTAATACCCATCATTTCTTTTAATATTTTGGCAAATTCGGAAATTCCAGAATTTTTCTTTACGGACGTCTTTAAAAAGACAGAATTTTTTTCAGAAGAACCAATGTATTCACGAATTGCATCAAAAAGTTGATTTGCACCATCAAGGTCACTTTTGTTAACAATATAGATATCACCAATTTCAGTCAAACCGGCTTTTATGGTTTGTATACTATCTCCAGTATTTGGATTAAAAACAACTACAGTGATATCTACAATATTTGAAATTTCCACTTCGGTTTGACCGGCGCCAACACTTTCAATTATAATTGGATTAAACCCAGCATATTCTAAAATTCTAATACTATTTCTCAATGATTTAGAAATAGCACCAGTTGAACCACGTGATGCAATACTACGAATAAAAGTTCCAGAATCAGTTGATTCGCTCATTCTAACTCTGTCTCCAAGTATCGCTCCACCAGTAACATGACTTGTTGGATCAATTGCAAGAATTGCAGGTTTTGTATGAAGTTTTTTTAAAATCATAGATGTTTTATTTATTAGAGAACTTTTACCAGAACCTGCAGGTCCAGTAATTCCAATTACAGAGGCATGTCCGGTTTCTTTAAATATTTTTTTAATTAATTTTCTTGCTTCAATTGGATCATTTTCAACTATACTGATAGCTTTGGCAATTGCTCCTCGTTTACCTTTTTTTAAATCAGAGATATCCAATGATAATAATTTTCAATGTCTGCAATAAAATCTTGTATGTGATCTAGGGATTACCGTAGATTACTGGGGGGGCAGGCTCGCCATATGCATGAATTTCAGTTTTAAGGGAAACTAAACCAAGTTCATCATGATCTATGGCAAATGTTACAGGGTGAACTTTCCACCCGTATTTGGAGATAGTTGAAAATGGAACAGTTTCTGCAAATTTAGAACCAGTCAAGGTTTTTTGAAAAGATTCATCCATTCCTAAAATTTCCAATACAACACGATTAGTTTTTGATGTCTTATCCAGATATGAAATCTCAACATATCCTGCATCAAAATAGGTTGCATCTATTTCAAATGTAGATTGCAAAATGTTTTTGTTTGGAGCAGAATCAAAAAGAAAAAACAATCCAAATACAGTAATTAGAATAACAGAAACAATTGGAAATATTTTTTTTGCCATAGGGGTTATGTGCTAAATTCTTTTTTCATACTACGTAAGAATTTGGAATTAATTCTAATTCGCTCAAGTGTTTGCTCCTGTGCTCTTTCAGTTCCAGGGGTTGGATTCTTTATGAAAAATTCTCTAATTTCCATTTCCATTGAATCATCAGCAATTGATGAAATACTAGAAACAATTCTATTAAAAAGAGGATTTCCTTTACCAACTTTCTTGCTAAGTTTTGGCCAATTACTTTTAAGCCAAGACCATAGAATTTTTTTACCGTATGGATTTGAGGCCACTTTCATAATTGGTAACTGCATATTTTGAGAACGAACTTCAGAGGTTTGTGAGAAATTCAAAGACTTTAGCAATAATTTTGTATCTTTGAAACTACACATTGCTCCAAGAAATCGAAGCTTTTCTTCCATTGTTTTTGCGTTTCTGTAAAGCTTGGTTAATTCATCATGTGTTTTTGAATTTCCATTCCATGCCATTACAGAGCAAACAGGCTCAATCAAGTCGGGGGAAAGAGAACTAGAATTCTTTAAGAATTGTTTGTATCTATATTTGGATTCAAGTATAACTTGCTCATCATCTAATTTGCCTAATGTTGAAATTAGCATTGCCCTCATCATGGCATCAGTGTGTTTGTCTGTTTTTTTAGGATTCCATCCCAATTCGTTCAATATTTTCTTTAGATAATTTACTGCATAATTTCTAATTTCTTTAGAAAAGTCTTCACCATATGCTCGAAAATATAATGAAGATAAATTGTATGCTACATTTACAGATGGTAAATAACTATCTTCATTGTAATACGCATCAGAAAAATCAAGATAGTTACGAACTGTATCATCACATGATATGCATAATGAAAACAAATCATTTTGAATAGCCCACCTATCAATTACCGGAATTTGTTTTTGATCAACAAGCATTTTAAGATCAATCAGAGTTGATTTGTCATATTTTACACGATAGAATCCTTTTCTTCCAAAATTTACTATAAATCCAATATTATTTTTAGGTAATTTTATAGACATTGATTTTTTTCTCAAAAGTTTCTGAAACAATTCACGGTGTAATCCAACAGATACTGGAATGTCCCACAATCCAGAATTTTGTTTGTTGCCTGATTCCAACATGTATCGTCTTTGCTTGAGGTGTATTGTTGAATCATGTTTTTCCACATCAACTAGAGGAAATCCAGGTTGCTTGAGCCATGTAGATACCATTGCACTAACAGGCATTTTAGAAATCTTACCTATAGCATTCCAAAGATCTTTGCCTTCTGCATTTTTGTATTTGAAATCAGCAAGATATTGCTTTAATCCTTTTTGGAAATTTGATTCTCCAACATAGTGCTCTAGCATTCTTAAAACACATCCTCCCTTATCATATGAAATAGCATCAAAGATTTCACGAATCTCAGAGGTGGAATTTACTTTGACATCTATTGGGTGTGTGTTTTTTAGTGAATCCAAGCCCATTGCCGTGTTCATTGCATCTTCTACAAATTGATTCCATAAATCCCATTTAGGGTAAAATTTGTCAACAAACTTTGTTGCCATAAATGTTGCAAAACTCTCATTTAGCCACAAATCATTCCACCATTTCATTGTGACAAGATTTCCAAACCACATGTGTGCAATCTCATGTGAAATTACTTCAGCAATGTATTGCTTAGTTCTAGTTGAAGATGTTTTTGGATCATACAAAAGAATTGTTTCTCTAAATGTTATTGCCCCCCAATTTTCCATTGCACCTGCAGCAAAATCAGGAATTGCAATTAAATCTAATTTAGGTAATGGATATTTGATTCCAAAATATTTTTCATAAGATAAAAGTAATTTCTTTCCAAGCTCAAGTGAATATTTGCCTTTAGATTTATTTCCACTTGTAGTAATTACTCTAACTTGAATTTTTCCACTCTTGCCTGTAAGATATTCAAATTCACCAACAGCAAGATAAACAAGATACGTAGACATTACAGGAGTTTTTTCAAATTTATAGACGGTTTTATTTTTTAATTTCTTTTTTGATTCAATAGGCATGTTAGAGATTGCCGTAAATTTATTTTCAGCAATTATTGAAATATCAAATGTTGCCTTTGATTGAGGTTCATCCCAACATGGAAATGCTCTTCGAGCATCAGCTGCTTCAAATTGGGATGTTGCAAGATATTTTATTTTTCCATTTTGTTTGTATTGACTTCTGTAAAATCCTAATAAACGATCATTTAATTCTCCGATAAATTCAATTTCAAGAAAAGCAGTACCTTTAATTTTATTTTTAAAAAGAATTGTTAATTCTTCTTTTTTTTCATCAATCTTTGAGATAGTTTTTTGAGAAATATTATTTTGCCTAACATTACAAGATTTTATTTTTAATTCAGCACAATGTAGAGAAATTGAATTTACAAGTTCGTTGCATTGTATGGTGATTATCTCTTTTCCATTAAAGGTAAAATTTTTGAAAATAGGCTCAAATTCAAGTGTATAATTTACAGGAATTACCTTCACAGTGAAAGGTACTTTTCTAGTGCTTTATGTAAATTTCTAATAATAAAAAAAGACGAAAATCAAATAAAGGCTTTAAAATAATGAATAATGAGCACAAATAATGAAACAAAAGACAGATTCCAGACGGGTAAAGATTCTAGTTGCAAAATTGGGCTTGGATGGTCATGATAGAGGAGTATTGGTATTATGTAGAGCTTTTAGAGATGCCGGAATGGAGGTAATTTACACAGGTCTTTTTGCCACTCCAGATAGAGTTGCACAAATTGCAGAAGATGAGGATGTAGATGCGATTGCAATGAGTTTACTTAATGGTGCACATGGCACATTATTTCCAAGAGTTGTACAAGCACTAAATAAAAAAGGAATTAAAGATGTCCTTGTTCTTGGGGGCGGTGTAATTCCAGAAGAAGATAAAAAAGATTTAAAAAAATCTGGGATTGATGAAATATTTGGTCCAGGTACACCACTAAAAGACATAATTGATCACATAACAATTGGCGTTTCAAAATTAAGAAAAATATAATAAATTATTCTGTAGAATCAGGCCACATCATTTTACGCATTTGTTTTCCTACTTTTTCAATTTGGTGTTCTTCTGTTTCTTTCATATATTTGTTAAATGCGTCTGAACCATTTTTCTTGTACTCGTCAATCCATTCTTTATTAAAAGTGCCATCCTGTATCATAGTCAAAACATGTTTCATGTGATTTTTAGTATCACTTGTAATTACCATTGGACCCCGTGTTAAACCACCATATCTTGCAGTTTCACTAACACGTCGCCACATTCCATTGATTCCATATTTTTGAATCATATCTACAATTAATTTTAATTCGTGTAAAACCTCAAAGTATGCAATTTCTGGTTGATATCCAGCCTCTACAAGTGTCTCAAATGCAGCTTTAACCATAGATGCAGAACCACCGCAAAGATCTGCTTGTTCACCAAACCAATCAGTTTCAACTTCTTCTTGAAAAGTTGTTTGAATCAATCCGGCGCGTGCACTACCTATAGCTTTACCAATTCCCAATGTTCTATCCCAAGCTTTTCCAGTAAAATCTTGATGTACGGCAATAATTGAGGGAGTTCCAAAATTTTCAAGATATGTTTCTCGCACTTTAGAACCAGGACCTTTTGGTGCAATCATGATAATATCTACATCATTTGGAGCAACAATCCATTTCCAGTGAATTGCTGCAGCATGTGAAAAAGATAATGCATTTCCTTTAGAAAGATGTGGTTCAATTTCATCTTTGTATACTTGTGATTGAACCATATCAGGAAGTAAAATGTGAATGATGTCGGCTTTTTGACATGCATTAGATATAGACATTACAGTATGACCGTCAGATTCTGCTTTTTTCCAACTGTTTCCTCCTTTTTTAAGACCAACAATGACTTTAAGACCAGAATCTTTCATGTTATTTGCTTGAGCATCACCTTGAATGCCATAACCGATAACAGCTATAGTTTCATTTTTTATTGGATCTAAACTAATGTCCTTGTCCTTCCAGGTTTTTACCATAATGGTAACCTCTAGATATTGCAAATATTAACCATAGAATTTCAAATTTTAATTATTTTATTGCAACTACGACATTTGACTGTGACTATATCGCCAGGTAAGCGCTCAAATCTCTTTGAGCCACATATTGGACATCTGGGACAAGCCCTTACTGGTTCCATCAAATGTCATAGATTTTAATCAGATTTAGATATTACGCCAATGATTTTTGTGTATCTAGTATCATTTTTAATAATTAAATTATGTTTAAAACATGACTAGAATATTTGAACTAGATACAAATAATTTCTCTAAATTAAATAAATTTATTTTATTTTACCGCTGCCTAAAATTCTAATTGTTGTTGATTCAGGTTTTAGAATTACTGCCATATCCCCAGAATTGCATACGATTGGTTTTTCAAATGTTAGTTTTAATGGCGTGATTGAAGAGAATTTTGCAGCCTTTATCTGTAAACCAATATTGACTAGGCATCCTTGATTTTGAGCAATATCTGTTTTATAAAATGGGTTTTTTATAAAATCAAGTTCAATTTCAGATTTAACATCAACAGTACCCATCTGTGCAATTATGTCGCCTCTTCCAACATCATCATGTTTTACACCCTTTACAGCTAGACCAACTCTAGCAGGGGATACAGATTCATCTACAGGATCATCATGCATTTGAATAGATTTTATCATTACATCTATTCCTAAAGGATATAATTTCAGATTATCATATTGTTTTATTTTTCCACATAGTACTTTGCCAAGAATTACAGTTCCAACACCTTTAACATCAAAACATTGATCAATGACCATTTTTGGTGAATCTGTATTTGGAATGGGTTGTAGTTTATCCATTTCTTCTTTAAGTTTATCTGGAGTTACTACAAGATATTTTTCAACTATTGTTCCCTTTATCATTAAATTTAATTTAGATTCATCTACATCAAAAGTGTGAGATAAAATTCCTTTATCTTTTTTTAATATATCAAGTGCGATAATTTGCTCTCCAGTGAATTTATCAAGTTTGTCAACAAGAAATATCACATATTCTGCAAGATTTATTGCCTGTAAAAGAGGTTGAATTTTTTCAGGAAAGCCACTTGGTGTGACCCATGTTTTAATGACGTCTAATTCTTTTCTATCATACAAAGAAAGATCAGTTATAGTTCCTTTTTTGCCAAATTCTGCTGCAATATCTTGTTTTCCTAAAACTACAAAATTTATGGATTGCATAAAGAGAGGAAATTTTTACTTTATTTTAAGCCTAGTTAAAAATAGATAAAAGGATTCTATTTTAGGAATATCATGACTGGCATATACAGTAAACATATTTTTTAAATATTTTTATTCAATATACACAATTTAATTTGCTAATGAGTGATGTGCCATATTTCATTTAAAATATGTGCTCCACAATATAAATTTGCATAATCTTTAATCCAAGTGTAAAATTTAAAAAATATGACAATTTGTTTTAATTGTGGAAAAAAGAAAGAGGACTATGAAGTATGGTGGAATAAATTAGTTATAGGTATTACTTTTAATTCAGAATTTCAAAATAATCAAACCATACGCAACATGACAGATAAATCAATGATGTGTCATGACTGTATTAAAATAATAGAAAAAAGTATTGATAAAAAAAATAATTTATAATGCAAGATAATTTATTTTTTATTCATAGAAAATAAATACCAAAAAAATCACTACTTACACATACCTAATATATGATAAAATTTAACTTTAAATGAGAAAAATGCTGATAGATAAAAAAATGTTTGCAGGAGGATTATCAATGTTAATTGTAGGTGTGGTCATAACAGTTTATCTAAATACAATAATGCCTGTAGGGCAATCCGGAATGACTGAAGAGGAAATAATAGATTTGATTGCAATGGAGGAAGATAATAAAAATATGAATACGCTTGCAGGAATTTTAATCGGAATTGGGTTTTTATTAATTTTAATTAGTTTTGGCGCCAAAAGAAAAAGAAAAAACAGCCCAGAAAAAGTAGAAAAAAAGCCAATTACATAGATTTCAAACATTTTAATTGCAAAATCAATAATCCCATACATTGATTCATGCACAAATTAGCATATACCCAATCGGAACAAATACTACAAGTGTAAGTTTCTACATTGCAAAAGGAATAGAGGCAATACAAAATATAAAAGAAATTAGATATGAAATTAATTCAATGGGCACAATTTTGGAGTCAGAGAACATAGATAAAATTTACGAGGCAGCAAAAATTATGATGGAAATAGTTCATAATTTAGGTGTAAACAGAGTTGAAGTGATTTTAAAAGTAGACTCACGAAGAGACAAGCAAGTAAAAATAGAAGACAAAGTAAAATCGGTAAAAAAATATCTTAATGAAAACAAAATCTAAAATCTTTTGATAGTATTAAAAAAGGTATCACGTTGAGCAGGTTGACGACCAATTTCTTTAACCATGTTTGCCAACTCTTCTACAGATGAGTTGGTCTCTTTTCCAGCCGCACGATAAATTTCTTCAGAAAATGCAGTTCCAACTAAATCATTTCCGCCATTAGAAAGCGCAACTTGTGCAAGTTTTTTACCATATGCAACCCAGTAAACAGAGATGTTATTTAGCACGTTAGCAAGCATCAATCTAGATAGTGCAATTATTTTTAAATCATAAATAGATGAGCATTCATGCTGTACCAAGTGTTCTTGTTCAAGTTCAGTATTATCAAGACTAAATTTAAGAGGAATCAAAGTGATAAAGCCACCAGTCTTTTTTTGTAATTCTCTAATTTTTATGAGATGATCAATGATGTGAGATGGTTTTTCAATATGACCATACAACATTGTAACATTACTTTTTATTCCAAGATTATGAGCTTGTTCAATTGTGTCCAACCATTCCTGACCTGAACATTTACCCCTAACAATTTTTCCCCTAATTTCAGGATGAAATAATTCAGCTCCACCGCCAGGCATAGAATCAAGACCAGCATCTTTAAGACGAGATAAAATTTCTTTGGTAGAATTTTTAGTTAATTTAGATAAATAGAAAATTTCAGCTGCAGTAAGTGCTTTTATTTTTAATTGAGGATGATTTTTTTTTATTATGCGCATCATGTCCTCATAATACTCTAATGGTAATTTTGGATGAAATCCCCCAACTATGTGAACTTCAGTTGCACCCATATCTTTTGCAATAGAAACACGTTGCTCAATTTGGGCTGGAGTTAGAGTGTATGCATCATCTGCCCCTTCTTTTCTGTAAAAAGCACACATCTGACAACTTGCAGCACATACATTGGTGTAATTCATGTAATATGAGGCAGCAAAAGTTACCGTATCACCGACTAATTTCTTTCTAGCAATATCAGCAACTGCACTTAAAATATGTGAATTATCATAATCCATCAATTCCATGCCATCATCAAAAGATAATTCCTCACCAGCAATTGCTCGATCTAGTGCTTTTGATTCACCTATTAATTTGTCCAGCATAAAAAAAGTTAATTTTAAAAGAATATATTTCTTAAGCACCAATCTCAAGAATTAAGTATGTAAACAAATTAGCAATTACATGGTATTACCACTTGTAGATGAACACAAGCCAAAATGCTATCTTTGTCATTTGGGATTTGAAAATATAGAAAAATTAAGAGAGCATCAAAATACAGAACATGTCGAATTTTTTGATTCTCATGAAAAAAACATAAAGCGTGAACCTGCACCTGGAGACGTTACAGTGTTTTAGATTTTTCCAGACGTATTGATTTTATTAATTCCTTAACCATGCCTTTGCTAATGCTGGCAAGATCATAATCAGGATTTATAGATAATGCTTTTTTAAAATATTTTAATGCGTCTGTAAAATTTCCTTGTTCTCCTAAAGATAGTCCTTTGTAAGCTAATGCCATTGCATATTTTGGATCAATTTTAAGAATTGTGTCATAACACTGAATTGCATCATCATATTTTTTTCTTGTATGTAATGAAGCCCCCTTGTTAATCAGCGCATTGAGATTGCAGGGTTCAACAAACAGTGCTTTATCGTAATATGTTATTGCTTGTGTGATTCGACCCAAATTTTGTAATGTGACACCCTTGTCTATCAACGCATGAATATTTGTAGGATCTTCTATTAATGCCAAATCATATAATTTAAGAGCATCTAAAAAATTGCCGTCTTCACAAAGATCTAAAGCATGTTGTAACATTTTATCTAATTCTTTATTCAAGGTGTATTTCATAATACTTTATCAATAATATAGATTCACCATTAGTCAATTATTAAAAAATAAAATTAATTTATAGATCCATATTTTGATCTAATTTAAGACCTTTGTACCTATTTCGTATTGTAACTTCAGTAACACTTGCAGCTGTGGCAATTTCACGCTGAGTTATATCTTCACCATTTTTTACACATGCCAAATAAAGTGCAGCTGCCGCCAGTCCCATAGGATCTTTTCCTGCAGATTCCTCATGTTCTTGAGATATTTTTAAAACTTTGGCAGCATAACGTTTTGTTTTTTCGCTAATTCCGATTCTACTTGCAATACGTGCAACACATTGAATTGGATCTACAACGGGCATTTTAAGATCAAGTTCTCTATGCAATAATCTATAACATCGTGCAATGTCTTTTTTCTTTAAATTTGCAGCCTCACCAACATCATTCAATGTGCGTGGGGTTTCAGTATCCCTACATGCTGCATATAATGCAGATGCAATCATTGCAGATATAGATCGTCCACGTACTAATTTTTTTACAATAGCTTTTCGATAAATGTATGCAGCTTTTTCAATTACTGCATCTGAAAGTGAAAGTTTGTCTTTAAGTCTATTTAATTCACTTAGTGCTTGTCTAAGATTTCTATCAACTGATTCATGCACTTGACTTCGACTATCCCAAGTTCTTAATCGTTCAATGGTGCTCTTCATTGCAGCAGTTAGTGGTTTTCCAGATGCATCTTTATTCATTGGATTGATAATTGTAGATAATCCCATGTCGTGCATAGTAAGTGATGTTGGTGCACCAGCTCTTGCTTTGTTTCCATGTTCATCTTGTGTAAAAGATCTCCATTCAGGTCCAGATTCTTGAGATTTTTCAGAAATAACATATCCACATTTTTCACAAAATCGTTCACCAGTTACATCATCAGTCAATAAAGAATTCTTTGCACATCGAGGACAGTTATCAAGTGTGTTGGAGGATTTTAAAACCATAATAATAACAGATGTGAGCCACTTAATAATAACTAGTGTGATTTTTTTTCCAAGTACTGTGTTGGATAATTCTCTAGTCCAAAAAATTCAAATTTTTGTAAAAATAATTTAAAGGAAAAATCAAATTAATCATGAAGCATGTTTATCCCTTGGATCAATTTTTAATGATTGATTAAAACATTCTAGTGCTTCCTCGTATCTTCCCAAACTACGTAGGCATACAGCCTTAAAATTCCAAATCTCAGGATTTTTTTTATTTAAAATTAATGCTTGTTCAAAATATGATAAAGCATCCTCAAAGTTTTCAATTTCTAAAAAACTTTTACCTTTAGAAATCAATTCGTCAATTTGTGCCATTATGAAATTTCATTTCCTTTCTATTATAATCAATCTAAAATAAAATATAAAATAAAGAAAATCAAACACCTGTTTGATAAACCACTTAAAATTTAAATATGTTTTTGATTTATAGAATAGATATGAATTTTGATGAAACTGATGAAAAAATTCTTAGAAATTTGATGATGGATGCCAGATTATCTGCAAGGCAGCTTGCATTAAGGATTGGAATATCAACAGTAACGGTATTATCAAGAATAAAAAAATTAGAAAAAGAAAAAATAATCAAAGGGTACACGACACTAATAGATCATGAAAAATTAGGATATACTCTTACGGCAATAATCGAAATAATTGGAAAAAAAGATAAGATAATAGACATTGAATTAGAACTATCAAAAATGGAGAATGTGTGTGGGGTTTATGATATTACTGGGGATACAGATACTCTAGTTATTGCAAAATTCAAATCGCGTAAAGAATTGAGTGATTTTGTGAAAGGTTTAGCCACAATACAAAACATAGAAAATACAAACACACATGTTGTTCTAAATACAGCTAAAGAAGATTTTAGATTGACATAAAATGAAAAAAATAAGCATGGTCATAATTGGTATAATTTTCATAGGCATGATTCATACGGTTTCAGGGCAGTTAGATAATAAGAAAAAAATAGAAACGGAGTTAATTGTAACAGATGAACAAAAAATAATATTATTTGGAAGTTTTGCACTAATAGTCATATGCCTATTTGTATATCTTGCTAGAGATATAATTCTTAGAAGAAAAACACCATATGATTTTACAGAATTTGATTCAAAAAAAGATAAGACATATGAGAAATATCATTCGGATTGGACGGATGATTACGAACCAATTGGATCAAAAAATATTTCAGAAGAGGAAAATGAATTCAGAATCACGTCAAAAAATTCTTCATTACCAGATTACTATAAAATATTAGAGATTTCACAAAATGCATCAAGTGTAGAAATAAAAAATCAATATAGGATATTGGCAAAAAAAATACATCCAGATAAAAACAAATCAAAAAAATCAGAAGAGATAATGGTTCAAATCAATAAAGCGTATGAGATATTATCAAATGAGGAGTTACGCAAAAAATACGATAGATATTTTAAGAAAAATTAATCAGATTCTAGTCTCAACAAAATCATATTTAATTCAATACTAGATGGACTTTGTACACTATTTATTAAATTTGTAAAAATAGATAATGGTATTTTTTTATCATGGTCTACAATTTGTGTTGTAATTTTAATTTCACCAAATTCCGTATTTGGACCCAACATGGTTTTTGATAATAATGGAATAACAGAAAGATCATAAATTGTTCCTTTTATTTTAAAGGCAAATGTATCAGAAAAATATACTCCACCTCTGGTTGTAGGGGAATTAACTGGTATTGGGGAATTTACTATAGAAACATCAGATAAAGAATAATCACGTCCTTCAATGTGAAGAACAAATTCTAAAGATTCTTTTTCATGAATATTCATAAGACATTCAAGTAGATTCAAATCAATTGACAATAAAAATAGAAAAAATGTAATTCTATTGAATCTTTCCAAAATAATAGGTAAATCACACTAAAGAAATTAACCCAATCTAAAGAAAAAAGATTAATCACGAACATATTTAAAAATACCAATTACAATCAACGATTATTGCAAGAATTTGTAAATCAACTCACAATGAAAAATGAGATAATTAATTTAATTCAAAAAAGCGGTATCACTGAAAATTGTTATATTGAAATACTAGATTATGTCATTGAGTTATTTGAAACCCAGGGATTGGGTAAAGACTACTATGGATATCACAATATCTATCATGAGTTAGAAGTTACACATATTTCACTTTTATCAGCCAATCTCAATAGCACTTCAAAAAAGTTTTCATTACTAGATTTGAAATATTTGTATGTAGCCTCATTATTCCATGATTTTGATCCAGAAAAAAATTCAGATAAACCGCATGAAGAAAATGTTTTGAAATTTATTTCAAATGATACTAGATTTGGAAAACTTTTAGAAATTACAAAATTAGATTTAAATTTAATCAAAGTACTCATACTAAGAACATCATACCCATGGAGCGGTAAGATAAAAGAAGATGCAGAACATCAAATTCAAGAATTTTTCAAAAATTCTGAATTAACAAAGAACAACCAAACAGAACAAGAACACTTTATGAATTTAGGTTGGTATCTTTCAGTTGTGGATAGAATGAGTGGGTATGTAGTTGGAGATTTTACAAAAGCAATAGAAATGGCAAAAATGAATGCACATGCCTTAGCATGGAGATCATCAGATATTATCAAAAATGCGGTAGTGTATTTTGAAGAATTATTAACCAAGGAAAATGAAATGTCTCAATTTATCTTAGAATCATTGCCAAAACACATGAGAAAGAATTTTTTTGATACAGTATTGTCTTTTATGAATATCAGACAGCAAGAAATTAGAATACAGGCAAACTGCACATATGACAATCTAAAATTGGTTCCAACTATTGAAAAAATGAATACACGTGTAGATGCACAGTTTATCAAATCAATACATGCCATATTTTTAGAATTACCAAAACCACTCCAATTTGGCAAAGAAAATTTTGACGAAGCCGTAAAAGATCAAAATACGATTCTCAACACATTAAGATTAAATGATTCCAAAGGTGAGATAATCGGATTTTCCAAAGGCGGACCTCTAGAAAATTACAAACTAAGACCGGAAATTAAAGATGAGAATTATGGGCTTAACAATACAATATTTCTAGAACCTTTAGCACTAAAAATTGGTTATTGGGGATTAAAAGGAGGTAGTGAAATGCGCCATATGTTTATCATGCAAGCTCACGCTAAAAAATACAAATATTTGACTAGTTTTGCACTACGAAATGTCATTGAATCTAGAATAAATAAAGAAGAATTAGAATTTGTCACCAGATTTGATCCTGAACGATGGGATTACTATAGAGTTAAAATTTAATCGCAAGAATTTTGAGAGACATCATATAGGCTCACGTGTTTAAAAAAAAATAGTCAAAAGTACATTATCATAGAAATGATTTATTAATTAAAAATTTCAGTAAATTATCATGAAGCAAATTTTTAGTATCTTTGCGGTTTTAATGATTTTTATAATTTTATTTAATCCAGTATTTGCAATCACTCAATTAGAGAAAATGAATATTAGTAATGTACGATTAGTAGATGCGTCTAACAATAAACTACCAAACCAAATCAATGTAAATCAACAAGTTCAGATCTCAGCAGATGTAAAAAATAATCAAGAAAAAAATCAGAATTTTACATATATCGTTCAAGTTAAAAATCAAGAAGGCATTGTTGTGTCACTTGGATGGATAAGTAGTACCATAAATGCAGGGCAAACTTTTAGTCCCGCATTATCATGGGTACCAAAGATTTCAGACGTGTATACAGTCGAGATTTTTGTTTGGGAGGCTGCAGATGATGGAACAGATATAATGGGTGCAGCTTTAACAGAGCAAAAAATTATTACAATAACAAGTTAAAAGAAATTATTGCACAAAAATGAATTATGGAACCTATTTTTACTAAATTAAAATAGCATCACAAGTTAAAAATTAAGATCAGAGATTTGCTTTATAGTAAAAAAAGTTTAACAAGATCCGGCTAATAGGGGATGAGCCTAGTATGATTATGACAATAGGATATTGTGTTAAGTGCCGAGATAAAAGAGACATCGATGGCGCAAAACCATACACCATGAAAAATGGCAAACCAGCTCTAAAAGGAACCTGTCCAAAATGCAGTACAGCTATTTTTAGAATCGGTAGAGGCTAGAAAATCTTTCAGATAACTAGTAGTGCCATTCAGTAGTTAGTCCATTCCATAGCGAACGCAATGGAGTTGGATCTTTTTCTATTTCTTGAATAATTCTATTTTTTAATGAAAAGAAAAAATTTTCAAGTGCATCTATCCCACCATCCAAAAAAAGTTCTTGACCTATTTCAGTAATTCTTTTTTTCTTTTCCATTATTTCAGCAGAGTTAGGATTTTGTAAACAAAATGTCATTAAATCCAATAATTCTTCCTCAAGCATAAAATCCATAATTTATTGAAATTTTTTTGAGTATTAGTATCTTTTTAGAAATTATAATGAAGAATAAAGATAGATATCATATGACGATAGGTTACTTGAAATATTTTTGATATTCATTATCTATATCGCTTGGAAATTTCATTATTCCCCTAGCCCAGCTTGTATATTCAGCTATTTGTGATTCAGTCCAAGTGTATTTTTTTACTTCTGCATATAATTTTTCTTGCTTATCCATCAAGTCTTCAAGTGATTTTTTATAGGTTTTTGCGTCCATAACTCCATTCTCAAATTGTGTTTTAGTTGTGCTAAATTGAACATTTAGTTCAGATAGTTTTTCTTTGAATGATTCTGGAGTAGGAATGGGGTTAATATTATAAAATCCAAAATACCATGTTGCACCGGCTATAATTAAAAAAAAGATAATTGTAGCTACTAATTTCATATTCCCTAAAATTATGAATGTGACTTAAACATTTATGAGATGAAAGACAGCATAAACTCGTTCATTGAAATTCTCACAAGTCGCCAAGTCGTCTTTCATTCAATTAACATGTTTTTCCACAAACTTAAGATTTTCGTTACAATTAATCTTGAGATAATTCAGAAAATCGATTTCCAACATAGTCCCAATTTACCACATTCCACCATGCAGAAATATAGTCAAGTCGTTTATTTTCATATTTAAGATAGTAAGCATGTTCCCACAGATCTAATCCTAAAAGAGGTATTTTTCTTATTGACCATGGACTATCCTGATTAGATGTAGTAATCATTTCTATTTTGTTAAATGTTTGATTAAATACAAGCCAGCACCACCCACTTCCCTGTATAGACATAGATTTGTTTGAAAATTCTTTTTTAAAATTTTCAAAATTATCAAAATACACATCTATGGCATCACCTAATTTACCAATTGGTTGATCAATTGGTTTTGGAGTCATTGTTTCCCAAAATAATTTATGATTTTCAAAACCACCACCAAAGAAATTAACTTCACTTCTCACAGATTCTGGAATTGCATCTAAATCAGATAATACAGCTGAAATGTATTGTGGATGAAATTCACTAGATATTTTTGCTAGTGTTTTATTTAATCCATCAACATATGCTTGATGATGTTTTTTGTGATGAATTTCCATAGTTTGTTTATCTATGAATGGTTCTAATTCATCATATCCATAAGGTAGTTTAGGTAATTCGTATTTGACCATAATCTAATCAAGTATTATCCACATATATCTTCCAAGTGTGAAATTAAAAATTTTCTTATTTAGATCGTATTTTATCATGAATTTGTGCAAGGATTAATTCTGCCTTGTCTTTATTTTCATATGTATCTGCAGTTTCATCCATAATGGAATCAATTTCATAGCTTTTATCCACTAAAATATTTGCAACATGATCATCCAGAGTACCTTTTCCAATTAGATAGTATGCAAAAACGGTATTCTTTTGACCAATTCTATGTAAACGATCTTCAGCCTGTCTATGAATTGCAGGACTCCAATCTAATTCAGCAAAAATTACGTATTTAGCTCTAGTTAAATTAATTCCCACATTACCAGCTCGTATACCTGCTATCATTAATTTTGATTCCCCTCTTTGAAATTTATCAATTGCTTCTTGACGATTTTTATCTGATTGTCCACCAATAATTGAAACTGGAGAAAATTCCTCAAGACGCTCATGTAATAATTTATGAATAACTTTATGATGACAGAAAACTACTACACTCTCTTCTATTTCCATAATATTTTTAACAAAATTAATCACATGTGGAACTTTGGCAATACCTGCAATCTGTCTTTCACTTTGAATTGCTCTCTGGTATGATGCAGATTTATCAAAAGCGGTTTCAGCCTGTTTTTGTTCTTCTTCTAATTTACTCCATATTTTTCCTAATTCATCAAAATAATAATCAACGTCGGCATCAATTACTTCCTTATATCGAACTTTATCCTTTAATTCTTTAAGAACGTCAGATTTTTTTCGTCTCAACATCACATGTTTTTGCAATTCATTTCTAAGTGACGCTCGCTTATTTTCAAGCACGATTGCTTTACCTTTTTCATTTACATAGCAAAAGTATTCACAAAATTCCTTAAAACTTCCAAGTAAGCCAGGTCTAAGAATATCTACGATTGGCCAGATTTCAGACCCTCGATTATAAATTGGCGTACCTGAAAGACCAATTCTATATGAAAGTGAAGATAGTGCAGCTAATTTTTTAACTGCTTTGTATTTTTGTGTTGTTTTTGATCGTAAATTGTGAACTTCATCACAGACTATAGTGCGAATATTAAGTTTAGATAAATCAGATAGTCGTTTGTAAAGTAATTCATAATTTATAATATAAAAATCAGTAATAGGCAAGTCTTTAGATTTTCCAGTTCGGATAATCGTAGATGATGATGATTCAGATTCAATAATTCTTCCATTCCTACTTTTTTTCTTCATAAATTTGGTAATTTCCCTTTCCCAGTTATTTAATGTCACTAATGGTGCAACTACAAGTACTGGAAAAGTTTGTTTTTCAGTTGCAACATAGGATAATGTTTGTACTGTTTTTCCCAATCCCATTTCATCTGCAAGTAGTGCATTACCAGATGATTTTAATAAAAAATCCAATCCTTCTTTTTGAAAATTCAATAATTTTCCCCTAAATTGTTCTCCAGCTTTTGCACGATTTAGATGATATTTTGCTGGTTGCTGTACTGGTTTTGGAGTATATGTTTTAATGATTTTTCTTTGCCAAGCAGATTTAGATAGAATTTCAAGTGGATATCTATCCATAATCAGCTTTATTTGCTTTACACTTTCTATACTATCAGGAATTATTACCTCATCAGTGTTTTCACCATACCATGCCTCAGGCACTAATCGTGAGATCATACTAACTGCACGTTGACCTGTCACCTTCCAACTCCAAATTTTCGAATATTTATCCAAAACATACTCCAATGTTCCGAAATTTTCCATAGATGTCACCATAATTTGTGGATAGAAAGTTTTTTTGACTTATGAATCTTGATATTTTTTACGATCATACTTTTGATCCTAAAAAATCTACAATAGTTAAAATAAGAATGAATTCTTGACTTAGGCACTAAATTTTAAGAAAATTACAATAAAATTCAGATTAATGAGGCTTGTCAAAAGGGTGAGGTTTTGTATTTTCATCATGGCAATCACACTGACAAAGATAGGTTTCGTGATTCTTTACACAGTCAATACACTCATAGTGTTTTCTAGTCTCACATGCAGCACAAATCATACTAGTACTAAATTGAAGATGAATTTGTATTTTTTCAATTTTAAATTAGGCTCAATAATCCACATCGCTTCTTTGAAGTAAATCAATAGTAAGATCAACATATCCTTGAGGATCAAGTTCTCGAGTGATTCCCTTGTCTATATTTATCAAATAGATTGAATGCAAATGAGCATTCAAGATATCAAAATAAGATATTTCTGGATTTTTATAATATCTATCACATAGAACTTTAATTTTTTTTACATCAGATTCATTTCGTGCGTGAGGAGGAATAAGAAAAATTTTTGGAATTGGCATTAATCCAATCGCAGGTGTTGCCAAAGAGAATTTTGAACAATATTGACTGTATCTAGCAATTTTACTTATTATTCTGGCGGTAAAATAATCTATAGTATCCATCGCATGATCAGGGGGAGTAAAGCCAGTTTCAATTTCAATAATCGTATTTCCATCACCTTTTGCTGCAAATATATCACAAACCAAGATATCTGAAATTTGTTTTTCTACGTCCACAGTATATCCACGTGCAATTAAATTAGACGCGCATATTAGTTCTAAAACTGAATGATTAATTTTTACAAGATTCTTTTTATATAATTCTAATAATTGTTCTCTCACATGATCAAGTTTTTGAAAATCAGATTCTTTTAAATTTAGAATCAGCTTATCGGTTAAAGTACATACATCATTACGGAACATTTCTAAATCCATATTATCAATAATGAATAATAATCCAAGTTAAAGAACATGAGTATTCAAATATAGTAAATTCATGTAAAAATAATTTTGATAAAAAAATAGGCTCAAGTTGGAACTTTAAACAACCATAAATTACAATAAAAAGAATAATAGAATATATGTTTCACATAAAAAAATTATATTTTAAAATATAAAATAATTACAAGTGTAAAGTTAATTCAAAGATATCATGTTTATTTAATTTATAAATTGAAAAATAATTTTAAGAGTCTTTAAAAATTCTTATTGCCTCAAGGTGAGAACAATTCGCTTTTAATCCCTTACCATGATGAAATTTATAAAAATTTTTGAATCCAGGGCATTCACAGCTATCAGAAGTAACAAAGTAAGATTTCTCAGGATCAGAGGAAGATTTTATTTGGTAAAGATCTTCATCGATTTTAATCACGCCACCTATTTCAACAAGTTTTTTGGCTTTTCTTTTAGTTGCTTCACTCATTGTACTTGAATTCAATTGTTATTTTTTATTATTTAATTTTTTCAGGTATTAGACCAGTAGATCATCAATTTACACCTATTTTGATCACATAAATTGAAACTAAACCAACCTAACTGTAATTATTATAAACACATGCAGTCATTTCTGATTATTGAGTTTAAAAAAATATCTGTTTAAACGAATAATTACAATGTTCATAGTTTTGATGGTTACCCTACTAATCACAATTGCATTGGTAGGATCAAATATGGACAGCATACTAAAACAAGGAGTAAGCATACAAGTAAGAACCGAAATTACAGATAATCCCACAATAGCAAAAAGTTTCTCATCAGTTACTGAATTTGATTTTTTTATTCAAACTCAAATTGCGCAAAGAATCAAAATTATGGGATTAGATGAGCCATGGTATTCTCCACAAAGAATCGGGTTAAGCATGTATAAAATATTATTTTTAGATTTTGGTCATGCAACATTCCTTACAAGTGATTCAGGATCATCAGATGTCAAAGAAATTATTTTGGAGAAATTACCAAGAACCATTTTATTATTTACAACTGCAACTATCATAGTATCAGTAATAGGTATTTTTCTAGGAACACTTGCTGGAAGTAAAATTGGATCAAAAACAGATAGAGTAACATCCAGTTTTGCAATAATTAGTTCTAGTTTTCCAGTCTGGTGGATAGGTATGTTGATGATATTCTTATTTTCATTTACGTATCAAATTTTTCCAGCTAGAGCAACGCCGTTGATTCCTTTCACTGATCCAAATTATATTGGATCATTATTGTATCATATGACATTACCGTTGATTACAATTGTAATGATAGGATTTGGATCATGGGCATATTTAGTTAGAAATTTTATTGTGGATATCGTACAAGAAGATTTTATATTTGCAAAAAAAACTATCGGGATAAATCAGAAAAAAATAATTTACAAACATGCTTTAAAAAATGCAGCCCCACCAATAATCACCGTTTTAGCGCTGAGTCTTTCAGGCTCACTTGGGGGAGCAATAATTACCGAGGCAGTATTTGATTGGCCAGGCATGGGTAGACTGTATTTTGAAGCAATTACAGTAATGGATCTTCCAGTGATCATTGGCGCAACTTACATTTTGACTGTGTTTTTCTTAATTAGCATATTTGTTGCAGATTTACTTTATGGCTACTTTGATCCAAGAGTGAGAACAGAGCAATGACAAGTATTACATTAAAAGAAATTATAAAAGAATTTTCTAAAAACAGAATAGGAATAGCCGGAATTATAATTTTATCAATTTTAATTTTTACGTCAATCATGGTAGCAATTTTTATTCCAATTGATACTTTTAAAGAATGGAACAATCCTGAAAAATGGATTTCATATCCCAAAGTATCAGTTCCGGTATGGATTAATTTATTTTTAAATGAAAAAATTCCTGAACATAAAATTTTAGATAATCCAAATATCAACAATTACAGAATTAATGATTTATCAATTATATCACATAGGTTTGGGATTGATTTTGAATATGATTTTTTTCCAAGTGATTTTATTTATGAATTTACTTCTAAATACTCTGAATCGCCATTATTGGAAATAAATGTAATGCGTCCTGACGGAATACAATTAAAATTATATTCAACTTCAATGCCAATTACAAATTCATATTCAAATCATAATGAAAGAGTGTTTTCCACAGATGAGTTAATTAGAAAAAATCTGTATCTGCAATCAAATAAATTTGAATTTTCATTAATTAATTTATCCTCGCAAGACATAATTTTTTCCAAAACAGGAATTAATGAACCGCTAAAAGGAAAATATATTTTTTTAATCAAGATGTATGGAAATAACGAAGCAAATCAAATTACATATTCAAAAATGATCATTGGAGGTAAAGCATTCGGCATCATGGGAACAGATGAATTAAGAAGAGATTTAGCTGTAGGAATACTTTATGGAACACCGTTGGCATTATTTATTGGATTGGTTGTAGCTCTTGCTTCAGTAATTATGGGTTTACTATATGGAGCATATGCTGGATACAAAGGTAAAAAAACAGATGAAGGAATGATGAGATTTAATGATGTGTTGTATGCACTTCCTGCACTTCCTTTTTTAATTATTTTATCAGTCACAATTAGCAACAGTATTTTTGTAATGGTTGGATTTTTAATGATTTTTGGCTGGGTGGGAGTTGCAAAAATTGCAAGAAGCATGTCATTGCAAATTAAAATTAAAGGATTTGTAGAGGCAGCCAACATGATGGGTCAAAAAGATAGAAAGATTGTACTAAGACACATTTTACCACAATTGCTACCATATGCATTTGCCAGTATAGCAATATCAGTTCCAGCTGCCATTACCACTGAAGCAGGACTTAGTTTCTTAGGATTGGGGGATCCTTCATTTCCAACATGGGGTCAAATTTTACATGACGCAAATGTTTATGGTGCATCAGCCCGAGGATTATGGTGGTGGATAATCCCACCAGGAATTATGATAGCAATAACAGGATTGGCGTTTGTGTTTATTGGCAATACACTTGAGGTCATTGTTAATCCAAAATTAAAAAGATAGTAAAACTAGAGGTCAAATTTTCGAATTAGTTCAATAGCACTATCATTTAATTTGATTGAATAGCATGATGAATTTTCATCATTGAATGCTGCTAACTTGTTAGCAAATACTTTTTTACTGTGACCACCTACAGAGGCATTATCTGATTCATCAAAACAAATCGACATTTGTTTCATTTTTAGATCATTTTTTAAAAGAAATGCAATGAACTTTTTATAATTTTCAGTATCAACCCAGTCCATGTTTTTTTCTTTACTTAATCCAATCCATACCTCAATAGAGTTTTGATATAAAACTTTTTTTCGGATTTCATCCAGAGACAAAGTTACTCTCTAGAAATCAGCACGTTTTTGTCTAGAACCACATCTAGAACAGGAATCACCCTTTACAGTATTTCTGCAAACTAGACAAACATAACGTACTCCACCACCACCAGATGAATTCGTACCAAAGAAACCTCCGCCACCACTTGAATCACCTGTTCCTTTAATGCGATTTGCATATCGTTTTCGTAACAATATTGGAAATAGTATAAAAATTGCCATAGCAGCGACAAGCCCATATGGGAATGGTAGAATCATCTGTAGTCCAATACTAACTGCTAATGAGGCAAACAAAAATATTAAATAACTTTTATAATTAAACAACACCAAACATCTTCTCAAAATACTTATAAAGTTTTGTAAGTGAATTTCATTTTTTAACAGTAAAATGGTACAAATATGAAATTATAAAATTACCAACTTTATCAAAGATCCACTGCTATCCCAGGCAAAAATATCATCATCCCCATAAGGATATTGAACGATTAAAGATACAACCCCAAAGAAATTATGAAGATCAGTAAGAGAAGGATTTGCAGACCCAGTAGGATGGGAATGTACAATTCCAACATAACTCATATCAAAAGGCAAAAAAGATTGAGGAAATCCAGCAAATGTAGGTCCCGAATAATTAAACGGTGGAATTACTAGCCCGTCAATTAATACATGCCCATGTTTTGAATTTCCTTTTAAAATAAGAATGGCTTCATTTGGATGTTTCATTAGACAATAGGATAAAATACTATCTAAAACTTTTTTTTGTAAAGAAATTTGTCTTTCAAGTTTTTTCTTTTTAAACAACATATTAAGATGATATAGTTTAGATCTAATTAAATTTAGGATCAATAAGTAATGGTATAAACAGTATTAGAGAATGCCCTCAGTTTGACTTCAACGTCAGAGATTAATTTTTTGATACTAGAATGATCTTCGTTTATTTCAGCTTGAAATGTTTTGATTTTTAATTCAGAATCTTCTTTATTTGAAAGGGCGTTTTTCAGATCTCTTGTAAGATCGGATAATTTATCAGGTTCAAGTGCAACCATTTGATTTTGGATATTTTGTTTTTTATCTACAAAATCATTTACTTGTCTGATAAATCCCTCCAACGCTTCTTCGGTTTCAGTTATTTGAGAGAATGATTTTTCCTGGTCTTTGACAGAGATAGAACCTGAGGAAATGCCTTTTCTTACATTTTCTAAAATAAGTATTATTGAATCTTTATTCTTTGAAAGTAATACAGCAAAAGGATCTTCAATCAATTGAGATAATAGATTTTTTTGTTCTTTATCCATTGATGAAGCATATTCATATCTACTAAGAGGTCTTGAAATTTTTGTAAATTGCGAATTGATTTCATTTCTCATTTGATTTTTTTTGACAGTAAATTCATCTAAAATTTGTTTCCAATTTAAAAATTTTCTATATTCATCCGAAGTTTTTATTTTTTTAATTAAATCTTCAAAGGAAAGAATTTTTTTATCAAGTGAATCCATACAACTATGAATTTCAGTAATCCTTTGTTCTTTTTTAGCAAGATTATGTTCTACATCATTGATTTCTTTGAGGGATTCCAAAATTTCAGTAGATATGAATTTTGCATTATCATGATTTTTTAACAATTGTTGAATTTTAACATGGTTTGAATTCATTTGGATTAGAATTTCTTTTAATTTTTCTGCGTATTTTTTAGCAAAAATGTGTATTACTCTTGTTTGTCGTCCAAGAACATCTCCAATTTTTTTCAACATTTGATTTAAAATGGCACTTATATTTTCAGCATCATCATAAGAGATAATATTAGGTAAATGTACTGCGCCTTTTTTTATAATGTCAATTACTTGCTGTTTGCCTCTGACTACAATTATTCTAAGACGGTTATCTATATCATCAACCTGAAGATTGTCTTTTTCAAGAGTATTTCCAATCATGACGAGTTCTTTAATCAGTGGCTCAGTACTGTCTCTGATGGATTTGATATCAGATAGAATCTGCAATGTTCTCAATTCAAAGATTTGTCGTATAATTTCAGATACGTCAGATAATTTAATTTGTTTTTGTGAATGAATTTCTTCAGATTTTTTTTCTTCTTTCTTTTTATTCCATCCAAATACCATTTGTTACAGTTGATCTCTGGGGATTAAATATGTTAAATAGATAAAATTTAAAACTCGCTCAGAAATACAAACAACCATGATAAAAAATGTAAGAAAATCATTTCATACTGATTCAGTAAAGAAAACTATTACGATCAAAGCATCAAAAGAAAAAGTGTGGCAGAAAATAAGTAATATCGCAGGACTTTCATCATGGGTAGTAGATGTCAAAAAAACAACATACCTTTCTAAAAAAAGGAGAAACGTGGGCACAATACGCAAGATTACATTTACGGATGGCAACACTATAGAAGAGCATGTAGTGGCATGGAAAGAAGGAGAATATTTCACATATATTGCAACAGAAGGATTACCTCTAAGAGCATATGTTGCAACAATTTCAATCAAAACAAAAAATAAAAAGACAACCCAATTAACATGGCAATCTTATTTCAATAGCAAAAAGATGTCAATAAAACAATTTATCAAATTTGTAACATTCATGGGTGCATTTTATGAAACATCTTTAGAAAATCTAAAAAAGTCATTAGAAAAATAGCACTAGAAGATAAATAAATCAAAGTGTAAATAGGATGTCACAAAAATAGATTCGTGAGTGACATACGATACATCATAATCTGTATTGTGTTTATTTTTTCAGGGTTTTTGATTTTAGGAGTGTTTGGGCATGATTATCAAATTGCAAACATAGAAGCCAGTGAATTTGGTAAATGTTATCAATACTATGACGACAAAGAACCAGTTGTGATAGACTGCTCATCCAAATTATTTGATCAAGTTTTATTTTTCATGATTGTTGCTGTATTGATTGTTGGTGGAATCATATCTTTGATCAAGGGGATCAAAGGCAAATGGGATAATGAGGTCAAATCAAAAGACATGATGGGTCCTGGCGGGGACAAAAATCTAGAAAAAGACTAGATAGAAAATAAAATCAATCACAGAACAAATTCAGGTATTTTTGAGGGATTATGATTCTTCAAATTATTTAATATCATCTTCAATTAATCGTTGAAAATATACTTCTTCGTAAGGCACTGTGTACTATATTACTTGCAAAAATTATATTCAACCTTGAGACATACATGGCTCTTAATGCATGCCTAAAGTTCAATTATAAAAGATATGAAAATTTTTCAAAACATATTATCAAATAGAAAAGATTGAAAGGGTAAGACTAAAAATTCACCTAAACAAATGTTACAAGTAATTTTTTGTCAATAGAGTTCAATAATTTTTTTCATATTTCTAAATACTTGTTCTATTTCGATCATTCGTTCATTGAATTGCTCATCAGTTAATTCATCTGGTTTTATCAGAGTAATTATTACTTCAGACTCATCACCACTAGAAACTATTCTCATCGGAACATCCCATTTTGATTCTTTATCAATAAACATATGATCTAAAACTCCAAGAGATTTGTTTTCATTAAATTTTAATTTAGCATTTCCTCTAGGTGTTGAAAAAGACCACCACCCATCAGAAGTCATCTTAGCATCAGGCATCATTTTTGGAGGGCAATTCAAAATAGCGTCAAAAGTATCACCTGTTTTTCGATTAACGAGAATAGAAATTGTACGTGATCTAATCATACCATAATATCTAATTAATGATTAAAAAGCACATAGTACAAATTCTTAGTGAGTTGGTTATTTATTCAGAAATTCTTTAATTTTTTTAAGATTTGCAATATTAGATTCATGAAACAACATCATAGATTCAGACAAGGAATCAGGCAAAACGGTCTTGAGTTTTTGAACTAAATCATCACCATTAGATATCATTGTATCAATTAATTTTTCAATCTCATTTTTTTCATTTGACATTTAATTCACCTAAACAACAATTCAGTTATCCTTTTTTACAAGTGTGGAGATTGTTCTTATTTTTTCTATTTTTTGGATGTTTCTAGATACAATATCTCTAACTTTTTCAAAATTTTCAGCATCTAATTTTACCATCATATCGTGAGTTCCAATAGTTCCAAACACTTCTTTGGCCTGTTCTATTTCTTTTAATTTCTCCATAATACTCTCTTCTGCACCTAGTTCACAATTAATCAAAACATATGCAATAGTCACAATACATCAAACTACAGTATGATATTTCAAAGTTTAGATCAATCTTGTCCCCACTAAAAAATGAGGTATTTTTGCTCAAATTAGTAAAATAGTCGTGAATTATATTCAGAACAAAAAGTGTGTCAATATGGGATTAAAGCAAAAAATCAAATCAATGATACAAGATTGTCCTATTTGTAACAAACTAAAATCAAAGAAAGAAGAAACAAAATCTTAGAAAACAAAGAAGCCAAATTCATTTTATTTTCCAGACGCTTACGAAAAATAACAATTTGATAAGATGCAAAGGAGATGTTGTTTTCAATCTAAAAAAATGATCGCCTAAAAAGGATGAAATTTATTTTACTGTGATGAGTCGATATTTTCAATCATATTTTTTTATTACAAAAATAGTTCATAAAATTTATGAGTGACGCACAACCAGTAAAACAAAGTTTTATTCAAAAATTCATGGGTTTTCTTAAGACCTTTGGCATTATCGTTTAGCAGTTGCATTGTATTTAGTTAGACACATCAAAACAAGTATCAACTACATACAAAGCGAGGTCATATCAAACTTAAAAAGCGAAAAAAATAATCAAATCACATGTCAAATGATCAAGAAAACCAACAGAGAATAATCGAATTACTAGAAAAAATCCTAAAAGAATTATTAGAAATAAAGACAGAGACAAAGATTACAGCAGATTTTGCCACATTAAGATCAGAGATAATCCATAGGACAAAAGGGCAACAAGTCAATCCATAGAAACATTGGAAGATCGCTGTGAATTTTTTATTTAAACACACTATTCAATATCAAGGATTCATTATGCCTTCTTTGATCAAAAATTGAATTCCTTGAATGAATGAGTTATCATCAATTTTTCCATCTGCCCACCATCCAGCATTGTTCTTTATCCATTTTGGAATAGTAGGCGGAGTAATTACAGTTGAGGATACTTCAGATTTCAGCATTTCAGATTTCAGCATTTCAGATTTTACTATGTTCAATTCAAATTTTTGAAAAAGAGGTTTTTTAAAGTCATCATGTCCAATACCCAATAGCGCTACTTGCATCATATACTTGCCTTCTACAGGTGCATCAAGTACTCGTGTATCAATGCCATTTGGCAAAATAATTCCAAAGGCTACGGTTTCTTTTCCAGATGGATCAGTCAAACCATACCCATATCGCATATCAGTTGAAGTATTTCCTTTGGGATCAAAAATTACAATAGAAAAAACAAAATCCTTGCTTTTAGAATATCGAGAATCATAAGATACAAGAGCCTTAAACCCATTATCAAACAAAAGTTCTTCAGTTATTATTGATGATTGAGATTCAGGAGTAATTACAACATTTATTTTAGAATCAGAATTTTTGAATTGTTTTAATTCTTCATTATTAATCATAAAATGTATGATATTAGTATTTTTGTCTGAATATTTATCATAGTGCAGATCTTTTGGAAGAATTAGAATGCCATTAACTTTGCCATAAAAGCTGTCTGTATTTTTAAAAGGTAAAAAATTTTTTGGGATTTCAAAATAATTTTTCACAAAATTTGTGTGTTCCAAATGGTCCCAATTAAAAGGCATTTGAAAAATTATTGATTGTGAAGATTCATCATAATGTAATTCTGTAATTGATTCTTGAAAATTTTTTGCCAAAATAGAATATTCAGTACCAGATGCAGTTATTTTGAATTGTTGTTCATTAGGGATGATTACAATAGTTTCAAAATGAATATCCTGAGTAGTTTGTGTTTTTGGATTTTTTGCACCTATTATGTCAGTTTTCACAGTGTATTGTCCGCTATTAACAAACACAGGTCCAGAAATCACAGGGATGCTAGAAGGGGTAGAAGCTAAAGCGTTGGGTACAATTGGATCAACATCACCATAATATTTTGTACATTTCCACAGTTCTGCTTGCTGACACTCTGATCTAGGTTGTATTTTGATATCTAGATCCCCATCTTTATCAAAAAACATTTGATTTGCAACTAACTGTGTGCCATAAAATATTTGGACTCTATAACTGACACTCTCTATATTCACATTAGTCACAGGATCAAAAAATCGAATTTTTAAATTCGCATTAGAATATTTCTCTGGAGTAAAATCGGCCGGAATTAAGAATGCACTTACGGTTACTTCTCCTTCTCCAAAACTAATCGGTGGAGCTTGCTGACCACTGTGATGTTGAGCAAAAGACAGCGGAAAAGTAATCGTGAGTGCCAGTATTATGTAAAATAACCATAATTTTGATGTCATATTTTGTAACGTAATACCTACAAAAATCATTGATAATTTCAACTTTTCAATCATATGTGAAGGAAAATGTCACTATGAAGATAATTTTAGCCTGAATTTTTTCAAACATTTGCTCAAATTTCATAATTAGTAAAAGTCGGTCTTTGAAGATATTGGTATTCACAAGGTTTCTTTGTGGATCAACTGTAAGAGAGTGTAAAACAACATCGATAACCATGTGTTTATCATGATTAATTCTTGAATTCATTTAGGAAAAAATTAATCATATTAGAATTTAAATTGCTGTTACTCAAATAAGATATCATAGACATATTATAATAAGTGACAAAATAATTAACGACATGTTTCTAAATCTGGCAGACGTATTTTTACAATTAACTCAAAAGATCGAAACGCCGACGCTTGCAATAATTATTAGTTCCATCACTGCAACAATTTTTATAGTCACACTAGTGATAACTTGGAAAAACGTTAGAGAAAATACAAAGGCGACATATTCTCAATTATTACGAGGATTTCATGAGGATCTTACAAACAGATTAGACAAAAATTCAATTCTTAAAACTACAGAAGATTGCCAAAGATATGCAAATGATTATTTAAACACTATAGATCAAATTGCTTTTCTAGACATACACAAAAAAATTCCTGTAGGAATTGCCAAATATCTTAGTAGATTCTTTGCTTATGGTTTGATAATAATTGATTGGTATGATCATATGGTAGGTGAGGATTTTAACAAGAGTGCTAGAAAAAATTGGCCAAATTATTTTCTGTATTGTCAAAAATATGGAATAACATCAAATCCAGATGACAGACTCCCAAAGATAATGTTAGATTATAATTTATTGCGAGAAAAAGAATCAAAAACATAGAGCATCAACCATAAATTATGCATTCATGACTAGACTTTATGGAATCTATTCAATATGAAATTAGACGAATTTTTGGATTTTTATTTATTTGCGTAGCAGCCGCGGTGGCAATTGCATCAATTACAAGTGAAATTGTATTTCTAAATCATTTACCAAGTTATTTGTATGGAGTTGTTTGGCTTGGAACATTTGGGATAATTTTTGGCTTCTATTTTATGCATTTTAAACAAAAAATTCCATTAATACGAAATCGTATGAAAAACAGTTTGTCATGGCCACTGTATGTTAAAATAATAAATGGTAGTTGTTGGGCAGTACCTTTTATTCTAATTGTGGTTTTTCCACAATATTTTCAATATCTGATTTTGTTAGGAATCGGATTAGGAAACTCCTCAACGTATGTCTTCATGAGAATTTTTAGTCATCAAAACAATAAAGAACAATTTTTAGTAGGCGTGATAGCATTACTGGTAATTCCAATAGCTATTAAGATTGACACGTCCTTGTTTGTATCTCATCAAGATATCGCTGTGTTGTTATCTAGAATTTTAATTTCAATTTCATATGCCATAGGTGGCACATATGCGTTATTTTCAAAAACTAAAATATAAAATAATTAGTCAAAACACAATATTTTGATTTTTAATATTTAGACTTGATTGAATTAATATTTGCGGTCATTGTTTAAATTTAATTTCAATCATATTTTTGAAAATGTAAAGACCAAATGCAAATATACGATATGTCAAATTATCAATCATGGGCAAGAGAGAAGTTAAGAAAAGTGTAGAAGCAATGACCATAAAATGTGTAAAATGCGGTCACATACAACAAATAATTTGACCATAACACCACAGAATCAACTAGATTCACAAGGAGGGAAACTAGTACTTTCTAAATGTAAAACGTGTAACTATAAAGAGTTTAAATTTAAAACAAAAAACACATTCAAATGATTTTTTTCAAAAAAAAGTGATTAAAACCAGAGTTTAGAATCTGTTTTCAATAAATCTTTTATTTTCTTTTTAGAGTCAATTTTCAATACTTTACTAAATTTTGTATTCAATTAAAGATTTATGAATAAAAATTCGGCAAGTAAGGGCATACGAGAAAATGTCTACGCCAGGTAAGGGATTCGAGCCCCTGCACGCTTGCGCGTAGTCGTTTTCGAGACGACCGCCGTACCACTTGGCTAACCTGGCAAGAAATCTTAGACATACCCACATAATAAATAATTTAATGAAAGGTTAATCTATTTCAAATATTTCATCTTGAAAATGCTTTTTTATGTCATTTTTAGATTTTTGCCATTCCTGATCAGATATAACATCAGAAAAAATGGAACTAAAACTATTAAAAGATTTCAATTTATCTTCCAAATTTTTAATAAATTGTTTTTCTATTTCAGATAATGGGAAATAAGAAATAATTTTTAAAAAATCATTATCAGAGTTTAACTTTATTTGATATATTTTATCAGCAAGTTCTATTGGTAAATTCAAAGACGTAATGCTTGACAATATTTTCTTTTTTATATATGCAAGTAAAATAAAGTGAATTTGCAATCATGTACAGTCATCATTTAACGATAAACACAAAATAGTAGAAAAATAAGAGGTATATTGTGGGATTAAATCTAAAAGAACTTGTAATTAGAGAAAAAACTACATTGCAAGTATTTTCATCCAAAGTTATTGCAATTGATGCCTACAATGCGATTTATCAATTTCTTGCAAGCATACGAGGTCCTGACGGATTACAATTGGCAGATTCAGAAGGGAGAATCACTAGCCATCTAAGCGGATTACTATACAGAAATATCAATTTTTTATCTTTGGGAATTAAACCAGTGTATGTATTTGATGGAAAACCACCATCACTAAAAACTGCTGAAATAGAGAGGCGAAAACAAATCAAAAAAGACGCAACCGTAAAATATGAAAAAGCAATTGCTGAGGGAAACATGGAAGATGCAAGAAAATTTGCACAGCAAACAACAAGTATGAAAGACGGAATGGTGAAAGAATCAAAACAAATTTTGACTTTTTTTGGAATTCCATATATTGATGCACCCTCAGAAGGGGAAGCAACTGCGGCTCATTTAACAAATACAGGGCAAGCCTATGCATCAGCTAGTCAGGATTTTGATTCCATATTATGCGGAGCAAAAAGATTGATACGGAATTTTACAAATAGTGGTAGGAGAAAAATTCCAAATAGAAACACATTTGTTGAAATTGAGCCTGAACTTATTGAAACTCAGAAAACAATAGATGCGTTGGGAGTATCAAGAGAACAGCTTGTAGATATAGGAATTTTGATTGGTACAGATTTTAATCCAAATGGATTTGAGAGAATAGGACCAAAAACTGCATTAAAAATGATCAAGCAGCATTCACGTTTGGAAGACATACCACAAATTCAAGAACAATTACAAGCAATTGATTATGAACAAATACGAAAAATTTTTCTTGAACCACTAGTAGCAAATGTGGATGAGATAGTATTTGGAAATGTAGATTATGATGGAATGATGAATTATCTAGTAAAAGAAAGAAGTTTTTCCGAAGATAGAATACAATCTTCATTGAATAGGCTTAAAAAAGCACTGGAAAGAAAGAGTCAAAATTTAGATCAGTGGTTTAGTTAGATAAATAATTCAAAATAAAAAATATTTATAATAAAGATAAAAATAAAATTATCAAAATTAATTTAAATTATTCAGATTTTTTTTGAATTGATTCTTGTAATTGTTCAAAAATAGATTGTATTTCAGATATAGAATCTACATTTTCCAAAGTACTAGTATCCCCAATAATTTCTTTATTGGCTATCGCTTTAAGTAATCTTCTCATTATTTTACCACTGCGAGTTTTTGGCAATACACTTACAAAATATATTTGTGCAGGAGTAGCTATTGCACCAATATCATTTCGAATTTTTAGCAATAATTCATTTTGTAAAGTCATATTATTTTTTTGAACATTTTGTTTTAAAACTACAAATGCAATGATCGCCTCGCCTTTGATTTCATCTGGAATCCCACATACTGCTGATTCAGACACGTCTGTGTGAGATACAAGGCAGCTTTCAAGTTCAGCCGTTCCTATTCTATGACCAGATACCTTGAGTACATCGTCGGCTCTTCCAAGTAACCAAAAATATCCATCTGTATCCTGTAGTGCATAATCACCAGCATAGTAACAATTTTTGTATTTTGACCAATATGCTTCATAATATTTCTCATCGTCTTTCCAAAGTGTCAAAAGCATTCCAGGCCAGGGATTTTTTATTACCAAATAACCTTTGGTGTTTGGCAATACATCTTTTCCATATTCATCAATCACAGAAATATCCAATCCAGGAATAGGCAGAGTTCCAGAACCAGGCTTTAGTGGAATTGTTTCCAATCCAGGCAAAGCAGATATCATTATACCTCCAGTTTCAGTTTGCCACCAGGTATCTACAATTGGGCATTTTTCTTTACCAATTGTTTTGAAATACCATTTCCAAACTTCCGGATTAATCGGTTCACCTACACTTCCTAACAATCTAAGAGTTGAAAGATCAAATGAATTTGGAATTTTTTCTCCAAATTTCATAAACATTCGTAATGCAGTTGGAGTCGTGTAAAAAAGTGTTATCTTGTATTTTTGAATAATGTTCCATATTCTAGAGATGTCAGGAAAATCTGGCGAACCCTCATACATTACTTGAGTCGCACCATGCAGTAATGGACCATATACAATATAGCTGTGTCCAGTAACCCAACCAATGTCAGCAGTACAAAAAAAAATATCTGAATCTTTAATATCAAATACCCATTTGAATGTAGAATACAAATGTGTTAGATAACCACCAGTTCCATGTAATACTCCTTTTGGTTTTCCAGTTGTTCCAGAGGTATACAAAATGTATAATGGGTGTGAACTATCTAATTTTTCTGCAACACAAACATTAGAAATATTATTCATTAGATCATTCCACATTAAATCTTTAGAAGATAATTTTATTTTATTTTTTATTCTTTCTATTACAATAACATTTTGAACAAAATCTAATTTAACAATTGCCTCATCAATTACTTGTTTTAAATAAATTATATTTCCTCGCCTATATCCACCATCAGCAGTAATTACAATTTTAGATTTAGAATCAGTAATTCTATCTTTTATTGATGATGCACTAAATCCAGAAAATATCACGGTGTGTATCGCACCAATTCTTGCACATGCAAGCATAGATATTGGCAATTCTGGAATCATTGGAAGGTAGATAGTTACCCTATCACCTTTCTTAACACCTAATGATTTGAGTACATTTGCAAATTTTTGCACTTGAATCCACATATCATGGTAAGTAAGAATTCTGGATTCACCATTTTCACCTTCCCAAAAAATAGCAGGTTTATCAGATTTATTTTTTTGATGAATATCCAAAGTATTGTATGATGCATTTATGGTACCACCAACAAACCACTTTGCAAATGGTGGATTCCAATCAAGAGGATTGGTCCAAGGTGAAAACCAAAATAGATTTTTTGCTTGCTTTTCCCAAAAATGAACATAGTTAGATTTTGCCTCTAATCTTGTTTTATCATCATGATTTCCAAGACCAATATTAATTTCAGACATGAAAATTATCTATAGCGCCTAGCTTGTAAAGGTTAAAGAAAAAAATAAGTTAAAAAAATTATTGTGCTTCCATTCTGGCAAGCCAATCGTCTTCGTTGTTAGAAGTTGTTGGTTTCACCTGTTTGGGTGGCTCTGGAATTGTCTGTAGGGATTCAGAAGTAATTGGTACTGCTGAAGAGTAAGTGACGGATTCTGTTGGTGCCTCTGGAAGCATGTTCTGAATGTGTCGTGATTCAGAATTGTCTAGATATGAAACGGCTAATTCTTGTAGATGTTTTTGTGGAGGAGTGGTTATGTTGACCACTTCGGCATCAAGATCTGAAATTCTTCTTTTCACATTTGAGATTTCTGTAGTTTCGTGTGTAACGTGCTCAATTAATTCTGCAGAGCATGTCTTTACAGTTTCAAATGTGCTATCAGATATTTCATTACTCTTGTATTGCACTTTTGCATCAAATAGCAACATCTTTGCAGACTTCATCTGTTCATCCAACTCTGTCAATCTTGTTTCAAGTTTGATTTTAATTTCGTATTCTGCTTCATCCAATGATGCAAGTTTTGATTTATATTTTTCATGAATTATTTCTGCATCTGCTTTCATGTCATCATTTTCTGAAACAATGTCAATCAATGCCTTTAGACGACGTAGAGTTAGTTGTTTTTCGCGAAGAAGTTTCTGTGAGTCAAGTCTCCATCTTGGAATAAAAATTACAATATTGCCTTGAACCACTAGCTGCTCAAATTGGATTTGCTGTAATCCTTGAGAACCGCAGTCAATGCCTACTGATTGGATGCTTCCATCAATATCAGTTATTGTTCCAATGACTTTACCCATGAATGTTCCGTACATGTCTTTGACGTTTTTACCGATGATATCGATATCGCCATGTGTCATGGCTATTCTTTATGGATTTGTATAACTGACAAAGTGTGAGAAAGGTTACTAGTTTTAGTGAGATTATTTTGACTGTAATTTGATACAAAATAAAAAAAGATCATAAAAAAGAAGAGTTTTGGATAATCAAAACTTTTAATTTTAGTAAAAACACAATATTAATGATCACTAATGATATTTGAAATTGAAGATAAACACGAATTAGAAAATTTATTAAAAATAGCAACTAGTCAAATTCCAAAATATTTTAATTTAATAAATTCTTTAAATGAAAAATGGGAAATTAAAAATCCACATGAATGTATATTTGGAATGGTGTTTGAAAAGTATATTCATGATTCAGGGCAATATCTAAAAAATAAAATAACTGATGAAAATAAAATAAATACGGTAGAAAGTTCAATGGAATTATTCGATGCTGAAATTAAGATATTCAATGACCACATATTAGATATCAAAAGACAAATTTATGAGAATTAATAAAATTAAATATAATCATACACAGAATTTACAAACAATCCTATAAAGTCAGAGATAGTTTAAACAGTTAATTGGAATTTATGAGACATTATTTACGAAAAAGTACTTTTAAATCACATAGTAACAAAGGAAAGATACAATCAAAATTCCAGTCAATTAGAAACAATCACATTAAAAACTGTTACAAAAAATTAACAATTTGAACCAAAATTCAAATCTAAAAGATACTTAACACATAATTTGTATATAATCAAATAATGGACGAGATCGGTAGTAAATGGGCTAACAGATTCATAATTGCTGCAATTCTCCAAGGCGGAGTAATAACTGCAATGTCCATAGTTATTGTAGCATTACAAATGACAAATACACAAGTTAACATAATTCAATATCTATCATTATCTTTTGAAGGAACTGCAAAGTGGTTCTTTTTAGGAATTATATTTTATCTAATTGTGGTTCTGGCAGTTGCAGTATCTGCGCTATTTTACAGTCATCTTGAAATAACATTAAATAAAAAATTCTCTAAAATATCAAACATATTTGCAGCGATTCATCTAGTTGGAATGAATGTTGGCGGAGGCGGTGCAATGATTATAATGGCATTTGCAGGGTTGGCAGGGACAGGCGTAATCACACTATTCACAGAAGGAAAAATAGGTCCAACAAATTTAGAAATAATGGATTCATTCATAGCACCAATTGGCGGATTTATCACCATACTTGCACTAGGAGTAATATGCGGAGGCATGGGATTCATTTTGGCGTTTAAAAGTAAATAATTTAATTTATTTGTTTTTTACAGTTTTTGGTTTTAATACAGATGCTATAATCACGGTTGCCAAAATTGCAAACACGATAAGCAGTGAGGTCATAGTTGGAATGTGATAAATATCTGAAACTATCATCTTTGTTCCAATAAATAGCAATAAAATAATCAATCCAGGCTTGAGATAATGGAATTTCTCCATCATGCCTCCAATTAAAAAGTAAAGTGCACGTAGACCTAAAATTGCAAATATGTTAGAGGTAATTACTATGAATGGATCCCTAGTAATTGACAAAACTGCAGGTATGGAATCCATCGCAAACACTAAATCAGTTAATTCAATTATTGCAAGTGCAACTAGCAATGGAGTAGCATGCATTACTCCATTAATTGGGATAATGAACTTGTTTCCAACCAGACTCAAATTAACAGGCATTAATTTTTTCAAAAGTCTGACTGCAATGTTTTTTTCTAGTTCAATTTTCTTTTCTTCTTTTTGAAGTATCATTCTAATTGCAGTGTACCAAAGTAATCCACCAAAAATATAGATCATCCATTGGAAATTATCCAGTAATGATGAACCCACAACAATAAGTGCAATTCGCATTCCAATAGCACTTAAAATTCCATAAGAAAGAACTCGGTGTTGATATTTGTGTGGAATTCCCAAAGTGCTAAACACTAGTAAAAATACAAACATGTTATCAACACTAAGTGATTTTTCCAGAGCATACCCTGTGACAAACTCTACCATCTTGGCATTACCTAATGTAAGATAAATGAAACCTGCAAAAACACCAGCAAGTGAAATCCATGTTAAAGTCCAACCTAACGCCTCTTTAGAAGACATTACATGTTCTGTTTCAGATTGTGGTGTTTTGTTTAATTTTTGTTTAATTTTATGAAATAGACCAAGATCAATTGCAATAGTTACTGCCAAAATTACAAAAAATATAATCCAAAGTTCCATTGTAACAACACTTGACTCTGCAGCAACAACACTTGACTCTGCAGCAACAACACTTGACTCTGACAAATTGATTCAATTTTTAGACCGTGTTATTATAAACCAATCTTCAATTCAAGAATAAAATAATTCAATAAATGTAGAAATTTTAAAATTGGGTGACAAACATACCACAGTATGATCCAAAAAGAAGAACTAGAGTATATTTTGAATTTTGTAGCAAAAAGATGGCAAGAGATCACAAAAGAGCCAAACAACAAGATTATGGAATCACTTCCAAGTGATTTTTGGATGAATTCTGTGGGTGGAAAAGCAGGGAAAGGCAAATGGGTAACTGCATTAATGTATACGGAAAATGAGGGAGATGCCAATGCATTCAAAGAGGTACTTTTAAGATGGCAAACAAAAGGAATGGAAAAAAATCAAGGCCCCGATCTAATACAAATTGGAAAAAAGAAATAGACTATTAATAATTGAAAAACAAGAAAAAACATTGTCAGAATTTTCAATTAAAGAAAAAAAAGTTATTCTAAATCATTTTTCAAATACAGACGATAATGTATTTGCGATAACTACACCAAGACAAGTTGATCGGGGTGCACTAATGTCAAGATACAGCAGAACAGACAAGAGTATGCGTAGAATATTTTTGGATGAGTTTTTACAAAATAAAAATAGAGGTGATGAATTTTACAATAAAGTACTTTTAGAATACGGTGATGATTCTGTTGCAGAATTAGGGGAGGCACAAATTGCAATTGAGGGACTCTCGAATATTGCAGTTAAAAAAATAGAAGATAGAAGAATAGGACTATCATATTTAGAAAAATCATCAAGGTATGTAGCATGGAATAAAAAAATAAATGGAGAATATAGATTCTATAAAGAACCTACATTAATGAAATCAAAATTTAGTGAAGATTATGTAGAGACATGTAATTTTTCATTTGATATTTACTCTAAAAATATTGAACCCATGATAAAATACATACGTGAAAAATATCCAATTGAAAAATATAGTTTCAAAGACTCAAAAACAGGAATAGAAAAATCATTTTCCAAATTAACACAAGAGCACGACATTAAATCGGCAAACATAATTTACAATGGTTCAACAAAAGCAAAAGCATTAGATATTTTGCGTGGAATTTTACCAGCATCAACACTAACTAATGTAGGAATTACAGGCAATGGTAGAGCCTTTGAGTATATGCTCACAATACTAGAATCATCAGAACTGGAAGAAGAGCAAGATTTAGCCTCAAAAATCAAAAAAGAACTAGACACAGTTATCAAATCTTTTATCAGAAGATCAGATGACAAATATGGAAAAGCATTACAAAAATATTTACAAGAACTCAAAAAAACATCAAAAAAAATAACAAAAGAGATAAAACCAAAAATAATTTTAGGTGTAAAAACACATCTAGTTGATCACGAATTAGAAAAAACAGCAATAGATAAAATCATTACAAGTATAATGTATGAGCAATCCCCAAGCACGTCATATCATGAGATAATGCAACAAGTAAAAAAATTATCAGAGCAAAAGAAAATAAAAATAATTAATGAATTTATTAAATTACGTCAAAATAGACGCCATAGACCACCAAGGGCATTTGAAAGTGTATACTATACATTTGATTTACTCAATAATTTTGGAATGTTTAGAGATTTTCATAGACATAGAGTACTCACACTTGAAAGACAATTACTTACAACAGATCATGGATACAACACTCCAGATGAAATAAAAATTCTCGGAATCCAAAAAGATTATCAAGAATGTATGGAAAAAACAAAACAAACATTTGATAAAATTAGAATAAAGTATCCAGAACAAGGACAGTATGTAGTAAATTTTGCATATAATTATCCATATTTTATAAAATTTAATCTTCGAGAGGCATGTCATTTAATAGAATTAAGAACCATTCCACAAGGACACATTGATTATAGAAGGGTTGCACAGCAAATGTTCAAAGAGATACACAAGGTTCATCCAAATTTAAGTAAAATAATGAAATTTGTAGATTTGAAAGAATATGATTTGGAGAGGTTTGAATCAGAAAAAAAAATACAAGAAAAAAGAGTGAATATTAAAAAAATAGAAAATATATAATAGAATTAGAGAAAATAGAAAACATGGTAGATAAAATTATAAAAACATCAAAAGAATGGAAGGAAATACTGACACCAGATCAATTTGAAGTATGCATCAATAAAGGTACAGAGCCACCATTTACAGGTAAATTTTACAACAATAAAGAAAAAGGCATGTACAAATGCGTTTGCTGTGGAGAATCATTATTCAAATCAGATACAAAATATGATTCAGGCTCTGGGTGGCCAAGTTTTTGGCAGCCTATTTCAGATGAAAAGATGGAATACATATCAGATAATGAATACGGGATGGTTCGCACAGAGGTAAATTGTAAAAAATGTGGTGCACATTTAGGTCATGTATTTGACGATGGTCCAAAACCAACTAATCTAAGATATTGTATTAACTCAATTTCTCTTGAACTTGACAAGAATGATAATTAAAATAAGATGGGCTATGGTACATTTTGAGCAAAGAAATGATCAGATAATGCATTCAGGAATTATTAATAAAACACATATGAAAACAGAAAAAATAACTAATAATAGTAATCTAGTACGGATAGAAGAAATTTGAGAATAATACTTTGTGGTTTTGGGGTTGTAGGTCAAAGCCTAGTAAAATTATTGAATTCAAGATCAGATGATCTGTATGCAAAATATGGATTAAAACCACGAATAATAGCTGTGTCAGATAGTAAAGGGAGTGCAGTGGATACGGCAGGGTTATCATTAGAAAAATTAATTGAAGTAAAAAAAAAATTTGGAACTATAAAAAATTATGGAAATATAAAAAATAACATGTCAGGAATAGATCTAATCAAAAACATTGATGCAGATGTGATGATTGAGACTACAGCTAGCAACTACAAAGATGCAGAACCTGGAATGTCACACATCATAACAGCAATGAAAAGAAAAATGCATGTAATATCAGTAAATAAAGGACCGTTGGCTTTAGCATTTCCGTCATTAGTTGAACTTGCAACATATAATCAAGTAATTTTTAAATTTAGTGGAACAGTTGGTGGAGGAACACCGATTTTAGATTATGCAAAAAACAGTCTCAGAGGAGAAAGGATCATGTCTTTTTCAGGCATTCTCAATGGAACCACCAATTATATTTTAACGAATATGACAAATGGATCGTCATTTGATATTGCTCTAAAAGATGCAAAAGACAAAGGATACGTTGAAGCTGATGAATCACTAGATTTGGATGGATTAGATGCGGCTGCAAAATTAGTAATACTTGCAAATTGGGTCATGGACATGAAAGTTACATTGCCAGATATTGATTGCAAAGGTATTCGCAATGTAACTACAGAGGATATTAAAAAAGCAATAAAAAATAATTGCAGCATAAAATTAATTGCATCATGCGATAAAGAACTAAAAGTACAACCACGACAAGTGTCAATAGATGATCCATTGTGCGTTAATGGAACATTAAATGCAATTGCATTTACATCTGAACATTCTGGAACTCAAACAATTATTGGTAAAGGTGCAGGAGGTATAGAAACGGCAAGTTCAATTCTTAGAGATTTGTTAGAGATAAGACAAGAGATTGCAAAAATTTGAAATCAAATTTAATTTCAAAAAGTGAAACAGTCACATTCCTTAAAATTGTTTCAGAGAAATGGGGAATTCAATTTCCTAAAATAAAAAATCTAAAAGTACATGAAATTGCAGATGATGCACAAATAATTATGGGTCAGGGGATAAAAATTTTAAAGGTTAATGACGAGTATATCCCATTTTTATCAGAAATAGAAATGCTTGAAAAATTCCCTCATGTTACAGTGGATATGGGAGCTGTCAAATTCATGTGTAAGGGAGCAAACGTCATGCGCCCTGGAATTAAAAATCATAGTGAATTTGAAAAAGAAAAAATTGTTTGTGTGATTGAAGAATCACAACATAAATTTATTGCCGTTGGAAAAGCACTTGTTTCAAGCTCAGATTTAAAAAATATGGAAAAAGGAGAAATTATAAAAAACATCCACTATATTTCAGATAAATTTTGGGAGATTGGAAAAACTATTAACAATTAATTTGTTTTAATCTAATTAAAATTATTTAGTAAAATCAAAATAATTGTAACACAAAAAAAATAGAACAGATAAATTTTAATTATGAAAATACAGTTATTACAAAGATTAGATTTTTTCTGTAAATTCTTTTGTTCCGTCTTTGGTGATAACAAGAATATCTAATCCATCTCCACTTGCAGAATCTCGTAGTATTGCAGCTCGTACTGCTCTTTTTGCTAAATCAATTGCATCCTCTTGAGTCATATTTTCTTTGAATTGTGGATCTAAAACTCCTAATGCCATTTCAGCGCCTGTACCAACTGCTGCATAATCATCTGGAAGAACAGAACCCAATGGGTCTAATGTATACAAAATAGGTTTGTCAACCACACCGCCAACAATAACTTGAGTCAGTAATGGAAAGTATCTTCGTTCATACATCATATTTGACATCATTTTTGCGATAGTGTTTGGAGGAACATCACGTTTAAGTTCCATTTTTCTAATTTTTGCTAATGCGGCAATTTGTAATGTTAAAATCTGCATATCAGCCACAAGACCAGCACAAGATGCACCGACTTTTGAAGTGATTGAAAAGGTCTTTTTTGAGGATTTACTTACAAGAAAATTACCAAATGCGATCCTTTTTTCACTTGCAAGAACAATACCGCCATCAAAAGTAATTCCCACAGCCGTCGCGCCTGGCATATACATGGACATATCTCAACTTACTGAGGGCATAATAAAGGGCTTTCTGAGATTATAGAAAAAGGCCAATTTTTATAGAATGATAATCAAGTTTGTGAATTGACAGATGCCATCATCAGTAAAACAAAATTAAATGACATTACTAATTTTGGATTAAGAGCGTCTGTAGGAGTGATTTTTTTAGCACATGGTCTAGGAAAACTAAATCCACAATTTATTGGATTTCTAACAGGACAGTTGGGATTTGCACCAGAAATGCAGATACCAATTGCATTGGCAGAAATTATTCCAGGGATATTATTAATTACTGGAATTCTAACACGTGTTTCTGCATCTATGTTATGTGTAATCATGCTTGGTGCAATATTTTATGTGAAAAAAGCAACTAATTTAATTGGTCAGGGAGGATATGAATTGGATCTCATATTACTTGCCGCATCACTGGTAATAATTACTGCAGGTCCTGGAAAAATATCACTTGCACAAATTATAAAAAAATTACCAAGTTATGTACACTAATCATTTCCAAATTTTTCCATAATAAGACAAATACATTTTGTAGTTTTTTTCAATAAATCGATTCGAGTGAATTCATTAGGTGAATGAATTCTAGAAAACATGTATGTGCTGCCAATAGAGATGCATGGGGCATTTAAAATATTTACAAAAGAATGCATTGGTCCAGTACCAGCATTGGAGACATTCAAAATTGATTTTCCAAATACATGATCTGCCGATTCCTTTACTTTTGAAACAAATGGATCTGTTGGATTTGTTCTAGCAGCAGATTCACCGTGGAAAATTTTAATTTTAATATCCCCGTATCCTTTTGATTTCAAATGTTTTTTTAATCTATGAAATTGTTTTTTTGGATCCATTTTTGGAACCAATCTAAAGTCAATTTTTACTAACGCCTCTCCTGGAAGTACAGTTTTTGCACCATTTGCAATATACCCTGAAATAAAGCCAGCTATATTGCAAGTAGCACCTCCAACAAGAGCTTTTTTGGCATTCAAACCATGTAGGTTATCAACAAATGAATTAATTCCAAATTCTTTTTTAAATGATTTTTCATCAAAAGGCTCTCTAGATATTATTTCTAAATCACTTTTTGATAGTTTAGTCATTTCTTTATACCAATCTTTAATCAAAATTTTTCCATTTGAATCCCTAAGTGTTTGTAGTGCTTCAATTAATCGCCATGCAGGATTTTTTATTAAAACAGCCAAGCTTGAATGTGCATCACGAATTGATTCTCTTACAGATAATTCAACGTACAACAATCCTTTCATTCCAAGACCGATAATTGGCCTATTTTGTGAATCAACATATCCGAATTCCCAGATTACGCCATCGCATGAAAATTTATTTTTAAATTTTTTTAAATATTGATTAATGTGTGCACTGCCAGTTTCCTCTTCACCTTCAATTACAAATTTAATATTGCAAGGAACATCTCCATTGGTTTTTAGATGTGCTTCAACTGCTTTTATTCGGGTAATTAATTCACCCTTATCATCAGATGCACCTCTACCAAATATTTTATTTCCTTTAATTTTTCCACTGAATGGGTGGTCGTCCCATAATTCAAAAGGTTCAACCGGTTGAACATCATAGTGATTATAAAACATCAAAGTTTTACGTGGATTTTGTTTTGATTTTATTTCACCATAAACTATTGGTGCGGCATTTTTTATTTTTAGTATTTCAGATTTAATTCCTGATTTTTCTAGTGTTTTTTTTACTAGATGTGAACATTTTTCAATGCCTTCATTTTTTGCAGATATACTTGGTTGTCGAATTAGTGTTTGTAAATCAAAAATCAGATTAGGCATATGAGAATCAACGTACTTAAAAGTGGACAATTTACTCATACAATTCTATCAAAGGGTTTCATTGTATTTGGAATTTCATCTAATAGATCCATTGCAGTCATGTGTAATCCAAACTTTTTTTGAGTGGCTTTTCCAGCTAATCCATTGATGAAAGTTGCAGCCGCTGCAGATTCCAAAGTATTACGATTTTTTGCAAGCATTCCTGCAACCAATCCAGATAAAACATCACCTGTACCACCTACCGTCATTGCGGGTATTTTTTTTTCGTTAAGATATGTGGTATCACCATTAGAAATAATATCAGTTGCACCTTTGAGTAAAACAGTAATTCCGTAATCTTTAGCATTTTTTTCAACTAGCATAATACGTTCTTTTTTTGAATCTGTTGGAGTCGTTCCAAATAAATGCTTGAACTCTCCGGCATGGGGTGTGACTACGACATTTTTATCAGATAAAATAGGCAATATTTCAGGAACAAGAGCACTTGCATCCAATGAAAGTCGAATGTCTCTATCCAAAAGTGATTTAATTAAAAGCAGTAATGCCTCTCGATCTTGCACTGCAAGACCCATTCCAATTGTTGCAGAATCTAATTTTGATGGAATCAAACCAAGAAGTTTGTTCACAGCACCGCGGGTTAATTTTTGATCAACTAGTGGAATCACGATAAGATTTGGAGATATTGCACGAGTTGCAGACACATTAATTTTTGGAACTGAAGTATACACTAGATCAACACCAGACCTCAATGCAGCAATTGAAGATAAAATTGGGGCTCCATGATAAATAAAACTACCACCAATAACTAATGTAATTCCATTATCACCTTTGTGTGAATTTACTTTTCTTGCAGGTATGAATTTTTTTACATCTGTGATTTGTAATGTTCTCCTAGTCATTACAAAATATAGTAAATAATGACTGGATAAATCTTGTTTTAACTAGAAAAATTTAAAATCATGTAGATTTTTCATCATTTTCAGCATCATCTTGAATCGCAATTTCTTCAAAAGTTGCAGGGACTGATTTTTTCTTTGTACCTCTACCGAAAAATGCTTTTCGAGCATAGCATAGATAGGTAGTATGACCTATTCCTTGAAAAGAGTGCCTAGTTTTTCCTTCACGTGCTTCAATCGTCCTAATAATATGTTCAGTAGATTCAATATCAGTAAATTCATTTTCGACTAATGCAATTGTTAATTTTTCTAGTTGATTCATAGTTGGACAAATTGCAAAAAGAGAACCGCTACCCTTTAGCATTTTTCTAACTTGTGGAAGTACAGTCCAAGGATCACCAAGATCAATTAGAGCCACATCAACTTCTTCAAGTGGCATTTTTTTTGCAACTTTTAAATCTAAATTTTGTTGTGTGACATATTTTGACATTCCAGCTTTTTTGATATTTTTTTCAGCTATTTTCATAAAATTTTCATCAACATCAAAAGTGTATACATGTCCTTTTGGTTTTATTACACTTGCAATAAATGATGTAAGAGAACCGCTACCAGTGCCAATTTCTAAAATCTTTTGACCATTTCCAATACCAGCTCTTGCAATAATGTAACCTATATCTTTCGGATATACAATTTGTGTGCCATGTTGAAGTTTCATAACATGATCATACATTGTAGGTTCAATTAGATACACATACTTGTCTTTGTTAGTTGTTAATCTAGAACCGAATTCTTTTCCTAGAGCATCTGCATGTTTAATTACGCCTATATGGGTATGAAGCGATTCTTTTTTAGATATTTTAACAAGCCATTTTTTAGATGCATTATAATAAAATAAAACATATGAATTTTGTTTAATCTTAGCCATGCATTTTTTCTAAAAATTTTAGATAAGAACCTAACTGATATCACATATAGATGTAAAATTGACGCAAATTAATTTTATTTACAAGATTTCACATAAATCGTATTAAATAAATACGGCAATTAGTTACTCGTATTATGTCAAATATGAAATGCGTATCATGCGGGATTGGTTTCTTTTCTCCAACTGGAGCAGACAAATGTTCCAGATGTGCAGGAAATGAATCTCATGGAAGTGAAAGTCATGATTCTTGTGGCTGTGGACATAGTCACTAATCATTTTTTTATAAATTATCCAATAGTAATTTACAGTGTTTTTCCATAAATCAAAATATTAAATTTGTATTCAAATATTATAAAAAACTACATTTTATCAGGAGCGGTAATACCTAATAATTCAAGTGCTTTTTCAAGTGTTAGCTTAAATGAATTTACAATGCATAATCTAGAATTTTCTAATTTTTCATTACCTAGATCAATTACTTTTACATGTTCATAAAATGAATTAAAAGATACGGCTAGATCATGGCAATATCTTGCTATAACTTTGGGAGATAAATTTTTGGCAGCATCCATGACATGCATATCAAACAATCCAATTGTTTTGATTAGATTTATTTCAAATTGATCATTTAATAAAGAAAAGTCTATATCGATTGATGGAATACGTGTAGATTTTTCAATTATCCTTGATGCTCGTGCAAAAGCATATTGAATGTATGGTGCAGTATCACCATCCAAACTCAGTGATTTTGTCAAATCAAATGTAATCATCTTGTCCAAATCCTGCTTTATCATTTCATAACGTAAAGTTCCAACAGAGATATGATGTGCAATTTGTTTGATTTCAAAATCAGACATTTCTGGATGTCTTCGTCTAATTTCATCAGTAGTTTTATTTTTTAATAAATCATAAACAGAATCAGCATTAACATAGAGACCTTTTCTGCCAGACATTTGAGCTTGTTTGCCATCCGTGTTTAAGCCAAGTGTTTTTGCAGTGTCAGCGCTTAGTGTAACTGATTCATACCCAAGATGAATGTAAACATCCTGTTTGGATTTAAATTTAGACATTATGGTTGTAATGATTTTTTGGAGTCTGTCTTGCCGAGAATCAATTACAGTGATTACTTTTTCACCAATGAAATTTTGTTTAAAATTATTATTTGGTACCAAAGTGGTTTGCCAAAGAATATGATTATCAGGCTGTAATTTGTCATATTTTTCATAGTTAAATGGATCATTCACTAATCCCAATTTCCATGCAGCATATGGAATATCTTTTGCGATATATGTTGCAGTTCCATTACTTCTTACAAGTACCTTATCCTCGTCATTGTTTTCACCTCTTATCACCCAACAGCCAATGTTTTTACCGTTGTTTTCAAATTCTATGAGATTCATTTCTTTTAATTTTTCAAAGATTTGATTCCATAGTCCTGAACGAATTATCTGAGATTCAAAATTCAGGCAGTCATAATATACACCTAAATTCCAACAAGTTTCAATCTGATTTTCTAAAACACGTCGCGTGATTTTATCAGCAAACTGAGCAATTTCAGAAGTTCCATCTTCTAATTCTTTTAAAATATTTTTTCGGATATTTTCCAAACTAGGATCTTGTTCATATTTTTCAGTAGTTTTAACATAAATATCATCACCACAGTAATGATCGAACTTTTTTTCATTTGGAGGGTCTTGAGCAAATCCTAAATGTCTAAAACCTACAATAATATCTGCCACTTGAAGACCAGAATCATCAACATAGTTGAGCACATTTACTTTGTAGTTAGCTTTTTTTAGAATTCTAGATATCGTGTCGCCTAAAACAATATTACGTATATGACCAATGTGAAGAGCTTTGTTCGGATTAACACTTGTATGTTCTACTACAATGATAGAATTTTTTCCAAGATCAACTGAGCCATAATAATCTAAATTAGATTCAGATAAAATAAGTTGATTCAGTTTTTCCCAATTTGCAAAAAAATTAAGATAGCCAGATGGGTGCGATTCTACATTAGACACAAGAGTAGATTGTAATTGATTATATTTTTCAGACAACATATCAGCAATTTCTTTAGGATTTTTCTTAAAGTGTTTACCAAGTAAAAATGAAACATTTGAACTCACATCACCAAATCCGGGTTTTGCGGGCTCTACTGAAAATAAAATATCAGATACAGATAGATCATCCAATATTTTATGGATATTATTATCAATTTCATCTATCAATAATTTAAATGACAAGTCTATATCTCAGATAATTTAGATGCTAATTTATCTAGTGCTTCTATAACGCCATCACCAGATTTAGCAGACATTGTCATTGTTGCGCTAGATTTTACATGTTCTGAAGAATTTCCAAGTGCAATACTTGTTTTTGCAATTTTAAATAACGGAATATCAGTTTCACTGTCACCTATTGCAATTACATCCTCACTGGAAATTGACAATCTTTTCATAATTTCTTGAAATCCGGTACCTTTGTCTATTCCGTGTGAATTTATATGAAATGCATATTGACTGTCTGAAAGTAAAACATCCAAATTTTTGTCTAAAACTAATTGTTTGGCCAATTCTAAATCAAATGTTCTTTCTAATACTATCTCAGTCATTCGTGGAAAAACAGATTTTTCGACAACATTATCAATCTCTTTTTTTATAATTTGAAATGCATGCTGACATTCTTGTAAATTGCCAAGTAAAATATGCTCATTTGTACTGAGAGTTATACTGCCACCATTTTCACCTACAGCGATTTTTGTTGTTCCTCCAAAAACAGACAGCATGTATGCTTCAACAGATGACCTACCAGTTACAAAAATTACGTTATGTCCAATATTCGTCATATGTCTTAAGGCAGTAAGAGCATCCAAATTAATTCGTCCAGCCCCATTTTCAGTTATAGTTCCATCAATGTCTACAGCAAATGTTTTACGTTTCATACATATTATTTTTGGAACCGAATAATATTTGCTACGTGTAATTTCTTGCTTGAATCAACAAAAAACAATACAAAATACATAAAAATCAATAATTTTGTAGTCATCATCACAAATTATAATGTAAAAAATTAGAAGGTAATAGAATTAGCAAAAATCAAACATCATAATTTGTAAGGACAATTAGGAATAAAACTTTTTGAGTCCTTTATCTGTAACATGTAACTCTATTTTTGAACCAAAAAGACCTTGTTTTTGTTCAACTCGAATCAATCCATGATTTTCCAAATCTTCTAAAACAGAATTAAGAGAATCAGTATCAATACCCAATTTGTTTTGAATTGAATTAAAAAATTTTGTGCCATGATTGATTTCACCTAGAACCAGCATGTCAATGGATGCAGGCTTTGAGTCACTTTGAGATCGTGCTATAGGTGGCTCCCGTGCGGATTCAGATATAGTATTATTGGAAAATTGGAATTGATCATTAGGTAATTGTTGTGAAATATCAGAATTCTTTGATTTCCATTTTTTTAGTAAACGTGGCACTATTCTAGATAATGGAATTAAAAGGAATACCAAATAAATCCACATAAATCCATCTTCAACCATAATCTAATTTTCATTTAGAACTATTTCATCATTGTCATTTTATTAATAAATTAAAATCGTGATTAAAAATAAATTACCACGTACTGATTAAAATGATTTTTGTTAGTATAGCATCATATAAGTATAGTAAATAGAATAAATTTGTGTGTCAAAATATCAGCAACCACCAATGGATGTAAATTTTGGAAAAGCCAAGTTACTAATTGTTGGCATAATCACAATTATAGTAATCGCAGTAATTTCATCAGCATCAGTACAAATAGTAGAAGCTGGTAATAGGGGAGTTTTACTACACTGGAGTGCAGTCGATACCACTAGTCCACCTTTAGAGGAAGGATTGCATTTTGTGACACCATTTGCAGATAAAGTCATAAACATGGAAGTTAGAACCCTTAAATTCGTAAAAGGAACATCCGGTGCTTCAAAGGATCTTCAGACGGTAACAACTGAGGTTACAGTCAATTATCACGCTTCTGCAAATTCAGTGAATATTTTGTATGGTAAAGTTGGACCGGATTATGAAAGTAGAATCATTCAGCCAGCAGTAGAAGAAGTAGTCAAGCAAATAACTGCAAAATATAATGCAGAAGAATTGATCACAAAAAGACCTCTAGTAAAAACAGATATAGAGACACAAATTACCGCCCGTCTTAATCCTTACAATATCAATACAGATGCAATTTCAATTACAGATTTTCAATTTTCACCACTATTTGCACAAGCCATTGAATCTAAAGTAGAAGCTGAACAAAAAGCACTCAAAGCTGAAAATGACCTTAGAAGAATTGAAGTTGAAGCAAGACAACAAGAGCAACAGGCAAAAGGTATAGCTGCTGCAAATGTCGCAGAAGCAAGTGGTGAAGCTGAGGCAATTAAAATAATCAATGGAGCATTGGCAGAAAATCCAAATTATCTAGAATGGCTCAAAATACAGTCATGGGATGGTAAATTGCCAATGGTGGTAGGAGGTGAGGGCGCTACACCATTTATTCAGATACCAAGAGAGCCATAGTGTAAGATTTTTTTAAAGTTTAGGAATTATCTCTAATAAAATCATACATTGTAAGAAACTTTTCAGGTTCTTTTTGTCTGTATTTTTTAGTAAGATGTAGAATTTTTTTATCAGATATTTGAGAGTGATTTTTTTCATAAAATTCTTTTATTATTTGATACTGTGTTTTTTTAATATCGTATTTTTTTAAAGTTAAATTAACAGTTCGATTACATAAATAATCAAAAATAATAAATCTATAACTCAGATATCCAATCAATCCAATTGTAAGAGAGATAAAAAGTGGTATAATTATAGCGGCAATCATACTGAATAATATATCAAAGAGGGTATGATTAACGTCTTTCTCTGATTTTTCGTTCTAAAATATCGATCAATTCATTTACCATGAAATCACCATCGCGAACATGGCTAATTCCAGTAATAGTCTTTATCCTAGTCATTGTTTCAGCAGTTATTTGTAATTGAGGCATAAATTACTAAAAATTCATTGTAATTTAAAGCAAAGAATAATCAAAAAAATAAAGATAAGGGGTTAGTGCAAATAATTCATTGTTTCACACATTTGCATTCACAATCAAACATTCCTGCTTTTCCCATACATTGATCATGATGTTCATGATAACATTTATCACAAGTAACCAAGAATTACTTTATGATTTACAATCTTAAATACTAACGTATGTAAAATCATGCATAAAATTATAATTATCAAGTAAAGAGAACATAAAAGAAAAATCATAGGATTTTATTTGAAAGAGTTCAGTTAAAGATTGAATAGATTTGGGAATTCCTGAAAAAATTAAAGCGATTCAAGACGAAATGGCAAAAACTCAGATCAATAAAGCCACAAATCACCACATAGGCATACTAAAAGCAAAAATTGCGAAATTAAAACGGGAACAAGAAGATAAAGAAATTCAAAAAAGCGGGGTTAAGACAGATGGATTTGATGTTAGACGGGCAGGGGACGCCACAGTGGTGTTTATTGGACTACCAAGTGTTGGAAAATCTACTCTGTTAAATAAATTAACAGATGCAAAGTCGGCAGTTGCAGCTTATCAATTTACAACTTTAACAGTAGTTCCAGGAATGATGGATTATAGAGGAGCCAAAATTCAAGTTTTAGATTTGCCAGGGATTATCAAAGGCGCCTCAAGTGGAAAAGGTTTAGGTAAAAGAATATTATCAGTTGCAAGATCAGCAGATTTAGTTTTATTGATGCTAGATGTGTTTCAACCATTTCATGAAGATGTGTTGGTGAATGAATTAGGAAACATAGGAATAAGATTAAATAAATTACCTCCAAATATCACAATTGAAAAATCACCTATGGGGGGAATTGCAGTTGCACAACAAGTAAAATTAACAAAAATTTCAGAACAACATCTTAAAGATATTTTACATATTTACGGTTTAGTTAGTGCCAGAGTAGTAATTCGAGAAGACATTACATCAGAGCAATTGGCAGATCATATTGCAGGAAATATTAGTTATTCAAAATCACTCACAATTTTAAATAAAATAGATCTAGTAAATAGGGAATTCTTGGAAGATTTAAAAACAAAAATAAAATCAGAGGTAATTGAAGTTTCAGCAAATTCAGAGATAAACATAGAATTGTTAAAAGAAAAAATTTACGATAAACTTAATTTTATTAGAATATATCTGAGACCAAAAGGAGGTCAAGCAGATTTCGTCGAACCATTGATTGCAAGGGAGGGGGATTCAGTAGAAGACATTTGTAATAAATTGCATCGAAGTATGAAAAAGCAATTTAGATATGGACTGATATGGGGGAAAAGCGTAAAATTCGGAGGACAGCGAGTAGGATTGGATCACATTGTGCAGGATGAAGATGTTTTAACTATAATCAAATTACGAGGGGCATAATTTTTTACTTTTAGAAATTAAATAGATCAGGATTAAAAATTAATTTACAAATAAATCACATAAAAATAAACTAAAATATGGTTCTATCATCCAAAAATGATTTTATTTAGGCATAAAATATAGGAAAAATAAAATATTTAATGAAAAAATATGATTTTGAAAAATTTGAATATAAAATAATATAAATTATAATGGCAACAAAAAGAAAAATTGTATCTAAATATAGTTCTGTAAAAAAGATTGTCATACATATCTTCAGGAAGTAAAGCAGATCCAAGAAAACGATAATACCATTAAAAATTAACAATTATGAACATAGAATGATTGTTTTTATTTTTTTAATTAAATTTGTAAATTTAGCTAAACATTTGATCTGGGGGTTGTGAATTCTTTTCTTTTAAATTATTTTTTTGTACGGTGAATTTCTTGTCAGGTGGAGTGATAGATAACTTTACAGAAGTGTTAATCGCATAGTGTGGAGTGCCGTCAGGATTTTGAAAATTAAGAGCCTTACCCACTCTATCTAAATCAACTTTCACTTTTACAATTGTACCGTCTTCTAATTCAAATGATACAAAATCATTTTCAATACGTTTGTAATCCAACATTTTAAATTCTATTTTTTCGGGGGTTTCAGTCATCGATAATTCACACTTTTTATCATTAGTAAAGATAACTCATTAATTTAATTTGTTCTTCAGTGCTAATGATATTTTTATTAATCAAAATTTCTAAAAGATCTTTGAATAGTGCTTTTTGCTCCATAGACATTCCACCAGCTAAACCTTTTTCTCCAGGTGGACCAGGCGGACCTCTTGGACCCATAGATCCGATAGGCCCCTGTTCTCCTGTTGGACCAGTTTCACCATGTGGACCAAATGGACCTGTTGGACCTCGTTCACCTTGTGTGCCTTGAATTCCTTGTGGACCCTGAGATCCTTTTTCTCCGGATGGACCGGATAAACCTCGTTCACCTTGTGGACCTTGTGGACCTTGTGGACCTTTATCGCCTAATGGACCTAATTGACCAGTAAGTCCTTTGTCGCCTTGTAATCCAAGAGGACCTTTTTCTCCTTTTTCACCTTCTGGACCAGGCACACCAGTCAATCCTTTTGCGCCAGCAGGGCCTTGTGGGCCTTGTGGACCTTTATCACCTAATGGACCTTCAGGACCTCTTGGACCCCTATCACCTAAAAGACCAAGTGGCCCTTGTGGACCTTTTTCTCCGGATGGACCTTGTAATCCTTTGTCACCTTGAATACCATATTGTCCAGTTGGACCTTTATCACCAGATGAACCAGCAGGACCAGTTATGCCTTTATCGCCTACTACACCTTGTGGACCTTTATCGCCTTTGTCACCAGGAACTCCACGTAAACCAATTTGACCTTTATCACCAGATGAACCTGTAAGTCCTTTGTCACCTTGTGGGCCAAGTGGACCTCTTAATCCATCTGGACCTTTATCGCCAGATGAACCTGTAAGTCCTTTGTCACCTTTGTCACCAGGTGGACCTGAAATGCCTTTGTCACCTTTATCGCCTTTGTCACCAGTAATTCCTTTTTCTCCAAGTGTACCTTTGTCACCTTGTGGACCTTTGTCGCCTTTGTCACCAGGAACTCCCTGAATGCCAGGTAAACCTTTGTCGCCAGATGAACCTTTGTCACCTTGTGGACCTTTGTCGCCAGATATGCCGTGGGGGCCAGTTGAACCTTTGTCACCTTGTGGACCACCATACCCATAAGGCTTGAAAGAATCAGGATTTGTTTTTACAGTACCTGCTTGTTTTGATAATTTAGTTTTAGATATATTTTCAGATTTATTTTCATCTGATGATTTTTCAAAAAAGACATTAAAAATAGAATGCAATGAAGAAAATAAATCAACTACTATAATCCAAGCATTATCAAGGTCGTAGACAGAAGAGGGTATTGGGTTAACATCAGACCCAAGTGTCTCTGTAAATAATCCATCTTTAACTCTAAGATGAAAATGTCCTTTCCATAAAGAAGGAAATTTTTTGTTTTTAATTTTATCAGGAGTAGGTTTTGAATCAGAAATAAAGATTTCAACCTCATAGATACCAGATTGTGTAAATGGGGATTTGCCATGAATTTCTAATCTTTCGCGATTGGACATAATCGATTGTGGGGATATCAAGTATTTCTATATTTGGTGCAAAATCATTCATTTTTTTCTAGATCAAAATTAGCCTCAAAAATGGTAAAAAGGCAATATTCAAAAGAGGATAAAATAAAAAATATTCTTAAATTTAGACACTTTTATGAATTAACAGTATTACAAAAGTTAGAAATGCAGAAATAAAATTAAAAATACTGGTAAAATAAAATATTACAAGATCTATCAGACATTAGATAAAATCAAATTATGATAGTGATTTTAAAGTAAAATTTTAAGTCAGTCATTAAAGATAACACATAGTAAATTCTATTCAGTATGGTATTTATCTAGATAATAGAAAGATTGAGCTAGTGAAGAAGATATTCCAGAAAAAAACAGAGGAAAACAAGATAGAATCTAAAATTGTTGATCCAGTTGAAGAAACATCATTAGTGGATCCAGACTATAATCGTAAAAAATTATTTAAAAAAGGTGTAAATCTCATGGCAGATGAAAAGCTTGAAGATGCAGCAGTCATTTTTGAGCAAGCGTTAAGAATTGAGCCAAACAATATTGAGACTTTAATAAAATTGGGCTATGTCAGATTTCATTTAGAAGAGTATAATGATGCACTAAAGATTTATGATAAAATTTTAGACATAGATGTAACAAATCCAGAAACTTGGAATTTGAAAGCACTAGTACATTATGAGCAAAAAAATTATGCGAAAGCATTAGATGCTGTTGAAAAAGCAGTAGAATCAGATCCAACATATGGAATGGCATGGTATAACAAGGCATGTTTTCTTTCACTAGTTAATCAAGTTCCAGAATCACTAGAAGCACTCAAACGTTCAATTGAAATCGATGTTAAAAATGCAAGAAAATCAATAAGAGATAAAGATTTCAGAAATGTCAGAATTGAAGAAGGTTTTAAAAGAATTATGGAAGTGGTGGTATTGGAATCAATTAGACAAGGGTACCATACAATTGGAGCAATTGTGTGGACAACGTTTCTAGATAAAGCAGATACAGAAAATGCACTAAGAAAATTACTTGAAAAAGGATTAATTGTTCAGCATGAAAAACGAGATGGTTTAAGTAAAATTCCAATATATGATCTCACTGCAGATGTTGCAGAAAGAATGGGAAAAGATAAAAAAGGATTATTTGGAATATCACAAAAACAATTATCAAAGCCAATTAAAAACTTAAAAGAAATTAGTCAAGCCATACAATCAGCAAGAGTGGCAATAGAAGAAGAGAACATAGAAAAAATAATTGAAATTTTTGATGAATTCATAGATTCTACAAAATCAGGAGAACAAATGATTGAGCAATTTTTCGAAGAACACAGAGAAATAAGATTATGGAAAATCAGATTAAAAGATAGAGGAATAGATTATCTCATTGAAAACAAAGGTAAAATGATAATTCTTTTAGACAATGTAGAAGTAACAATCACTAAAAAGCTTAGAAACGAAATAGCTTAATTTATTCTGCAGAGAGATCCCAATAATGGGCATCCTCTTGTTTCACGGTTGGTTTTTCAAGACCCTTCCATTCTTTAAAAGAGCGTACATACAATTTGATATTAGATAATCCAATTGATTTTAATGCATAGTAAGCTAATCCTGAAAGAGTTCCAACACTTCCACAATAAGTGATAATTTCAAATTCGCCTGTAATTCCTCTATTATCTAAAAGACGTTTCATATCTTCCTTTGGTCGTAAAATTTTATCCTGTGTTGCAAGTGTTCTATAAGGTAGATTGATTGCACCAGGAATGTGTTGTTCCAAATAGTTCAATCGTTCCCTATTATCAATTAAAAGTACATTTGGTTTATTTTTGGATGTTTCTAAATAATCAGTTGTTGATAAAATTTCTGAATTAAGTTGAATAGTGTGTTCTTTACTTTGTATTTGTGGAATTTTATCATCGTGTTCTAACCCAAGGGATTTCCATTTACTAAAAGTTGTTTCAAGCAAAGATACTTTAGAATGACCCAAATATTCCAATGTCCATGCAACTCTAGATGCAAGTGCACCAAATGTATCATCGTAAACTACTACAGGAGTTTCATCATCAATACCAATTGTATTTACAAGTTTTACAACACGTTCAGGACTATCATCAGATAATAAATTTGCAAGTGGTAAATTTACGGCATTTGGAATATGGCTTTTTTTATAATCTTCTTCTCTTCGTACGTCAATCACTCTAACACTATTGTCTCTAAGTTCAGATCTAAGCGAATCAATATCCATTGTTATTTTTACATTTTTTTCTTGACTCATGCTGCACATTCACCTTTTCCAGTTTTTGTATGATAACTTGAATCACTTCCATAGTCATTGTAAAAATCCGGATCTTCCTCTTTAGTAGGAGGAATTGTTAAAAAATCCAAAGCGATTTTCATATCATGCATTGATTTTATTGCAGTGTCTTCCTTACCATTTATAATTCTATGAAGCCAATCTTTTAGAGTATCGTTGGATTTTTTATTTTCCTTGAATAATTCAATTATTTTTAAAATTACCGGAATTACTCTTTTTGCAGGAATTCTATGACAAGTAGAACCAAGTGTTGTCTCGCCATCAGAACGACCACCTAATGACATTTGATAGTTTGGATACATTTCTTTTCCAACTCTTCCTCCTCCACCAAAAAAGCCAATTGTTGCAATTCCATGTTGGGCACATGCGTTAGGACACCCACTTATCTTGATGGATGAATCAGATAAATCATCATCTTGATCTAATTTGAGTTCAAGGAATTTTCTTTGAATTTCCTTTGCCAATCTATGGGAGTTGGTCAAAGCTAAATTACAAGAGGTAGTTCCAGAACAACCAACAGGTGCAGCCATAGTAAGAGAGCCGGATTTTGCCAACCCTACCCCAAGTAATTTGGAATATAGTCTTGGCAAGTCTTCTTCATGAACATAACGTATTGCGATATTTTGTATAAATCCAGTTCTAGCATTACCTTCTGATGAAAATTCTTGAATTATGCTAGCTAGTGAAATTAACTGATTTGAGGTTATGTCTCCTGCCTCAAGTGTTATGAATACTGAATGATATTCGGATTGTTTTTGTTTTAGAGTGCTTGTTTTAATCCATCGTGCATATCCTTCTGGAATAGATCCACCACTTTCATCAGATATTTGAATAGGTCGTTTTATCAGGTTTGGAGCATGATCTACATCAAGACGAGTGACAACTGATTGAGTTGCACGTACAATGGCTCTTTCTTTAAGAACAAGATTACGAAATTTTTCCCACCCCATATCATTAACAAGATATCGCATTCTATTTCGTGCCATATTTTTTCGATCACCTAATCTATCAAAAATTCTAATCACTGCAATGGAAGTATACAAAAGATCTTCCTCAGGAGTAAATTCTTCCAATTGATGACCAACAAAAGATTTGTTACCCAACCCACCACCAAGAAAAATTTTAAATCCTTTTTGAGTTGAACCATCTAAATCCCTAGTTTGTGAAATTAATCCAACATCCACCATTCTCACCATTCCATGTTTTTCACAACATGTAAAATTAAATTTAAATTTTCTTGGAAGACTTTGAGATAACGGATTTCTCAGGAAAAATCTAGCTGTAGCAAGAGCATATGGAGTAGAATCAAATTCCTCATCAGGGCAAACACCAGACAAAGGACTACACATTACATTTCGAACAGAATTACCACATGCTTCACGGGATGTAAGACCAACATCAGCTAAACCTCGTAAAATTTCTGAAACATCTTCCAATACGACCCAGTGTAACTGGATATTTTCTCGTGTAGAAAAATGAGCACTACCTATAGAAAATTGCTCACTTAATTGAGATATTTTTTCAAGTTGATATGGGTAAACTTCACCTGCAGGTAATTTGATACGAACCATAGCATAATCATTAGTCATTCTTGTGCCATATGCGCCATGTTGTAATCTATATCGTCTAAAACTATCTTCATCGAATTTTCCCTGACGGTATAATTTTACAGTCGCTGCAAAGTCTTCAGCCTCCTCCATTTTTCCCCAATTTATTTTAGATTTGGAAGAAATTGGGTTAGAGTTAACAGATTCAGATAATGTCAATACAATAGAAAGTACTTTGAGTTATGATATAAATTTTTGATATTGGAAAGTTTAGGTAACAAGGTTTCAAGTTAGACATTAATTTTCCTCATACTGAAAATAATTCCACATAGTTAGAATTAGTTTGCCCTAATTTTAAAAACATGTGCGAAAGTATTAATGGGTTCTCAGAATGATTAATTTCATGCAAGAAGCTACAGTCGCAGAAAAATCAACAAAAATATTCACAGATGTTCGTGAGGTTGAAATTACTCGTGCAATTGTAAACGAATTTCATTCAGTTTTAATAGATAGAGCAGAATCAGATGTGATAATAATAGGAGCAGGACCTGCAGGATTAACTGCAAGTAGAGATCTTTCAAATATGGGTTACAAAGTATTAGTTGTTGAACAAAATAATTATCTCGGTGGCGGATATTGGTTGGGTGGGTATATGATGAACCCAGTAACCGTAAGAGAGCCTGCACAAAAAATATGGGATGAGTTAGGAATTCCATACAAAAAAGTTTCTGAGGGATTATACTTGACACCAGGACCACATGCAGTTTCAAAATTAATTGCAGCTGCATGCGATGCAGGGGTAAAATTCCTAAATCTTACAAAGTTCGACGATCTTGTTTTAAAAAACGGTAGAGTTTGTGGTATAGTAGTTAATTGGATGCCAGTGTCAGCATTACCAAGAAACATTACATGTGTTGATCCTATTGCACTTGAAGCAAAAATGATCATTGATGCATCAGGACATGATTCAGTTGCAGTAAAACGTCTTGTAGATAGAGGATTAGTAGAGTGGAAGGGAATGAATCCAATGTATGTAAATGAAGGTGAAGAACACGTGGTTAACAAAACTGGTGAGGTGTATCCAGGGTTGGTTGCAGCAGGAATGTCTGTCACTGAAACGTACGGTTTAGCTAGAATGGGTCCAACTTATGGCTCAATGTTATTTTCAGGTAGAAAAGCAGCTCAAATTACAGCAGAAAAAATCAAAGAGTTAGAAAGATAAACAATCAACAATAAATCAATTCATTGAAAATATCAAAAATATTTTTGTATGATGAACCAACCGTTTCAGAAATTAAACCTCGAAAATTAGCAACTTTTCTAAAACAAACATTTCCAGTTGAAGTTGAAATAAGGAAAAATATCTTAAATTTATCAGAAAAAAATATGAGTCAAAAAATAGAATCACATATAATTTTAAATCTAAGAAAACCATATGAAAAACAAACTTTCAATACGAATGAAATTTCAGTAAATAAAAAAAATGATGCAGATGTTGAAAATATCACAATGTATGACGGATTTAAAATTCAAAATATATTGAGCGAGATAATACATGAGGATGAAAAATCGTTAAACATGTTTCATGTTGTATTTACAGACAAATTATTAGGCACATATGATTATTCAGATTATAGATATCATGGAAGGGCATTGATAAGTGCCAATCCCACAATAATTTCAACTACAGGCATAATTGAAGCTCCAGCAAAATCAGTGGAATATCATTTAGATATGATATCAAATCTCAGACAAGGTGAAAACATAGAATCAGTTAAACAAAAACACAAGTCAACATATCTAGAATATAATGATAAACGATTGTCAAAAATTATAGAAGGATATCTCTTACAAGCAATATTTTATTTTGAAACAGGAGTAGCATTTTGCGATAAATTAGAATGTAGACTTTTTAATGCACATTGGCAAAAAGATCTGATTTATTCACAATTAGAAATTAATAGATTATGTGATTTTCATCAAAGTGTACTAGAAAAAATAACTCAAATTTAAGATTAAATGATTTGGCAGATATTCAACAACTTAAATTAATCAAATTTAGAGATATTATATTATGATGGCTGCAGATTCAGGTGCAACAATATTAGAAAATAAAGACAAAACACCAAAAAGTCCAGATAAAAAGAAAACAAAATTTGATATTGTAATTATTGGAGCAGGTCCTTCAGGGTATACGGCGGGAATTTATTGTTCAAGAGCAGGATATGATACACTCATTTTATCAGGCATATTGCCAGGGGGTCAATTAGTCAATACAACAGAAGTTGAGAATTATCCAGGATTTGAAAAAGGAATAATGGGTCCAGATTTAATGATTGAAATGCGAAAACAAACACAAAGAATGGGAACTACAATAATAGATGATGAAGTAGTAAATGTGGATTTTACACATAGACCTTTCAAAATACTAACAGCGTCAGAAGAGTATGAAGGACGAGCAGTTATTATTTCAACAGGAGCCAATCCCAGAAAAATGGGATTAGAGGGAGAACAAACTTTTGCAGGGAAAGGAGTGTCATATTGTGCAACATGTGATGGACCATTTTTCAAAAATCAAGAATTGATAGTAGTTGGTGGCGGAGATTCAGCATTAGAGGAAGCAACATTTCTTACAAAATTTGCAACAACTGTACATTTGGTGCACAGGAAAGAAACATTACGTGCCAGTAAAATAATGCAAGAAAGAGCAATAAAGAATAACAAAATAAAATTCCATTGGAATTCAACAGTAGTAGAAATTAAAGGGGATCAAAAAATGCGACAGGCCGTACTAAAAAATATTAAAACTAATGAAGAAAAAACACTCGACGTTGCAGGACTTTTTGTTGCAATAGGTCATGAACCAAATACAAAATTGTTTAAAAAACAAATTGATTTAGATGCTGATGGATACATTATTTTAAAAAATAAAACGCATACAAATATTGAAGGTATTTTTGCAGCAGGTGATGTACATGATAGAAGTTATAGACAAGCAGTCACAGCGGCAGGATTTGGATGTATGGCAGCAATAGATGTAGACAAGTATCTTACAGAAAATTCCTAAATAACCAATTAATTTATAAAAATATCTAATGAAAAATGCGCAGTGTAAAAAATGCCTAAATAAATTTGAAGAAAAGAAAATTTTTACAATTCAGCAATTTCAATATACAAAAGAGCCTCCATACAAATGGACATTAGAATTTTTTAAATTATTAGAAATTGGTGAATGGGATTCATTTTGTGAAAATTGTTTAATGGATTATTCAAAAATACTAAATAATGTATGGAAAAATGATACATAAAATTAGTTTCAAACTCTTTATTGGAGAAAAAATTATGCATTATAATGAATGATGAAATAGAAAAAGTCAAAGAAATTATCAGTGAAAATAGCGATGTTTTGGCAAAATTGGGAAAGGAATTATCAGCAATTCATTTTAGTTATAAAATAACAGAAAATTCAACAGAGTTATTTTGGCAAAACAGAATTAATGAATTTAAAAAATATTATGAAAAAGGAAAAGAATACTATATTCAAGCACATGAATTAATGAATTTAAAAAATAAAGAACAAGCAGGATTATTTTTACTTAGAATAAGTAAATTTTCCCAGATGGCATTAAAATTTATAGCAAATATGGAAGAAGTCAAAAATAATCCTTCAGTAATTAAATTAAAAGATAAACAACAAAGTAAATGGAGCAAAGAACTTAGAGAAAGATTAGTTGAATCAAATAATGCATGTTTTCAATATGAAACAGATATGAATAAATTTTTTCGAGAATTCTATGAAACTAGCTTGAAAGATATTAAAAAACAAGACTAGTCAAAATAAAATTTACAATGAATATGCTAATTTAGACATGTGTTTTGCTTCTCTAAGTCCATCATTAAATTCTTGTTCGTTCATTATATTTTGTGCAGCATAGATACTCTTGAATTTTCTCCCATCATCAGCAAATATTCCAACAACACACCTATTGCCACCAATTTTATATTTTTTCATACATGCATAGACAGCCGCAGAGGAAGGACTGATCAATAGTTTATCTTTTACTAGTACTTCTTTTACAACAGAAAACGCTTCATCATTATTTACAGATACCCAATCATCAACGACACTTTCCCGTTTTAAAAATAAATCAGGTTTTGAGGATTCTTCAAAATTTCGCCATCCTTGAATTAAATGATTTTGTTGAGGTTGGCAACCGATAATTTTGACATTTGGATTTTTTTCTTTAAGAAATGTACCAATTCCAGTAATTGTACCTCCAGTACCTACACCTGTAAAAAAGTGAGTGATTTTACCATCAGTTTGTTTCCAAATTTCAGGACCTGTCCCCATATAATGACCCATAAAATTTGCCTCATTTGCATATTGATTTGGAGAATAATATGTGTCAGGTCTTGATGAAGCTATAGAAGTCGCTAATGCAATACTTTGATCAGTACCGGCACCTACTTTTGGGCAAAGATCATCACTTGTCTCAAAAACTTTGGCACCTAAACTTCTAATAATATTCTTAGTTTCATCGCTAGCTTTTTCAGGAATTACAATCTCAACTTTGTAACCAAGTACATTTGCAATACCAGCTAAACCTATACCTGTATTTCCAGAGGTAGGCTCAATAATGATACTTTTACCCCGTGTGAGTTTACCTTTTTCCTCACCATCTTTAATCATCCAGTATGCGGCTCTATCTTTAACAGAGCCAAATGGATTGTGACCTTCAAGTTTTGCAAAATATGTAGCATTATCAATTGAAAGAGAATCTAATTTTACAAGAGGGGTATTCCCGATTTGGTTTAAAATATCAGAACTATTTTCAGATCCCATGATTTTGTTTTATTTCACCTTTTTAATTTGAAAAGTGATCGTGTTACCATCTTTTTTTACATCCAATAACACATGACCGTTTCGTGTGACCCATCGTGTAATGTCATCCTCTGCTGCAGGATCATCCGCAGATACAGTTAACACTTGTCCTACTTGCATTCTTTCAATCTCAATTTTAGTTCTAAATACAGGTTCGGGACAAAATAATCCAGTCGCGTCTAATTTTTTATCATTTGTTTCAGACATTAGATATCTAATTCAGAATACACGTTTTGTCATATTAAAATCTATTTTTATCACTTTATGATATTATCAAGAATCATCTAAACAAATCTTCATTTTTAGGACGAATTAGATTACGGATGGATGAAGGTTCATTTTTAAAATCATAGCCACGAATAATTGCTGCAGGGCAATTAGTAACTTTTTTCATCACTAATTCAGCCGCAGAGCAAAGCTCATCAGCAATTGCAATTGCAGTAACATGTAATACTTTTTTAAAAGAATCCTCAGTTCCAACATAATCAAGTATTGGATTCATACCAGAAATTCCAATGGCGCAATTAGTTTGTCCCATTCTAAATGGACGCCCAAATGTATCAGAAATAATAACAGACACATTTTTCTGAATCATTTTAAAAATATCATTTCGAATATTTTCCGCTGAAACATCAGAATTTTTAGGTAGTAATGTTACAAATCCATTTTTCACATTACTTTCATCAATACCAGCATTTGCACAAATGAATCCATTTTTTGTTTCAACAATCAATATACCATTATCCATTCGTATGATTTGTTCTGATTCATTTAAAATTAATTCTACTATCTGCGGATTTTTTTTATACTCAGAACTAATACCTTCAGCTAATAATGAAGGCACTACTTTAGATAATTCAACTACACGTCCTTCCAATTTTGAGATAATTTTCTGGGCAATAATCAAAATATCTCCATTGTGGATTTCTTCAGAATTAATTATTAATTTAGACAAATTATCACTAGAATCAATTTCTTTTTCAAGGTATACTGGAATGATTTGCAATTATAATAGAACGGAAAATACTGTAAGATATTGGTTATGTATTAGATGTGGTTTCCAATTTTATATGGTAGTGTTTATTTATAATATCAAGTATTTTTGAAAGATCTTTTTCTTCCAGGGTAGTAGTTGCTAAATCTTTTACCACATCTTGAGCTCTATATGCAATGCCTAATCCAGATACATCAAATAATTTTATGTCATTTGCACCGTCAACTACGCACACAATATTCTCTTTTTTTTCATTCCATTCTGCAATTTTGATTTTGGCGGATTTGGATTTATCTGAATCGACTTGTAGTGTAACTCCATCTAATTTTCCATTTTTAAAAATTAGTTCATTTGAAAAAATATAATCTAAATCTAATTCTTTTTTTAATCTATCAGTCATTATTGTAAATCCACCTGAGATTGCCATCAATTTCCATCCAGCTGCTTTTAAAATTCTACATGCCTCCTTTGCTCCAGTCATTATTGGTAAGGCATCAGCAATTTCTTTACATGTTGTAAAATCAAGACCTTTTAGTGCCTCAACCCGAGTTTTAAGACCATCTTCCCAATTAATAACACCCTGAATACCTTGTTTTGTGATTTCCCAAATTTCATCTTCTTTGTGGAGTTTTTCTGCAAGAATTGGTAGATATTCCGCATCATATAGAACTCCTTCAACATCAAAAATTGCTAGCAATGTATTTCTAATTTCCAAAAAAATTACTAATTATATTAAAGTTGAGAGCTAGCTTTCCGTCATTATACCAATTATAGATAAAAGATCGCAGTCACAAAAAGAGTTCAGAATTAGTTTATTTTGATTTCTTTTCTAATGGTAAAATCACGTCTTTGTTCTCTTGTAAAGTCTTTCTTGATTAAATTACTATGAGGATTACCAAAATAATAAACACTATCCATAACATTTTACTGCAGTTCGATAGTCTGCATTTGTAATATCTGCAGTAGTGAGATCTGCGCAGAGCATTGAACCACTTAGTTTTGCACCACTAAGGTTTGTGTGAAAGAGTGTTGTACTAAGGAGGTATGCATATCTGATGTTTGCTTTGCTAAGGTCAGCATAACTAAAGTTTGTCCTAGTGAGATCAGACTTCTCAAGATTTACTCCTGGCATCTTGGCATAACTAAAATTCGCATCACTTAGGTTTGCCCCTGAAAGATTTGCCCCAGTAAGATCTGCGCCACTGAGATTCGCATCACTTAGGTCTTTACGAAAGAGATTTGCTTTGCTAAGGTCAGCATTACTAAGGTTCACACCACGTAGGTCAACATTACTAAGAGATGTATTTTTAATGATGACCCCACTAAGGTTTGCATTATCAAGATTCGCACCACTTAGGTTTACCCCTGAAAGATTTGCCCCAGTAAGATCTGCATAACTAATATCCACACTACTAAGATCTACTCCACTTAGATTTACATTAATTAGATTCGCACCACTTAGGTTTGCTTTTGTAAAAATTGCACCACTTAGATTTGAATCTTTAAAGATGGTACTTTTTAGATTTGTATTTGAAAGATGTGCCCCTGAAAGATTTGCCCCAGTAAGATCTGCATAACTAATATCTGCACTAGTAAAGTCGACCCCACTAAGATCTGCATTAGAAAGATTTTTACCATGTAAATCCATTCCGTGTAAATCACAACCAGACAATAATGCAAATTTTACCAAGTTACTACATCTAGATTTCTTTGCATCAGCTAGTTTCTTTTTCTCCAATGCCTTTGCATCAGCTAGTTTCTTTTTCTCCAATGCCTTTGCATCAGCTA
>NSIR01000003.1 GCA_002737445.1 Nitrosarchaeum sp. | reverse complement strand
GTGCTGGAACAATCTTCAACAAAGTTGTATTTCCTGATGATGTGATTCAGAATTTTGGAGAAGACACACGATTTGGACAGGGTACATACTTTGGTGGTGCAAATCAAACCTTTGCACCTGGTACCACCTTTGATAAGGATACAATATTTGCAAAAGGACAACCAATGCCTGCAAATGTAGTTTTATCAGATGGTTTACTATTACAATCCATCAACTGTGATATCACATGTAGTTCTGATAGCTATGCATCTACTGACATTTTACTTCCTGGTGAAATATTACAATTAAATGATCCAAATCCTGATCCACTTGATAATTTATTAGTTACATCTACTGATAATACCATTAATATTCCCGGTCTTCAGTTCACATTGAGTTTTGCTGGCGTGGATACTGATGGAACTGTCTCAGTTGATATTATGAAGCCACAGGAAGTAGCTACGCTTTATGGTGTAGATAAAGTAAACGAGGACGGTTCAATCGATGCTGAATCATATGGTATTCCTATTACGTCTGTTACCAGTATAATTGATATATCTACAGAAACTCTCCTAACTTCAGATACAATACAAATCACATTACCATATCCTGAAATGAATAATGATGAATTGGAGAGGAAATTAAAAATGATTCACCATACTGGTGGGGTGTGGATGATAGAGGATAGTTGTACTGTGGATACTGTAGGTAATGATATTACATGTACTGTAACCTCACTATCTCCATTTGGTATTGGTAGTTCTAGTGCATCTTCATCATATCTTCTAATCTAGCAGATGAAGTCATTGTAAAACCATTAACATTTACTTTAAAACAAGACGGTAAAATAATAACTGTAAATTCTACATCTAACCCTCTTTTCAAAGTAGGCAAAAAATCCGATATTTCAATCAAATTTAATGAACAAGGTAGTCTTGGAGACATAACTCATATCGGTCTTTATGCAAATATTGACAAAGGAAAAACACAATTTGCAAGTGATACATACATTTACTTTGATAAATACAAAACACCGCAAATTAAAATTCATGATCCACATGGATTTTTCAATTCAGTTGATGCCACAGAAAAAATTCACGATGATTCAGATGTATCTTACCTATTTGACTTTGCATACTCACTAAATAACACAAGTGTAGTTTTTGTACTAAGGGATCCTGCTGGAGTCTCAAGAATTGCTGAAATTCCTTATCTTTTCAAGGTAAATGGACCAACAAGAACTGATGAACCCATAAAGCCCGATGAAATACTTGAAATTCCAAAAAAACCACTCGAAACTGAACTTGAATCTGAAAATCTACGCCAACTAGTAATTACAGAAAAGATTTTAGAAACATATAGTGAACAAGAAAAACAACGATTGCAAAAAGCAATTGCACAATCTGAATCTGAACTAAATGATGCTGTCTTGAATTCAAAAGAAAGAATGGATAGAGTTAAACAAAGTTTGGATAATAACTCACTTGATAAAGGCGTAGATGCAGATGCACAACGATTGGCAAATACAAATGATTATTTTGATGCAATTAATGCTAAAATACAATTATACAAAGAGGAACTAGATGCATTACATATATCTGAAAAATTAAATTTAATTCTGGCACAAGATATAGTTAATAGTGCACAAAACGACAATCTAAATGCTGTTGCAATAAAGTTTGCAAATAAAGATGATGAAATAAATAAAATGAAAGAGTACACACATCAAAGAATAGCTGATGATTTGAAAGAGGCAGATACTGCACATCTTGCAAAATTGGAAAAAATAAAACGTGAGGCCATAGAAAGACAACAAAGAACAGATAATTACATTGAAAATATACGTGATCAATTAAAACAACTTTTGATTAAATAATTTTAAAATTTTTTTCAAATTTAACTAGTAACTCAAATGTACATAAAACTATTATTTTTTAATTTTTTTATTTAATTGCTAATTTTTTAGATAAAATAATCCACATTTGGTAAACCGATGATTGCACTTCATATTGGTTTTACCTCAATCTCTTTGATGATATTATGTGTGACTTCAATTTTTATGACTGATTTGGAAAATTTGGATTGTTTCTTGTAATATTTTATTTAAATGGAACTCACCTTGTTTCTATTTAATTGCATTTTGTTGTCCACTAATCATGTTTTAATGTAAGATAATACAAATCAAAATGATAGAGAATGCATGGATTGTGTCATGTCTGCTTTACTTCAAATGTAGAATTGGTATTATTGAGAGGGATTGTTTTGTGCCATATTTGTCTGAAAAAAATGAATGCAAAAAACTAAATCCATATAATTAAAATCATTATTTATGAAAATCGCATTATTTTCACATTGCGCCATTGATACAATTACAATTGATGGTGTAAATCATGAGCAAATAGGAGGTGCGGCATGTTATGGTGGTCTTACTGCAAGGGAGCTAAAATTTGATGTAGATCTTTACACAAAATTTGGTAAAGATTTTCCTTTACAATATTTGATTGATCATAAAATTAATTTAAAAAATCCCACCTCTGAAAAACTTACAACCCGATTTGCAATAAACATCACTGGGTCTGATAGAACTTTGAAATTATTACATGAATGTGATCCAATTGAATACACTTCAATTAATGCTGATGGTTCACTAGTATCTCCAATATTTCATGAATTATCTTTTGAAACATTTGATAAAATTAAAAGAGATTCTAGTTTTACACTTGTTGATCCTCAGGGATTTTTGAGGCAAACTGATTTGGATAAAAATATTATTTTGCAATCAACTGAACTTGATTTACGTAAGGTAAATGCCATTAAAGTAAATCCGGAAGAATCTGAAAAGTTTTCAATGGGTTCTCAGGATGAAATGATGCTTGCATTACAGAAAAAAGGTATAGAGCATGTAATTTTTACAAACAAAACTGAAGTTTCATTACTAGTTAAAGATAAAATATATTCTATAATGTTGCCTAACAAAGAAGTTTATGACACTACTGGTATTGGTGATATTTTTTGTGCAACATTTTGCTGCACTATGTTAAAGGAAAAAGATTTTCTTTGGGCGTTATGTTTTGCTGGAGGTTCAGCACAAGCAGCACTTGATTCAAAACAGGTGGGATTACTTAAAATACCACAAAAAAATATAATTGAAACAAATGCTTCTTATTTTTATAATCTAGTAAAATATAGAACGATTTAGAACTTAACTTTTTATTGCACACATAATTTAATTTCAACGTGCAAATAGGAATTTATGGGTATGGTACAACTTTATCTGCTGCATTAAATATAAAAAAATTTTTAAGTGATGCCCAAATTGATTCTTTTCTAATTACCTCAAAGACCAAAGTAAAACAGGCGGATTGTATTTTGGTACTGGGTGGAGATAAAGGAGTTCGAAATTATTTTCACAAATCATTTGATTCAGTATCCCCTGTTTTAGGAATAAGTGAGGGGGAATCTAGTGGATTTTTAGCTCAGATAGATATTAGAGAGTTTTCATCTTATGTGCGAATATTAAAAAAACAAAATTACACTGTACATGAAGTTCCAAGACTTGGCGTAAAAATTGACGGAAAAAATGTGTATCCTGTATTAAATGACGTTGCAGTATTTTCATCAAAAAGTGCAATGCTAATGGAACATACACTCCACATTAACAATGAGGAGGTTTGGCATGATAATAGTGATGGAATTATTGTATCTACACCAATTGGCTCTTCTGCATATTCAATGTCTGCAGGTGGACCAATGTTATTTGAGGATTCTGGTGTATTTGAGATAATTTCTGTGAATTCTTTAGATACAACACGAAGACCGATTATTGTATCAAATAAAAGTTCTATTCAAATCAGTGATATTTCTGCTCGATTACACTGTGAAGTAGTTCTTGATGGGCTAGATAGATACAAAGTTAATGGTATGGTTGAATGTACCCAGTATTTACCTCCTGCAAAAATAATTCGACTCAAAAAAGATTCTACAACCATATCTGCACTTGCAAAAAAAGTACACCTTGCAGAAGAATTACTAAGCATGCCTCCAAGCTCAAAACTATTACTAAAGACATTAGAGTATGAAGGGGCACTCACACAAAAAGATCTTGCAAATAAAACTCTACTTCCAAGTAGAACTGTAAGACTTGCACTTAGTCACTTGCTCAAAAAAGGATATGTAAAAAAGAAAGTTTCAATTCGAGATGCACGACAAAAAATATATGAAATTGCAAAAATGGACTGATTTTCTACTTTAGAGACGCAGCTTTTACAAATGCTTCAAATGCAGGTTCTGGGTATCCTGGTCTGCTATTAAATTCTGGGTGAAATTGAACTCCAAGATAAAATTTATGTGTAGGTATTTCCAACATTTCCATTCTTTTACCTCCGTCGCTTTCAGCTGAAAAATAGAGTCCATTTTTCTCTAATTCTGGAATGTATTTTTTATTTATTTCATATCTATGTCTGTGTCTTTTACTAATTCTATCTGCATTGTAGATTTTGTGAGATAGTGAGTTTGTTTTTATTTGAATATCATTTGCACCCAATCTTAATGAACCCCCCATATCTGATACATCTTTTTGTTCTGGAAGTAAATCTACAATTGGATTTTTAGCATCAGGTTTTATTTCAGTGGTATTTACATCTTGTAATTTTAATACATTTCTTGCAAATGCAATTGTTGCCAATTGAAATCCAAAACATATCCCAAGATAAGGTATGTTTTTCTCTCGTGCATAATTTGCAGTTTCTATGATTCCCTCTGAGCCTCTAGTTCCAAATCCACCTGGAACTAGTATTCCGTCATATTTTGATAAATTACTGCAATCTGTAATTGTTTCTGAATCAATCCAGTCAATCTCTACTGATTTTCCAAGCTTTGCACCTGCATGTTTTAATGCGTGATTTACACTAACGTAACTATCTGCAAGTGTCACATATTTTCCAACCATTGCAATTCTAATTTTTTGATCTTCATGATTAGTCATAGATTCAGCAATATTATTCCATTTATCCCAATTTGCAGATGCATTTACCATTCCAACTTTTCCAAATTTTGTAAATAATGAATCCATTATTCCCTGATCATACAAAATTTGAGGAACTTGAAAAATTGATTTTACATCATGACAAGATAATACGTCATTTGCGGTAACATTTGTAAATAATGCAATTTTCTTTTTTGTTTTTTCTTCTAATGGAGTTGAACACCTTACAGCTAAAAAGTCAGGTTGAATTCCAATTCTTCGTAATTCTTGAGCACTATGTTGTGTGGGTTTTGTTTTTTGTTCACCAACAACATCTAAAGATGGTGCAAGTGTAACATGAACAAAGATTACATTTTGTGGTCCTTCTTCTACTCTCATTTGTCTTAAAGCTTCTAAAAATGGAAGTGATTCAATATCTCCAACTGTTCCGCCACATTCTACAATTAAAAAATCTAGTTTTTCTTCTTGAGCTATTTTTAAAATTCTATTTTTAATCTCGTCTGTTATGTGAGGTATTATCTGAACACATGCTCCAAGATACTCCCCCCTTCTTTCAGCATCAATTACTGCAGAATATACTTGGGCTGTAGTGATATTGTGACTTTTTGGAATATTTTGATTTAGAAATCGCTCATAGTTCCCAATATCCATATCACACTCCCCCCCGTCTTCAGTGACAAAGACTTCTCCATGAGCAACTGGATTCATTGTTCCTGCATCATAATTCAGATATGGATCTATTTTGATACAAGATACTTTTTGACCTGCTAATTGTAATAATTTTGCAATAGATGATGTAGTTACTCCCTTTCCGAGACCTGACATAACCCCACCTGTAACAAAAATAAGTTTAGTCTGCACATAAAGGAAATGATTATCTAGTTTTTGTATGTTTTGCTTATCCCAGTCTCATATTTTGCGATCTTTAATTTTCATATTATTTTACATGTATGGGTAATTTTATATTTTTTTAACAATTGTTTAGATTTTTTTATTTAGCTTGATTTTGAGATAGTTAGCATATCTAGTTAAGTGATTTTTAAAATCATTGACCTTAAAATTAAAGACCGCCAGTCTTTAATGCACAATATTTTTTTGTATGTGAGTTTTTCCCTGAACTTTTAACATTTCTTTATGCTCTTTTCTAGCATATGTGATTTTTTATTGTAAAGAATCATATTTTTCTCATAATCCATCATGTCTGAACTTTACACTTGATGTGATTCTGATTTAAACATGTGAAATGATTTTGTATGGTGACTCAATGTTTATACAGTAATTCAATCATATTCAATTTTTTTGAATTAAATTATGTTTATAGAGATAGAATCTTGCAGTCATGATTACACTCGTAATGGAACACTATCATGTAGAAAATGTGGCAAAATACGTTACTAGTAAACTTGGTTTAACTTTAATCAAAACATACATTCAATTTTTGTGATATTTTTTAATGTTGATGATAATTATTTTTTTATTGTTTTGATTTTCAAACTCTTTGTAAATGATGCAATCCTTGACTCTAGTTTATTTTTAGGTGTACTTTGAATTATTTTTAAAAATGCACTACCTACAATTACTGCATCTGCCCCTGCATCAATGTATTTTTTCACATCATTTGGTGTTGAAACTCCAAATCCTACCCCAATTGGAATTTTTCCCTTTGTAATATTTTTAAGATTTTTAATTGCCTTTAATGTGTAATTTTGCACTCCTGTTTTTACCCCTGTAGTGCCATACACTGCAACAAGATATAAAAATCCTGAACTTGATTTTGCAATTTTTTCTATTCTTTTTTTAGTTGTGTTTGGTGATATCAAAAATATAGTGTCAGTCATATTTTTAGCCGATTCAAGATATTGTTTTGATTCATCAATTGACATATCTGGAAGAATAAATCCGTCAATACCTGCATTTTTAGCTTCAGAAATAAATTTTGCATATCCTCTATGAAATAAAATATTTGTATATGTCATGAGAACTAGTGGAATTTCTGTTTCTTTTCTAATTTTTTTTACAATGCTAAAAAATTGATTAATTGTAGTTCCATTCTCTAAAGATACAGTACTAGCATTTTGAATTATTGGACCGTCTGCCAATGGATCTGAAAATGGAAATCCAAGTTCAATAATATCTGCCCCTCCCCTGACTAGTCCTCGTATTGCAGTAATTGTTGTATTTTGATTTGGGTGTCCTACCATCATATATGCGATTAATGCTTTTTGTTTTTTTGCAGCAAGTTCTGCAAATTTTTGTTTAATTCTTGACATGTTTATTCAAATATTTTTGTACTTCCTCTACGTCTTTGTCTCCTCTTCCTGAAAGCGTAACTACTATTGATTCAGATTTTTTACTTTTTTGTGCAATTTTTATTGCCTCTGCAATTGCATGTGCTGATTCTAATGCGGGAATTATTCCTTCAGTTTTTGTCAACATCATAAAGGCATCAATTACCTCAGCATCAGTTGCGGAATGATACTTTATTCTTTTTATATCTTTAAAAAAAGAATGCTCTGGACCAACACCTGGATAATCAAGCCCTGCAGAAATACTATGAGTTTCTGCAATCTGACCTTCATCATTTTGTAATAGATATGTCATCATTCCATGTAGTACACCTTTACTTCCAGCTGACAATGTTGCAGAATGATATTTTGTTTTTAATCCCTTACCTGCAGCCTCTACACCGATAATTTCAGCACTAGTATCTACAAGTGGATAAAATGTCCCAATCGCATTTGAACCACCGCCAACACACGCAATTACAATATCTGGTATTTTGTTTGTTATTTTTTTCATTTGAACTTTAATTTCCTTGCCAATCACACTTTGAAAATCTCTAACCATTACTGGATATGGGTGTGGTCCTACTGCTGAACCTAGTAAATAATATGTATTTTCTACATTTGTAATCCAATCTCTAATTGCCTCATTAATTGCATCTTTGAGTGTTTTTGATCCTGATTTTACCGGATGAACTTTGGCTCCCAACATGTTCATTCTATAGACATTTTGTTTTTGGCGTATCGTATCTTTGTAACCCATGTATATTTCAGATTTAATTCCTAAAACTGCACATGCCATTGCAGTTGCCACTCCATGTTGACCTGCACCAGTTTCGGCAATTATTCTTTTTTTATTCATTTTTTTTGCCAACAGTGCTTGACCTAATGTATTGTTGATTTTATGTGCACCACCATGGAGTAAATCCTCTCTTTTAAGATATATTTTGGCGCCGCCACATATTTCTGATAAATTTTTTGCATAGTATAATGGAGTTGGTCTTCCCGCGTATTGTTTCAGATAATAGTCAAGCTCTTTTTTAAAATCTTTATCATCTTTAAATTTTAGATAATTTTTTTCTAGTTCTTCTGTAGCTGGTACTAGTGTCTCTGGAATATATTTTCCACCAAACTCTCCAAATTTACCATCTTTAGGATATTTCAATATGTGTTCACCAATTTTCTTACATGCTCTTCAATATTATCACTTTTCATTATGCTGGATCCAATTAGAAATGCATCAGCTCCACATTTTTTTAAATATTCAATGTCTTTTACTGTCTCAATTCCACTTTCAACTAGTATCTGCCTTGTTTTTGTGTAACCTTCTAACACTTTTTCTATATTTTTAAGATCAATTTCCAAAGTATCTAGATTTCTATTATTGATTCCAATTAAATCTGATTGAGTTTTTAATGCATTTTCAAATTCCTGTTTTGTGTGAACTTCTAGTAGAATTTGTAGTCCTTTTTTGTGAGCATATTTAATAAATTCATCAATATTTTTGAGAAATCCTTGATCAAATAATGACTGAATGAGCAAAATATAATCCGCCCCAATTTTTTCAGCAGCGTCAATTTGTATTGTATCAATCATGATATCTTTCATTAATAATGGAACATTTACTGCCTGTCTCACATGAATAAAGTAATCAGGTGAGCCATTAAACATGTGTGGTTGAGTAAGAATCGATAATGCTTTTGCACCCCCTGATATCATTTGTTTTGCAATAGTCACGGGATCTGATTTAGTTCTAATTTTTCCCAAAGAAGGGGATGAAAATTTTATTTCTGCAAGTAAAGTGGCATGTGCATTTGTTTTAATTATTTCTAAAAAATCCATATCTGATTTTTTTAATTTGACATCTACGTTATACACTCCATCATTAATGGCTGCCTGTGAATTACCTACTAATTTTTTTAAAATATTTTCAGCCATGTGTTATCTCTTTTAATTTTGAAATATCTCCAGTATCTGCAACAAATCTTTCTAAAAGTTTTATTGCTTTTCCATCTTTAATTGTTTTTAATGCCAATTCAACCCCTTCTTCAAAACTTTTGACAATATTTGAAACAATTAACCCCCCTGCAGCATTTAGTACTGTAGTTTCAATCATTGCTTGATTTGCCGTATCATTTAGCACATTGACAAATGCATTTACTGCCTCTTTTTTTGTTTTGATTTGAATATCTTTTAATGATGATTTATGTAATCCCACTATTTCAGGATCAATTGAATTCATCAACACTTTACCATTTCTTAAAATACAAACTCTGTTAGTTGAACTAGTTGAAAATTCATCCATTCCGTCATTTGAGCGTACCGTCATAATATTTTCCGAACCGTTTCTTTTTAAAATTAATGGTAATCTTTCTAGAAAATCTAAAGAAAAAACTCCAATCATTTGATTTTTCACACGTGCTGGATTTGATAATGGTCCCAAGAGATTAAACGCTGATCTTTTTGCTAGTTGTTTTCTTGCATTTGAAACATACTTCATTGCTGGGTGAAATTTCTGTGCAAACATAAAACAAATATTATGTTTTTCAAGTATGGTGGCAATTTTTTCTGATTCTAAATTCAAATCATATCCAAAATATTCAAAAACATCTGCACTTCCACAAACCCCTGAACTTGACCTATTGCCATGCTTTGCCACAATCCCACCTGCAGCCGTGACTACAAATGATGCTGCAGTAGATACATTGAAAGTTTGAAGATTATCGCCCCCTGTTCCGCACATGTCTATTATTTTTCCTGAATTTTTAAGCCCAATTTTTAGTGCAAACTCTTGCATTTTATCAAGCATACTCAGTAATTCATTGTCTGTTTCACCTTTATCTGTAAGATATGTGAGAAAATCTAAATTTTCTTTATCATTTGTTTTACCTGATAAAATCTCTATCATGATGTTATTCATTTGATCATATGTGAGATCTGTTTTTTCTTTTAATTTTAAAATTAAATTTGTAATCATTTTTTATTTTCCACCTGTTTTACAAAATTTGAAATAATTTTCTTTCCCTCTTCTGTCATGATTGATTCTGGATGAAATTGAACACCTTCTATGAGGTATTTTTTATGTCTTATTGCCATAATTTCCCCATCATCCTCGGCTATTGCAGTAACTTCTAAAATATCTGGAATTATTGTTTTATCTCCAACTAGAGAATGATATCGTGTTGCTCTAAATGGATTTTTTACATCTTTGAATAATTCTGAATTTGTATGTCTTACTGGACTAGTTTTTCCATGTCTGACACAACCTGCATTTGTTACCTTGCCGCCAAATGCTTCAATAATTCCTTGATGCCCCAAACATACGCCCAGTATTGGTGTGATAGGTCCCATATCTTTGATTACCTCACTGCATATCCCAAAATATTTTTTATCTGATGGTGTTCCAGGACCTGGAGATATAATTATTGCATCATACTTTATTTCTTTAATTTTTTCTATAGTTATCTTGTCATTTCTTATTACGTCACAATCAACTCCAAACTCTCCTAAATATTGAGCGATATTATACACAAATGAATCATAATTATCTATGATTAAAAATTTCATTTTGTTGCCTCTCTAAGTGCTTCAAGCATTGCGCTGGCTTTATGTTCCGTTTCTTTAAATTCATTTTCTGCAATTGAATCTGAAACAATTCCTGCACCTGATTGAACAAATCCTTTGTTTCCATTTATGAATATACTTCTAATTGCTATTGCAAAATCACAACAACCATTAAATGAAAAATATCCAATTGCCCCTGCATATGCTCCTCTTGCTTTAATTTCCAATTCATCAATTATCTCCATTGCTCTGACTTTGGGTGCCCCTGATACGGTTCCTGCTGGAAATACTGCTTTAAATGCATCAAACATGTCATTTTTAGGCGCTAAATTACCCACCACATGAGTCACAATATGTTGAACATGACTAAATCGTTTAATTTGCATTAATTCTTCAATGTGTACTGTTCCATACTTGCATACTCTGCCAATATCATTTCTTCCCAAATCTACAAGCATGGTGTGCTCTGCCAATTCTTTTTCATCATGTAATAATTCATTAGCTAATTGCTTATTTTTTTCCTCATTATCTGTAATTTTTCTAGTTCCTGCAATTGGGAATGTTTCTACTTTGTCATTTGTAATTCTTACTAGCATTTCAGGGGATGCACCAATGATTGTTTTTGTATCTTGTTTTAAATGATACATGTATGGTGATGGATTTAATTTTCGTAATGTTTTGTATAGCGTTAAATTATCTCCATCTGTATCAAATGTAAACTTTCTAGATAAAACAACTTGGAATATGTCTCCATCATGAATATATTTTTTTGCTTTATCTACAATTTCTGAAAACTTTTCTTGATTCATATTTGGAACTATGTTTGTTGCTTTAAAATCATCAAATGTGTCACTGGAAATTTTAAATTGATTAAATCTATTTTCATTGTGATAAAAGTAAAATAATTTTTTATCTACATTATCATAAATTATACCATCATCATAAATTCCAAACTCCATTAATGGCTGTGGCGAAGTATGATTTTCTGGAATATTTTCAACTAGTCTTATTGCATCATAATTTACAACTCCCACCGCGCCACCCAAATATCTATACCTTTGATCATTTGATTTTCCTAATATTTTTTTTAATTCCTCAAATGGATCATTTGTTTTTATTACCTCTGTATTACCTGATTGTGTTATTTCCACTCTATCTGAATATCCTTTGAGGATTATTTTTGGATCAAATCCCATAACTGAAGTCTCTGCCAATACTTCGGGCCCAGTTAGTGATTCAAAGAGAAATGAATGTGAATAATTTCTGGAAATTTTATTGTATATTTGAAATTGATTTTCAGTTAACTCTAGAGGTATTACTTTTACTTGGGAATTTCCAAAGGTGTCCACCCATAGACCAATTTCTGTTTGGTTATTATTTAAATTGATAAGGATGGGCATAATTTGGAACGTATTTGGATATTTGGGCTTAATCCCAATAAATCAATATTACGGTAAAGTACGGTACCTTTATATGATAATTGATCGATAAATTTGGTATCCATGTCTGGAATGAAATTAGCAATGATGCAAAATCCATACCAAAGTAAAACATGTGAATTAAAATCAAGTATGTCTGAGGTGGCATGTTATGTTTGTGGAAAAGGTCTAGATGATGGGTCTAGTATTACTGCAAAAACATTACCAAATGGAATAGTGCTATTTTGCGATTTACATTATTCATTACAGTAATTTTTATAAAAAATGAATCTCATATACTAGTTTATTTGATTTAGATCATGTCTAGAAATGGCTTAATCATAACCCTTGGAGGTATTTTGTTAATTATTATGGGATTAAAATTAATGGGTGCTTTTTAACTCTCTATTTAACGAAGTGAATCTGAATTTTTTTTACAATATTGACATACAAGTAAATTAGTTACCCGTCCACATGAAATACACTTGTTTGTTTTTCCTAAATAACCTGTATTTTTTGGTCTACGAATTAATATATATATAATTATTAAAACAATGGCACCAACTCCGACACCGATAATTATTCCAATCATGTAATTTCTATTTGCTAAGACTATTCAAACCTTATCTAATTTGAAGCAAGGAACTAGTTTGATCACGTTGCATTATAATTTTTTGAAAAACTAGCTCTAACTCCAGACTTTTTCTTTAAATGTCCATTTTTTATTTAAAATAAAGTTACTAAATGCTGAAGTTGTAACTGCCAAAACTAGTGAGATTGGATATGATATACTTAATTCATCTACAAAGTAATACACCATTCCTAGTTGAACTAGAGCGCCAATGGAACTAAATCCTGCAAATTTTCCAAATTGTATGATTGTTTTTTTTGCATTAAAATCAGGATCTTCAAACGTCCAATATTTATTTAAAAAGAAATTACTAGTAATTGAAAATAAAATACCCAGTATGGTGGCGTGAAGATACCACATGTTCAAACTAGATGTAAACCACATGGATGCAAGATAATTAACTCCCAATCCACATGCTCCAACTGAGAAAAATCTTGCAGCTTTTGATAGAAATTTAACTGATGATCTTGTTTCTTTTTGTTGTTCTTTTTTTCCATATCTGTATAGTTTTCCAATCGCCTGAATGTATCCAAAAATAATTTTTGTTCCAAGTTTACTTTTTCCATTTTCTCTATCTGCAAACGTATATGGAATTTCTTTAATTGATATATCTTTGATTTTAACAATCATTTCTAATAGAATTTTGTAACCTATGGCATCAAAGTTGATTCCGCGTATAATCTCTTTTTTAAATGCAAAAAATCCGGACATTGGGTCTGATTGCTTTATACCGAGACCTTTTTTTGCAATAATTGTAGCAATCTTACTAATTATTTTTCGTTTAATTGACCACCCATGTATTGAACCTCCATTGAGATACCTTGAGGCAACAACAATGTCTGTCTTTGATTGTTTTAATGCTTCAACAAGTTTTGGAATTAATTGTGGAGGGTGAGAAAAATCACTATCCATTACAACAACTATCTTGCCTTTTGCTTGTTGTATTCCATTTAATATTGCAGAACTAAGGCTTTCTCGTGTTTTTCGATTTATGACATTAATTGTATATTTTGTTTTTTCTTTTAATGAATTAAAATAATCTTCTGCTATTTTGCCAGTTCCATCAGGTGAATTATCATCTACAACTATTGCCTCTACAATTGTATTTTTTGGTAAATGCTCATTAATCAAATGTAAAATTCCTTTGATATTTTCTGACTCGTTGTATGTTGGAATTATTATTGATACTTCGGCATTACTGTGATTTGACATTACAAAATCCAAGATTTGTCTCATAATAAATTTTTAAATTGTCAATATTTGACTAGTTTAGACCATTACTTTGATAAATTTCAATTTTATTTCCCTCCCCATTTGCTTGCATGTTTGTAAATGGATATATTTTTGAATCAAAATTTGTTATTTTACCCTCAAAAGTTCTAATTCTTTTGGAATTATCTAATGCATTTTGTAATTGGGTCCCACGTTCAAGATCGATTCTATAATGCTCATCTGCAATTATGACTGTATTTTCAGTAGAGATTGAATTAAATAAAATAAAAGTATAGTCTTTTGGAACGTTATCACGCTCATACATATCGTATAATATCCATGAAAATACTGGGCTCGCAAGTATGGTTACATTTTCATCATAATTTTTTAAAACAAATGATAATGCCTGAAATTGATTATCTGATATATCATTAATGATCAAAAGTGTAGTACTAGTAAAACCCAAAATAATGATTCCAGATATGATTCCAAGATAAATTGATTTTTTCATTATTTTTAATTTCTGTATTGATTCAATTATTATGCCACCTGCAATACACATTACTGGAATTACCATCATCCAGTGAAAATACTGTTTATATCCAAATACACAAAGAAATACTACAAATGGAATAAACCATAGTAAAAGAAATTTATCTCTACGTAATACGGCGTAAATAATTCCAGATAAGCCAATCACAAACATTAATGGATCGATCACTGCAAAAAATCCAAAAATATCAAGAATACTGTTTGTTCTATGTGTTTGCCATAGTACGCCTTTTTGCCATAAATCAAATTCATCATGCATGACTGCATTAAGAGGCCAAATTAAGGGAATAATCAAAAATGGAATTAATAAAAATAAAATACTAGATAATTTTTTTCTATCCGAATAGACAATCCATGCAATTGGAAATATCATTGTAAATGCAGGAATTTTTGTAAATACTGCCAATCCCAATAAACACCCTGAAAAAATAATCAAGACTGTTTTTTGTTTTGTTTTTGTAGAATAAATTGCAAGTAGAATTGCACCTAATACAAGAGGCAATAAAATGGAATCAAGTAATATTCTTTTGAAAATCCATGTAAATGGAAATACTGCAAAAAATGTTGCTGAAAGAAACGCAACATTTACTCCGTATTTTATTTGAGCAATCTTGTAAACTAGAAATGTATCTAGTATTGCTAATAATCCCATAAATATTCTGGGAATCATGTATGCTGACTTTAATGAATCGGGATCTGTATCAGGTTTTAAATGCGAATAATCCGTTAAAGCAAGAACTGACGCGATTGCAATCTGACCAAAATATGGGTGATCATACGTATTTCCTTCTTGTGGATTTCCTGTATCCAAGAGATTTACTGCCCGTCTCATGTAAATTCCCTCATCAAAAAATATGTCTGGATATCCAACTGGATTCCATAAATGGATAAATCCTGATAATACAAGTGGAATTAATAGAAAAAATAATTTATTCAATTCTATCTTAATTTGATTATCTTTCTTGTAAATTAATCGCGCATTGTGAATTCGTTTCCAGTAGATGCCAAAAGCCCCAATCCTGCACCTGGATGTGTGGTAATTATCATCAAAGTTTCACATGTTAGGCATAATATTGAAGGTGTATAGTCTGTATTTTCTTGAGTTGGTCCAGTTGATGCTAAAACTGCATCCTGTATGGTATTTTGACTATTACAATCCACACAATTTGCTGATTTTTGAGAAATACGTTTTATTTTTCTTACATAGTAATGAACCATAAAGATTGTATTTCATAGTGATTCTTAAATTAGTTGATTACAACTAATCTACTTTGTTTGCATACTCATAAAATAAAGTAGATAGCATAACTTGTAGTGTCAAATTCAAAAATTAATTTGTCTGATAATTTACAGATAAATCGAATTTTAAATGGAATGTGGCAGGTATCTGGAACTCATGGACAAATAAATCCTGAATCTGCAATATCTGAAATGCTTGAATATCATAAATCTGGATTTACGACATGGGATTTGGCAGATATTTATGGTCCTGCAGAATCTTTTATTGGGAAATTTAGAAAACAATTATCTAAAAATCAACTGGCACAATCACAAGCACTAACTAAATTTGTTCCAAATCCTGGACCTATGACAAAATCTATCGTGGAATATCATATTGAACAATCTCTTAAAAAAATGAATACAAATTCACTTGATTTGGTTCAATTTCATTGGTGGGATTACAATAATCAAAGTTATCTTGATGCAATATCTCACTTATCAAAACTGCGAGATATTGGAAAAATTAAAAATATTGGTTTAACTAATTTTGATACCAAAAGAGTCCAAATAATGACTGAAAAAGGAATATCTCTTGTATCAAATCAAGTTCAATATTCTATTTTAGATCAAAGACCTGAAAAATTAATGATTCCATATTGTCAAAAGCATGAAATTCAACTAATCACATACGGTACACTGCTAGGGGGTTTTTTATCTGAAAAATATGTAAATACTTTGGAGCCAACTAGATCTGATTTAACTACTTCAAGTTTACAAAAATACCATAACATGATTAATGCGTGGGGCGGCTGGAATTTATTTCAGGAACTATTAGACACACTATCTAAAATTGCAAAAAAACATGATTCAAGTATTGCAAATATAGCCACTAAATTTATTTTAGATAAACCTACAGTTGCAGGAGTGATAATTGGTGCAAGACTTGGAATTTCTCAGCACATAGTAGATAATTCACACGTCTTTGATTTGGAACTTGATTTAGAAGATCATGATATGTTAAATGAAATTACGTGTAAATCAAATAACTTGTTTGAAATAATTGGTGATTGTGGAGATGAATACAGATAATGTCTTTGGAAAAATCTCATATTTGTAAATTTTGTGGAAATGAAATGATTCGACAAGCAGAAATGTTTCAAATGGTGTGGATTTGTAAAAAATGTGGCATATCTGAATGATTATTAGAAATATGGTAAAAATTAGATAGTAACCAAAACCAAACAGTTATCCACTGACAACTGCACACCAACTTTTTTGCAAACATTGGTGATTGGGATTAATTGATTACTACCAGATACCATTAATGATAATTAAATAAAAACACCATTACTTGGATTCTTTACATTTGTTTATTTTTATAAAAAATTATGAACAGATATGGCATTTGATAATAAAGTTCAAATTCAATTAATTTTATATTCCATAAATTTTGTTTAGGGTGATAATTTGAATAAAATATTTTATTTAAGATTGCATGAATATTTGATAATTTTCAAGTAAATATTTAGTCAAACATGCCTGTTTTTACTCATTTGGAACCAAATACAGAATCGAATCCAGTTTTCTTATAGATATGTCCGCTTTACTTATTCTACTTTTATAAATTTTAAACTTTCTTCCTTTATCTGAAATCATCCATTTTTCTACTTTGATTAAAGTTAGTTCTTCAAGTTCATTTAGTTTTTTATAAACAGAACTAAGTGGAATTTTTAATTTAATTGATAATTCAAATGCAGTCATTCCTTTTTTTATTATTGAAAATAGTATTGCCCGTGATTCCGTATTTGCCAACGCCTCTATAACTTTTTGAGTGACATCATATTTTTTTAATTGTGGTAAAGTTAAACGACGTGTCAATTGGATTTAAAATAATCTCTAGTTATTTAAATTACTATATTCATTCTTGTTCTAGATAACAAGAACACTAGATAGACCTTGGAATTTCTTTATCTGGTTTAAATCTATACCACAAATACCCAAAAATAAAACCAAGTGAAATCCAATATGTGGTCATAGTTAATACGGAAATTATTCTAAAATGCTCTACTAGTTCCAATGGGGCTGTAATTTTATCTGGATTTCCAGGCATTACAACAAACACTATGGCAATAAAAAAGAGATACGCTAGAACTGCAAGAAACTTTTGAGTCTTTAATTTTTTATAAAATTTATAAAATACTAGTGCCGAAAATCCAGAAATTACAATAAACGACAAATAGAGAATTCCTCGTAGTACAACTGTCTCAGGTTCTCCAACTGTTGGTGGATTTGCTGGATATTTTAAAAATGGAATTAAATAAATTACAATCCACATTACTATTCCCAAAATTATTGATTTTTTGATATCTTTTCCAGGTAGTGAGTTTTGTGAAAAAACAAAAATAATTCCAAATAAAGAAGCAAGAGAAATACCATAAATTACGCCTGCAAACACTTGACCACTTTTTTGCCATATTCTATATTCATCATATTTTGTCCAAAATTCTGGTGTGTCTTTTTCTTTACCTGATGCAAACATTTGCTGATTTTCAATTAAAATTGCTTGATCAAGTAATGGCTCAACAAATAGTAAATTCAGACTACCATAAATCATACCTGAAGCGGAACCTGAAATTAATACAATTAAAACAAATAGAAATGATCGCATTTGATCAAAATTTTAGTGGCAAGGAAAGCCGGCTGCATGTCTTAAATCATGAGTTAATTCATGTACATACATTTCTTGAAATGAATTTTCCCCATAGACTAGACTAAATATGTGTCCTTGATCAAATCCCACAACAAATAATCCAACTCCAAAAATTATGGCTAGTGCTACTATTGCAACAACTGGAAAGCTGTTTTTTGTTAGATTGATTTGTCTTGATTGTGACATGTAAATGATTCCAAATTTAACGTATTTAAGTTCTTGGACAATTTATCCAATTTATATAGAATTAGAAGTGAAAAAAATTCTGAAAAAAAACAGAGATCTTGCAAAGTACTGTGCAGTAAAAGGATCAAGTGAAATTCATTCACCACCTATTGATCCATTTATCTCTGAAATATTTGCAAAAGACTCTGCGTTGTGAATATTTGCACTCTAAGTAAAGGAACCTATTTACTAGAAAAAATTAAATAAATTCATGCAAAAGATCTATCTGCTCATAATTCCAATTGTAATTGGTGTTTTATCTGGTATGTTTTTGGCATTTTATCCACAATCCTCTGATAAATCAGATTTACTAACTGAATCACAATTAATTCAAAACGGTTCACCCATTCTTGGAAATCCTTCTGCATCAATTACTATTTTAGAATTTGGAGATTACCAATGCACCTTTTGTTATAAATTCCACCAAAGTACACTAAAGACGATTGAACATGAATTTATTGAATCAGGCAAAGTAAAATTTGTTTTTAAGGACTTTCCATTAAATGGTCCTGATTCTGTTTTAGCTGCAGAGGCTGCATACTGCGCTGATGATCAGGGAAAATATTGGCAATACCATAATGAATTATATCTTAATTGGGCAGGGGAAAAAACTGGCTGGATTACTCATAATTCACTAAATGAATTTGCCAGAACAACAAGTCTTGATTTAGATAAATTCAACAACTGTCTTGATTCACACAAATACTATGATAAGGTAAATCAAATGTATGAATTTGGTAAAAAAATAGGAATTGATGCCACCCCATCATTTTTAGTTTTTAATAATGAAAAAATAATTAAAATTTCTGGCAATCAACCATTACAGGTATTTCTAAAGTCACTAGATGAGTTTCAGTAAGACGTAAAATTGAATCAATCAAACTTAATATTCGCACATTAGGAAGAAAGTACAAATGGAAAAGATCAATGTAGAAAAAATAGATTCTGTTAAACTTTATAAAATTAGAAAAATGCTGGAGGAATTATCACAAAAATCAGGCAGAGGCACCGAATTGATTAGTGTATACATTCCAAAAGGGAAACAACTACATGAAATTATTAGCACATTACAGCAAGAACAAGGAACTGCAGATAACATAAAATCTGATTTAACAAGATCACATGTGGTTGACTCTTTAGGTAAAGTAGTTCAGAGACTAAAATTACTCAAAAAAACACCGGATAGGGGATTGGTAATGTTTTGTGGTGCATTGCCTCCAGAGGGCGGTGGTCCATTAGGTAGTGAGGTAGTAAAAGTTTGGGAAATTGATCCACCAAAAGATTTGAAACAATATCTTTACAGATGTGATGATCATTTTCATGTAGATATTTTAAAAGACATGTTAAAAGATGACAACCTGATTGGATTTTTAGCTATAGATGCTAAAGATGCAGGATGGGGTTTACTACATGGTGATAAAATTGAAGTTTTATCACAGACAGGTTCTGGAGTTGCAGGAAAACACAGACAGGGAGGACAATCAGCCAAAAGATTTCAAAAATTAAGAGAGATGGAATTATCTTATTTTTACAACCGTGTTGCAGGAACCACCAGAGAATATTTTATTGACATTTATCCTGTCAAGGGTTTAATTATTTCTGGACCTGGTCCTACAAAAGAGGATTTCATTAATGGAAATTATTTAGAATATCGATTACAAAATATGATAATAAATACAATTGATGCTGGTTATTCTGGTGCAGAGGGAATACGAGAAGCATTTTCAAAATCAGCTGATCTGCTTTCAGATTTTAGAATGATGGAAGAAAAAAAACTAATTGAGGATTTATTTCGAGATATAAATTCACATTCAGGGTTGGGCGTTTATGGATTAAAAGATGTCATTGACCTTTTGAAAAATAATGTAGTAAAAATATTAATTATTACAGATGATACAAATCTAAATCGTGTGGAGGGAAAATGTCGTAGATGTCAACATATGGAGGAAGACATTGTTGAAAGACGCGATGTTATTCCAAAAAAGACCAAATTGACAAACAATCCTTGCCCTGGTTGTAATTCTATGGAAGTCGAAGCAAATGAACAAGATATTGTAGATTATTTAGAAATACTATCAGCTAAAACTGGTAGTAGATTAGAAGTAGTTTCAGGAAGTGCAGAGCATGGAATTATGCTTTCAAGTTTGGGTAAAGTTGGGGCAATATTGCGATACAATCCAAGTCATTCTAAATAAGTAATTGCTTTATTTTTTTTGCCAAAATTAAAAGTTCATCCTCATTTGAAATTAAACGCTTTGTCCATACAGTTCCTTTGTCATTGTATCTTGGAATAATGTGAACATGAACGTGTGGAATAATTTGTTTTGCAGCCTTGCCATTATTTTGTCCAAGACTAAATGCATCAGCCCCTGAAGCACTTAGAATCGCAGTTGCAATTTTTGGAATTAGTGCAAACAAATTACCAACTGCAGTTTGCTCCATATCTGTAATTCTTTCAAAATGTTGTTTTGGAATTACTAGACTATGTCCAACATCAATTGGGTATTTATCTAAAAATGCAATGTGATCTGAATCCTCATAAATGATATGACTTGGTCTAATTCCAGACAAGATATCACAAAAAATGCAACTCATACATGAATCGTGATTTTGATTTTATTTATTGTTTTACGAATAAATAAAATTAAAAATGGAATGACTCATTAATTATACAAAATTTAGATAATTATCAAATAAAATTATCCTGTTTTTACTAAAGATTATCGTTCATGTGTCTGTATTTGTAATAACATCTCTTGTTGCAGAACCAATCAAGTACGCCCAAATATTTTACATTATCTGACTTGCCACAGTATTTGCATTTTATGGCATGCTTGATACTCTTTTCACTGTTCATACTATCTATTATTTTATCTTCTTTTATTTAATTGTCTTTTCTTATTCTTTTTAGAAATTAACAAGTGTGGTAAGCATTGAAAATAACACTCTAATCTAAATTTGAGTGGTTCTGATAAGTTGTATCATTTCTCTTTTTGAGAAGAAAAATATTGATTAGGATAAAATCCATATCAAAACTTTCATCGAACAGTTAATTAGGGTAAAATTTTGATTCTGGTTAACTCATGGGACGAAAAGAAAAAAAAGAGCGTGTAGAAAAGCGAGATAATTTTGCTGCAAAACGTTCAAATGAAAAAAGACGAAATTTACTAGTTACAATTGCTGTTCTTTCTGTAATTATATCCATTGTAGGGTATGCCGTATTGGAATTTGTCAATATGAACAGTGCTGCCCCTGGTAGCCCTGATAATGCAGGCGTTTTAGGCAGTGAACACTCTCATGTTGCAATGCTGGTCAAAGTTTTTGGGGACACATTTGATTTTTCATTACCTGCATATCAAATTAAAACGAGTTGGATTCATTTTGAAGCTGGGGATGGAACCACAATTCACAAACATGCTACAGGTGTAACTTTGGAATATTTATTTGACTCATTGAAATTAAAATTAGATGATCAATGCTTTATCTTCCAAGACGGACGACAATTTTGTACAACTGATGACTATACTTTGAAATTCTATATCAATGGAGAAAAAGTAAATGATATAAGAAATTATGAGCCGATGGATAAGGATAGAATTTTAATTGCATATGGTGGAGAAACTCCAGAAGAAATTCAAGATTTGTTACTAGAAGTAGCAAATCAAAAGATCATCGAAAATTAATTAAAATATTTTTAATTTATTATTTATCAGGTAATGCTTTATCATTTGTTGTAAATTGTGCCATTTTATCAAAAAACATGTAATAGCCACATTGAGTACATTTTAAAACAGTTAATGATGTAGTTAGAAATTCCTTGTCTTGAAATTGTCCACCAAGCTTGATATTTTCCCCTGCAATTTCCGCTTTATTACTTTGACACACAGGACATGCAAGTGATTTTTGTTCCAATGTATAATCACAAAATACAACGAATTTAAACGCTTTAAGTTCAATTTTTTTTTACGTATACTGGTCGATAAAGTCTAAATTATAGCAATTCAGAAATTACGTATTATGGAAATTTCTAGTAGAAACGTAGTCGTCGGAACTGCAAGGGCTCCACATAGAGCAATGTACAAAGCTATGGGATTAACTGATAGTGATTTGGAAAAATCATTTGTTGGTGTATGTCATACTGGAAATGAGGCAACTCCATGTAACATACATCTTCCAAAACTTGCTCTACATGCAAAGCAGGGTGTAAGTGATGGAGGTGCAACACCAAGAGAATTTTCAACTATTGCAGTAAGTGATGGAATTGCAATGGGTCATGAAGGAATGAAATCATCATTGATTTCACGTGAGGTTATTGCAGATTCCATTGAATTAATGGTTCGTGCACACCAATATGACGCACTAGTTGGAATTGCAGGTTGTGATAAGAGTCTACCTGGAACTATGATGGCAATGGCTCGATTGAATTTACCTTCTATCTTTGTTTACGGTGGTACAATAATGCCTGGAATTTTAAATGGTAAGGAATTAACCGTTGTCGATGTTTATGAAGCAGTTGGAGCATACGATGCAGGAACATTATCTCTTGAAGATTTAAAAAACATAGAAAATACTGCATGCCCTAGTGCAGGATCATGTGGCGGTATGTTTACTGCAAATACAATGGCATCAATTTCAGAAGCTATAGGTTTAGCATTACCTGGTAGTGCTAGTCCTCCAGCAGAAGATAGTAGACGAGAAAAAATTGTATATGATACTGGTAAAGCCTGTGTGGAATTATTAAAATTAAATATCAAACCAAAAGATATTCTTACATTTGAGGCATTTGAAAATGCAATTACAATGTTAAATGCAGTTGGTGGTTCTACAAATGGAATTTTACATTTATTGGCATTATCAAATGAAGTTGGAATAAAATTAACGTATGATGATTTTGAGAGAATTAGAAAAAAGACGCCACATTTGGCAGATATGAAACCCGGTGGAAACTATGTCATGAATTCCCTTGATAAAATTGGTGGAATTCCATTTGTATTAAAAAAATTAGCTGAAAGAAACTTGATTCATGATAATTGTATTACTGTAACTGGAAAAACAATTAAACAAAATCTTGAATCAATGAATATTCAAGAACCAATACAGCAAATAGTTCGTTCAGTTGATAACCCCCTTCATACAGTTGGAACCGCAGTTATATTGAAAGGAAGTTTAGCACCCGATGGAGCAGTTATCAAAACAGCAGGTGTAGAAATGACAAAATTTACTGGCAGAGCTATCGTTTTTGATAGAGAGGAATATGCATTTGATGCAGTAGCTAGAGGAGAAATTGAAGAAGGAGACGTTGTTGTAATTAGATATGAGGGTCCAAAAGGAGGACCTGGAATGAGGGAAATGTTGGCAACTACTGCAGCACTCGTGGGTCAGGGATTGGGCAAAAAAGTTGCAATGGTTACAGATGGTAGATTTTCTGGAGGTACACGTGGATTCATGGTTGGACATGTTGCACCTGAAGCATATGTTGGAGGACCAATTGCACTAGTGAAAAACGATGATAAAATTACAATTGATATTGAAACAAACACAATTGATCTTCATGTATCTACAACAGAATTAGAAAGTCGACGAAAAGAATGGAAAGCACCAAAACCAAACTATACCACTGGCGCACTTGCAAAATATGCGACACTAGTAGGCTCTGCCGCACAAGGTGCAGTCACTAGTGCAAATTTATAATTCTAAAATATAATTTAATTAATTTTAGATAATAAAATTATTAAAACACTTTTGAATTAGATATCCTATTCCAAAATAATTTTTATTAAATATTTTAAAGAACAAATTGCTCACAAAGTTTATAGATCGCAATGTAATATCAAACCTAGAGATAACAGGAAAAGAAAATTACATTATTGTTATTGAATTACTGTTGTCTACTAAAGATTTTCTATGCCTAAAACATCATGATATGCACGTGGAATCATTTTTTGTGCCTTGAAAAATACGTTGTTTACAGCAGTATCAAGCACATATGTTTTGGCCCAATCATCTTCACTTCTAATAGAGCGACCAAATCCCTGCAGTAATTTAGTTAAAGTTTGAGCCGTATACCATAATGGGAATTTATCCATTTTAGCTTTAGTTCTTTTTTCTTTATAATTTGGATATGGTACTTTGGCAATAATTTGAAATCGAGATAAATCATCTTTAAGGTCTACACCTTCCCATAATGATGATGAAAGTAAAACACTTGTAGGATCAGATGCATGTTCTGAAATAATTTCATCTTGTGTCTTTCCGTCCTTGTTGTAACTATGACAAATTCTGATGCGTCTAGTATTTTTTGGAGATAAATATCTAATTATTTTTTGACATCGTGGAACCGATGAAGTTAAAATCAAACCTCTTTGATTTGAATGCTCATCCATGATTTTATCAATTGTTTTTATAACTTCAAGTTCATCATTTTCAGTTGAACCATAACTTAGTCGTTTAATATTTAAAAGATCAATTCGTCTATGTTCAATTGGAAATGGGGATTTTGGTGTATCAATAAATGCTACATCGTCCTGCTTTAATCCCATATTTTCACAAAAACTGAATCTATCGATTGTTGCAGACATGAATATTTGATATTCAGTAGTAAAAAATGAATTGGCAAATGATGAAACATCGATTGGTTTTACAGATATGGTTCTAAAATTCCCGTTCAAATCTTTGACAGGATCATTTACTACAAAATTATTTTTATCTGTAAGAATATCGATTTTAGCCTGAGCGGCTCGATCGTATCGTCTTTCCAGCCTCGTAATTGATTCATAATCAGGAGTTTTTTGATAAGAGTCACTTTCTTTGATATCTTTAATTTTTTTAGCGTAAGCATATGATATATCATCAATTAATTGAATCATTGAATCTAAATCTGTAAAATTATATCTCTCTGTATCTAGTCCACATTCTTCTGCTTGAGAACCAAATATATCAAATCCGATAAACTGCATAATTTGGTCTTCAATTTTATGAGCCTCATCAAACACGGAAACTTTTCTATCTAGGTAATCTTCAAAAAGTTTTTTATTAAATTTCATTATGGTGAAAAATGCATGATAGTTCCAAAGAGAGTGCTTTGAAACTAGGGCATCGTATTTTTGAAGATAATATTTACATGATTCTGATTCTTGAGTATTATCTGAAACTTGTTTTATTGATGGCTTGAATTTACAAACTTCAATTACTTCCTTACCATCTTTATTTATTTTTTCTTGACATAGACCTTTATCACATGTCATTCCAAACTGCATAGCTTTTTTTGGATCATCAATTTTTTCAGATTCCATCATTTTCAAACAAGCGAAATTTTGTTTTCCTTTAACTGGTTTTAAAAATGGAATGTCTTTGATATATTGATCCTGTAGATGTTTTGATGCAGTAATGGTAAAGGAACTATCAAAATATCTTGATACTGTGGCGCCAACTAGAGATTTTCCAACCCCTGTTGGAGCACATAAAATTATTTTCTTGTAACCTGATTTTATTTTATCTTCAATTTCAATCAAGATCTCTTTTTGAATATTTCTTGGTAAAAATTTATCTGGAAATTTTTCTAAAAGAGACAGGATGATTCTTTTTTTCTTTAATATTAAAAGCATGAAGGTTCTAATGTTATTTGAGATTTTACATCGTAGTTTAATATCTAGTAAAACTAGACAGTAGCATGGAATTATTGGAAGATAAAATGAGAGTTTGGTTAGAAAGTGCCAAATTTGTAAAGGCGATTCCAGGTGTGTATGTTTTGTATAATAGAAACAAGGATGTTATTTTCATAGGAGAGAGTAATAATTTAGAAGAACGATTCACAAAATATGTTGATACAAAATTTGAAGGAAATGAATGCAAACAAAAAACACAATCATATCAAAGAGAATTTACAAACAATCCAAAAGAGCGTCAAATTCAATTAATTGAATCTTTTAAAAAAGAATCAGGAAAATTACCTTCATGTAACACGGAAATTACACTAGAAACATACTGATATCAAAATAAATCTCAATAAATTTAACAAGAATTTTTCAACTAGGCATAAAATTAACGAAAATGATTAATTTGACAGTGACATAGATAGTGTATGCACCAATGTTACTACTGTGAGCAAATTTTTGACACTAAAGAATCCCTGTATGATCATGTGGAAATTCATTCAGATATGGAACGAAATAAAGAGATAATGTCCAGAAAGAAAAACGAAATGCAAAATTAGCCTCATTTTTATTTATAACTCAATTAACTGCTAAACAAAATTAGAGTAAAGGTTGGAAAATATACATTCAGGAATACAAATAACAATTAAAAAATAATTAAACATGGAATGGGTTGAGACTTTACTGCAAAGATCATGTAATAACACACTGACTAAAGGGGAAGTGCTGCACAGTCTTTTTCACATGATTGAAATAAATGAGAACACATTAAATCAAATACAAACAGACAAAAGAGATTTTGGTCCTGAGTTAGAAGAATTGAAAAACACAGAAATTAAAGATCTAGATTTTCATCTTAAATATTATAGAAGTCTTGTTAATTACATAAATTCAATTACCAAAAAATAAATCTAATTTTATAATTTAGCCACGTAATTTATCAAATAAATTATCGTATTCTTGCTGTTTTTCATATATTTGTCCATAATTTGTCTGAGCGTCATACTCTTCGTGCTTTTTCATAATGTATTGTTCCCATTTTTCAATTTGATTTGCAATTAATAACCCAGAATCTTTACGTGCGAATTGTTTTTGTTGTTCTTGATTTTGTCCACGTGTGGGGAATTTTTTATTAACAAACAATGTTTGGATTTGTAGAGTTATTTGATTTCTATTTACTTCTACAAGATCAAAATGACCTTGTTCGTGTTTTAATAATTTTTGAGTGGCTTCAGAACTTCGTACCCAAGAAAGTGATGGATAGAATTCTGCAATTAAGACAATATTTTCAATAAAAAAATTAATTTGATTATCTATATTTTCAGAATTCACAGTCCATGTATACCGGAATTTGATCGTACTATGAACATCCTCAAATGCAGAAGTGTTTGATTCAGCTTGAAAATCATTCCAATTTAAAAAATAATCCTTACGCCAGGAAATTGTATTTATTTGACTCATAAACTTCATTATTTTTAATGGGAATAAAATCATTGATTTCTAAAAGATGGATTATAAACTAGAATCAATTATTATTGAAAATTAGATATTTTCTAAATAGGAATGATTTGTTTTTGAATCATTTCATTAATTTTACGCTCAATTATTTAAGATGTGAATGTTGACAAAGTGATGATTTCAAATGGATCATTTTTTTAATCCATTTTGATCAAAAAAAAAGACATGTTTTATTTTAAGACATTTTTGCTAAGTAGAGTAATTAAATATTGAAAGCAAGACTGTTTGCATGTTTGATGTCCAGATATATCCCCCAAAGGGACTGATGCAAAAAAGACTCGACATGCTTGCTTTCATTTTAATACTCTAAAATAAAATGATAACTATGAATATGAAATTTATAATTTCAATGAGTGTTTCAATAGTGGCATTAATTATAGGATTTATTCTACTGTGGACATAATTTAGAAATTAATAATTATTTAATTAAAACCATAAAACTTTATGCACATTTTCCATAGAAATTGAGATAAATACAAAATTATGGGTATGCAAAAAATAAAAAGATAAATTTATTCAAATATGTGAATTAAATAGAAAAACATGATTAAAAAAATAGATGAAAAAAGACATCAGGAGTTAATTAAATTAAAAGAAGATTTAGAAAAAAATAGACCACATGACATCGATGCAATGCGTAGCTGGAAGCACCGCATGGGTAAAATTCTTGAAGAATTAGAGTTATTTAAAAAATATTAATTTTTAAAAATATGCTGGTCTAGTTATTTTAAAATTTGTGAGATTGATTGAAATAATTTATTTTTTGTTGGTTTGTAAGTAAATTTAGATTTAGTTCAAACAAATCATTAAAATTTGAAAATGCCGGACATTTTTGATCAATTGAAAATAATTCCTCACAGTTTGGGCATTGAATTACTTGATGTATCCCCCAATCACATTCAATTTCCTCAATGAAATCAAAAATAACTTTATCATGACACGAACTACACTCTAATTGGTTATTATCAAAAATATTCAATTTTAAAACACATTATTTTTCTAGTCATATGAAAATATATAATATTTGTAATATGTTGTGTGAATAAATTTCAATATTTTAGTTTTTCATCTATAATAATTAGGCTTATATTTCAAAAATTCATTATAATTCTAATGAAAATATCTGATTGTTTATTTTTCAAAAAGTAAACTTTAATTTTGAATATAATTAGGCATTTTTATGCAATTATCATATGGTGAAAAATATGACTGAATGCCCAACATGTAAGTTATCTATGGAATCGCATTCTACTGGAGAGTTAATGGAATGTTGTATGAAACAAGTAGGGGATGATTTTACAGATGAGGATAAAGGCATGTGTCCAAACTGTAAACATGCAATAAAAAAACATTCAAGCAAGGGACTTGCTGAATGCACGTTGGCGTTTTTTAAATCAAATATAGTGAATTAAATTTTTGATATAAAATTGATCAAATAAACTATATTTCCAAATAATTAAAATTACTACGAAATTAAATTTTTAATCAATTTGAAGATAGGAATAAACACCGGTAATTATTTATAAAAATTATTGGATCAAAAGACTTCATTAATCATTAAAAAATATTCCCCAATGTGGACAAACAAGCAAGTTTGGGAGTTTGAACAAATTAATGAAGAATTAACATTTGACGCAGAATATTTGCAACCCGGAGATACAAAAGTTTCAATGAAATCAAAATCATCCCACCAAAATGTCGATATTAGAGAAACAATGGTAAACACATTTGATTATCTTTTAGACGGTTACGAATTATGGATTACAAATTCAAAAAACAATCAACATGCAAGTGAAATTTACCTGCCATATCTTATGGCAGTAATAGTTGATACAATGACCAATGAGGAAGTTTGTTTAAAATTTAGAGAAGATAATAATTATCTAGTTGTATCTATTAATATTCAGGCAGACGTAATTGACTGTAAAGAATTTTTTGAAGAGTTTTATCATTTAGCTACAGGTTTCAATTATGACATTAATACTGGAATTCCAGAAGATGAAACCGAAGCTGAAATCTATCTAACTAGATTGCAAGAAGAATTTGATGAAAAAATGATGAATATGTTGGGGGCAATATATATTTCAGGAAATAATGATCCTGATTCTATTAAAACAAAATAAACAATATTAATAATATAAAATTAGGAAAAATATAATTAATTTATTACAAATATTATGTGCCGATCAATATCCATTTGGTCTAAACATTTTACATTAATGTATCAAATTCAAGTAAAACACCTTGACAATTATGGCAGCAAAGAAAAAACCAGCAGCAAAGAAAGCTTCAAAAAAGAAATAGTTACTTGAAGCATTTTTTTATTTTTAATTAAATCAACTTTGTCAAAAGTTTGATCAAATAATGTTTTGATCATTAAATCTTTAAATGTATAAAAGTCAAAACTAGCATTCATGGAACATACTAAAGAGTGTAAATATAGAAATGATCATGACATGATTCATTCTAATTGTATGTGTAAATGCCATAAACTCCTAATGACGGAGTCAAGAAACATGGATTCAAAATCATTTTAATCATATTTTTTTAAAATCCCAAAACCAATCATGAAACTAAACTCTTTATTTATGAAATATCTACTAAAATTGCTAATTGGCTAGATTGGGAAATGACCAATACCCACAACCTCTCTCAGATTAGAGCAGTGAAGCTCGTCATTCAGGTCTGACACATAGGTCTTTGATACCAGTTAGCATTTCAAATGACAGTCACAATAGCATGATTCAACAACACAGTGATTTTTTTTGCAATCAAGACAACGTTTACTACGACCATTTTTAATTCGCAATAGTTCCAACTTTTTTGCATTTTCACTCATGGGAATCAATGAACATTTGATTGAAAAAGTCTTTAAGTTTTGTTGTTCAAAGTCCTAAAATAATAGCAAATCACCCAAAAGGCATTGCCAGATAATAAGAGGTCATTTAGAGGATTTGAGAATAGGACACCAAGAGCAAAAACACAGACAATTGAAGATAAAATTAGCGATTTTATTTTACGCAATTCAAAAAACGGGTACTATACCAAAGTTTCAACTTTAACTTACAAATTTGAAATAACTGAGGATAAAGCATGGGAAATTGTAGGTACACTGCTAACTTATGGTACATTTGAATCCATTCATGATGAATTTACTGGGGAAATGAAGCTATGTGAGTCAGGAAAAACCTATTTGATCATGAATTTAGAACAACAGAGAAAAAGACAAAAATCGCAAGAGTTTTACAGAAATAAAAAACACAAGTAGGTAGAAGCAAAACATGTCTCATTTAAACAAAAAAATGTGCCCAGATTGTAAAAGAATGGAATGTCAAAAAGGGTGCATGTGTGATTGCCATCATCGTCGAGAACGAAAAAATTAGAATAGTTTCTCAATTATTTTAAAAATCATATCATTTTTAAAATCAAGAAATAAATTAGAATCTAAAATATAGTTAGATATTATTTCGTTTATTCAACTAATATTCTAAAATAGACACAATTCAAAAAAGATACCCTTAATTTTATAAATAATTATAAAATTTTATGAGGCAGTGTAAAATATGTGGAACCCCACTTGGAAAAGAACCTACTACTGTACAATTAGAAGAGCATTGGAAAAAACACCACAATTGGCATTGGGAAATAAATCAAGATAAAACACCTCAAGAAGCACTATTAAAGAAAATTTAGAATACGGAAGCGTCTTTATTTTAGATAAACATAATGATTTTATGGAATTTGTTATTACAATACTACATTATCATAAAGGAAATGATATTGATAAAGTGCTTTTTGGAAAAAAATTAAATCAAAATAGAATTAATGAAGATATTAGAATTTTTCCAATAGGCGGATTAAAAAAAAATGGAGGATTACAAGAAAAATATATTAAAATAAATTTAAAAAACAACACTGATTTTAATTTGGATTTATTATCTGATTTTCTTGCTCATAGATTAACCCCTATGGATGATGCAGATAGTTTGAAGATTGGAAACAATACAATTGAATTAAAAAAAGAAAAAATAAAAAGTGCTTTGCAAATACATCTAGATGAATTAAAAATATGACGGTTGGAATAGTGATCATTTATAGCATGCCTAGACCACTAATCGAAATCGTCATGAAAAATTGATTGTTGTGCTATAAAACTCACTATTGTAGAATTTTAAACATTTGTTTAAAATAAATTACAAAATATAATTAATTTTTAATAATTAGCCTTAAACTGTACTTTTTAATAATTACATGTTAGGCTCAATTTATTTTTAAAACCTATTTTCGAGCTAGTTGATATGAAATAATTCACTATCCATTGTATTACTAATTTTCAGATGTAGAGTCATGTCAGAAATAGAGGCATATGATGTCAAAGCACATAAAAAAGTAACAATGAAAAACCCACAACCATATTTGATGAAAAATGGCTCATGGGCACTCAAAGGAACAAGCTCTGTCACGGGGATCACTTTATTCAAAATTGTTGGAAAAAAACCTACAATATCCCACACACGATTTGGATTTTTGAGAAACATGTTCACACGCAGAAAATAAAAACACGTTAAATTCTGCAAATATTTTTTTTAGGTAAAAAATTCGAAAGCATTAATTTGATAAATATACAAAATATGTCATGTCTTTTGAAATTAAATGGCATCAAAATTTTTATGGTATTTCATGGGCGTATGAAAAAGATCGATTGGTGGTATCCACTGTTTTTGAGGACAAAAAAGAGGCAATAATAATTTCAAATGAAATCAAGGATTGGAGTGAAAAATTTACACGAATGACTATTGTAGAAAGAGATAATGGTGAATATTCAATTTGTTGTTACCAGGATCCACAAATATCAAAAAATGGAAAAAATATAGGACTTTATCGAACTGGAATGCCGCAAAGTGGAGGATATGAGCAGGTAAAATCAATGATTGTAGAAAAGTCCCCATTATTACAAATTGCATATGCTGCAGATATCACAAATATGAATACCTATGAGCAAATATCCAAACTAGTTTCAATGAGAAAATGCAGAATTATTTCCGAAAAGGATTTGAAAAGACAGGAATTTTTCTATGAAAAAAATGCAGATAAACTAAATTCAGTATGATTTTTGTCTTAAAACTTAAGTTTACAGTGAATATAGAAAATCAATGAATATTTTAGAAATTGAACGTCCTAGTATCATTTTACTTGTTTTTGGAATTATCTTATCTTTAATTGGAATTAGTGTGATCTTTAATCCTCAAGAGGATACTGTAAATGTGATTTTTTTAAGTCTTTTTGGTATTGGTCTATTTATTTTTGGATTGAGTTTTTCATTACTTAATCAAATTAGAAAAGTAAAAAAAACATTAATTTGATTTTAAAAAAAAAGAGTATTTTAAGGGAAACATCATAAGAAAATAAATGCCTGAATCAAAACTACATGGATCTGGTGGATATATTATTGCAGATCTTACAGAGGAACAAACAAAAAAAGCTGATTTGGGAGTTGGTAAATTATTTTTAGCACCAATAGGTAAACTTGAAATTCAAAAAATGTCAAAACATTACTGCAAAATATGTGAAACTGAATTTAGCAATCCTCCAAAAATACATTTAGAAGAAAATACGAATGAGCAAGTTGCAGAAAATTTGATTCTTGTGGAACGAGGTCAATACACATGCCAACAATGTAGTTCAATTATTGGAGAATACCGAGTATTTAAAAAACAGGACGAGTCAAGTGATATTGGGCAAGCAAAATCAAGCCAATAAATCTAAAAATTAATTTCAAAACAATAAACTTAAGTTTAGAATTAAATTACAATTTATGATATTGACAAGAACATTATTTAAAATTGAATGTGAAAAAGGTCATAATGCAAATGCATTGATCTGGGAAGGTCAAACAATTCAAAATTACATACAGAGTAAAAAATGTAATAGTTGTGGTTCACCATTACATCAATTATCTAAAATTGATTAGATCAAGCTAATAAAGGATAGCCTAATTTTCATAGAACTTAAATAAATTGTAGATTCGTAATATTATGCGTTTAGAATCGTGCAGAAAATGTGGAAAAGAATTTCAAATTAAACAAAGATGTAATGTTTGTAATTTACCCCTAGTTTTACACTGTGTAATTTGTGGAAATACTACAGAAAAACAATACCACTCAAGCTGTATTGTATAATACATAATAATTACAATTAAAAAATAAAATAAATCAATACCAATTGAGAATTACTTAATAAGTTAATTTCACATAAAGATATATGGATTCTAAAGCAAATCCTGAAAAAATTTATCCGTCAGGATATATTCCAAAAGAAAATTCCAGTGTAGATGTGCGTAATCAATTACTAGATGAAATATTGAAATCAGCCCCAACTGAATTTATCAATACTGATTTGTTTACAGTAATGTCAAAACGTCGTTCAACTAGAAAATTTACAGATAAAATTGTTGAAACTAAAAAAATAGATAAAATAATTGCAGCTGCAGATACTGCACCTACTGCGGGAAATTTTCAAGGCTTTGAGATATTTTATATAAAAAGTCCTGGAAAAAAACAACAACTTGTAGAGGCATGTAATAATCAGCCTTATGTGAACGCCCCAGTAGTACTTGTATTTTGTAAAAATCCTGCACGAGTTAAATTAGATTTACCTCAAGAAATACTCAAAAAATTTGCAATACAAGATGCCACACTAGCTGCTGCATATTCTCAACTTGCAGCTCAGGCAATGGGATTAAGTTCAATTTGGATTGGCATGTTTGATGAACAAAAAATAATGAAGATAATCAATACTGAATTAATTCCATCGTCAGTTTTGTGTATTGGGTATCCAAAACAAGATAAATTCCCAAAACCTCGAAGAAATCTTAAAGAAATTGTACATACAGTATGGTAGTTTTAATTATGCCGTGAATTCATACCATTTTTCAAGTAATTTAGAGGGATGATTTTTTATTTTTTGTTCTTTTTTTATCTCTACATATGCCACACAGATAATTTTTCTTAAAATTATCTATTTCAATTTTAAATAATTGAGACCCATAATAATTCTCAGATGCCTGTAATCCCCCTGGCACCTTTTTTCCACATTTTGTACAGTTTAAATCTAATTGAAATTTAATTTTTTTCTCATTTTTATCTATGTGACCTATGATCATGTATAATATCAAATAAATGATATTTTTTATAAACTATCTAAATCTTAAGTTTTAAGCAAGTAGTTCATACACAAATTATTGGAGTTTATTCAAACAGAAGAGCCACAAATTGAAAAACCAATAATTATTGCAGCAATGCAGGATATGGGAAATGTTGGCAGCATAGTTGTAAATTTTATAAATAATAGTTTGAAAACTAAACCGTTCAGAATTGCAAAAACACCATACCCAACATATGTTGTTGATGAAGGAGGGTACATCAATGTACCAAATGAAAGTTGGGAATACAAATACAGTGACGGATTGATTGTTTTTGGTGGAGGTAGCGGCCAACCACAAGATAGTCAGGAATTGTATTCTCTTTGCCAAGATGTAATTGATATTTCAAAAAAATATTCTGCAAAATTTATCTACACACTTGGAGGTTTTCATACAAATAGAATAATTCAAAAAAATCCTAAAACTTTTGTAACTACTACATCTATGGAATTAACTAAACAAATGCAGGGATTGGGAATTTCAACAACTCCGAATAAATCAATTATCACTGGATTTAATGGATTGATCTTGGGGTTTGCAAAGCAAAATGGTATTCAGGGTATGGGAATGTATGGTGAGTTGAATCAGCCAGAAATTCCTCAGTATAGAGCGGCAATTAGCATAATTAAGACATTAGAAAAACTTACTTATCGAAATTTAGGAAATACAAGTAAATTAGAATCAATGGCTGAAGAGATTGAAAAAAGTTTTCACAATTAAATAATATCATTCCATTTAAAGAAATATCTTCTAAACCAGTTGATTTTTTTATTGCTTTAAAATAATATGAATAATTGCATTTTATACATAATTTGACAGTTATTCCACTAGCCATTCAAAAAAATATTGATGGTGTTAGATATTATCAAACACCTCAAGGAAAATTATACCCATCAATAACTAGCGTATTGACAAAGTCATCTGATTTATCCGGTCTAGAGATATGGAAAGAAAGAGTTGGAAGTGATGCTGCTGAGCAAATCATGCTGGAAGCCCAAATAAATGGAACTCTAACTCATAAAATGTGTGAAGATTATCTAAATAATAAAAACATGGAACAAGAATATGCTGAAATCCCAAAAAGTCATTTTGAAAAGCTAAAACCATACTTGCATAAAATTAACAACATTAGAGGTATTGAATTTGCATTATTTAGTGATGAATTTAAAATTGCTGGAACCTGTGATTGTATTGCAGAGTATGATGGGGATTTATCCATTATTGATTTTAAAACTAGTCGAAGTAAACTAGTGGAACATTACGATAAGGTTCAAAAATATTTCATGCAAGCAACAGCATACTCTCTCATGTGGAAGGAAAGAACTAAAATAGAAATAGATCAAATTGTAATTATAGGATCTGAGGAAAATGGAACTGTGGCGGAATTTATTAAAATACCAATTGATTTTAAAGAAAAATTAATTCAAAGTATTGAAAAATTTCATGAATCCAAAATCCCCTGAGTATTTTTGATAATTTGTTAATCCAATACACATTTCATTTAAATTATGATAAATTTCAAATTTATGCTAAATTTCATGCATAATTTATGAGTAAATTTAGCCCATTTTTTGGTTTTACCATGATAAAATATAATTTGTCCAAGTGTACCAGTTTAATTGAATTTGGCATATTTTCTCATAATTAGTTAATTTTTTTATGAAATTTGAAATAATTCGGTTTTAGAACAAATTTAATTTTAATTTCAATCAATCATAAAAATTTTTCAAGATAAATTAAATCAAAATATTTTTAAAACTAGACTTAAAATAATGTTAAAATCTAGATATATTAGATAAAATGACTGATTTTATTTTAGAACCGTACAAAACTATCTTTGTCAGAGATTTGATCAAACTAAGCCTTGATGATTTACTTAGTATGATGGCATCATTAGAATCTGGGAGTGCTTACTGGGTAAATGGTGTACTTTTTGCATGTTTTGCAATGACAGAATCTGAAGAATTGGCAAAAAAAGAAATTCAAGGTATGACTTATCTTGATAAAATAATATTTGCGAAATATGAAAAATATACGAAAACGGCAAAATTATCCACAAACATGGAAATTAATGTTTTAAATGTACAAAAAAGTCGCTTATATGCAGATTTAATATCTTGGTTAAAAAAGCAACCTATATGGAACGAATAGAAATTATTGTACTACCAATCAACCATTTTCTAAATTGATGCATCATGAATAAAGATGAATCTGATATTTTTATAACAGAATTTCCAAAAAAAGGATTTGAGATTATTGATCAATTGCAAGGAAGGGTTCAATTTGCAATTTTAGACCAAATAAAATTTATGAAAACTTTGGGCATAAATGACGCGGAAATTTACAAGGTAATTCTTGAAAACGTTCAAAAAATTATAGATAATTATAACTTGAAAGAAAATAAAGACAATCCATAGTATTCATTTTATATTTTTAATATTGTACAATCTTTTTTTATTATTGTAAAATGAACACTAATTTTAGAACCCCCTGAAATAAAATTTAATCATAGTATGGGCTTTGATCTCGGTTTCCATGCCAATGTATTCCGCTGGAAAAAAACAGACTATACACAGCATAATTCTGATTGGTATCTTTATTGGACTATGCCTTGGCTTTGGAACTGATCTTATAGCTGTACTTGGCGGTACAAAATTTTTGAATTTTCCATGAATTTGAAACAAATGATCTTAGATCGATATTTTTTTTGACTTTGTCACTTCTAATGAATTAACTTGATTTGTCTTACTATGAGCTGTAAAATTGGATTTATTCACAGTTTTTCATATTTTGCCATTCAAGATAAAAAAATGTGCATTAATTGTGGATTAGAAGAAAGTAATAATAATTAATCATTGAATTTTAAATTAATGATTTACTGGATTTTCCTTTTACCTATTTTTCTTTTTAATCCCGTTTTTGCACAAACTTCATCTGATGAAATATCCAATTCGTCACAATATGTCTTAAAATTCAATGGTGAATCTTTTTTTATTTCATATAAAGTAAATGCGGATATCCTTGTAATGGCCATAGATCCTGAATCAACTTCATTGTTAATTGGTCTAGAAAATACTATGAATTCTCAATTTATGCTTGAATTGGATAATGAATTAATTAATGCCAAAAATAATGATTTTATAATTTTAGTTGATGGGCAAGAAACAGATTATACCGTAACATCAGACTTGAATAATTCCACATTTACTTTCTTTGTACCAATAGGCAGTGAGGAAATTGAAATTATAGGAACACATGTTGTTCCAGAATTTCCATCAAGTATAATTTTTGTATTTTTAGTAATTGTCTCAACTATTATTATTTTGCAGAGGAAACCTCTATTTTCTAAGTTGTGATTTTATCTAACTGATTTATTTTTTCAGCATTTTTTATCTCACGAGCAATTCTTTTACCCATACTCATAGGCTCGTTGAACAGTAATGAATAGTAGGGTGAGCCATCCATGTAGATATTTGTCCCAGCAACAATTCTTGCTGAAAATTCAAATGATGTGAATTTTGCATTCTCATCATACACACCTTCAATACAAAATGGTCCATTCATTCCAGGACTTACAAGTTTTTTTGCAGCTTCGACAAAATTATCCCCCATCGCATAAACTTCGTCCAACAATGATTCTCTTAGAACTATTGGACTATTTCCAATTACATTAAACGACGGAACTTTGGTGCTTTTGAGTTGGTATTCTGATTGAATTCTAGCAATTCCCTCAATATCTGATTCATGTCTTTGATCTGCCCCAAAAAATTCTAATTCTTCATTTAGAGGCGAATAAAAATATTGTAAATATGCCAAAACACCTGCAACGTATTCTTGAATGTAAAGTGTCTCATCTTTGCCAATAACCCCTTGTGAAATTAGATGTTCTCTTTTTTTATTATAATCCTCTTTATTTGCAGCCAAAAAATATCCTTTTCCACCTGCGGCTCCTTGTCTTTTTACAATTACTAAATTATCAATATCCTTTGCATCTTTCACTGATTTTGGGATTGGTAGTTTTGCCTCTCTCATTAATTTTTCTTTCATAATTCTATCTGATTCCCATCTAAGAATCCACTTGTTTCCAAAAATAGGAATTTTAATTGATTCAATTTGTTCTGAACTCATTTGTGCAATTAATGTTCCATGTGGAATAAGTACAGCATTATTTTGTTCTAAAATTGATTGATATTTTTGCTCCAGTATTGCTGAAAATGAATCAACCAGAATTAGTTCATCAATAAATGAAAATCTACGATATAATTTCTCTCTTTTTTTCTCACAAACAAGAATTGTTTTTAGACCTTCATCTTTGGCACCTTTAAGAACTTGTAAGGCACAGTGAGATCCTAATGTTGCTATTGCCGTCAATCTGTTGTATCTACTGGTATACTGCACTTTATGAACTATGTGTGGAGGATACGTATTGAAAAACCTCATCAATTAACTCTATATTTAATTCAGATTTGATATCGTTAGGAATTACCTTTAATACAAAATCATACATGTTTGTATTTTTTGGGAGGCTATCTCTTTCTTGATATAATGAATAAACTGCAATTCCATTTGATATTAATGCAATAATCTTTTCTTTGTTTGTTAGAGTCATTGTTTTTCTAAATTACTTGTGGTAAAAGACCTTTTTCCCAAAAATTAATTATACCACGTGATAGTAACTTAGTAAATTATGATAAAAACAGAACTTGGTACATTACGACGATCCCATTATTCCAATGAATTGAATTCATCCATGGATGGCTTGGAGGTCACTGTTATGGGGTGGGTATTGACCATACGTGGACATGGAAACATTAGTTTTGCCACAATACGTGACAAAAATGGAGATATCCCAATTGTCGCTAAAAAAGGAGATTGTCCTGAGGAGATATTAGAAAAGATATCCATCTTAAAAGCTCATTCATCTATTGCGATAATTGGCAAAATAAAATCTTCAGAAAAAGCACCAACTGGATTTGAAATTATCCCAACTGAACTACGAGTATTTTCAGATGTTGAAAAAATTCCACCTTTTGAACCTTTAGCAAAAACTGTTAAAAATATAGATACCCGACTAGAAGTGCGCCCAATTGATCTTAGACGTAAAACATTACAGCATATTTTTAATGCAAGAAGTGATGTTCTCAAATCAATTAGAGATTATTTTTATAAAGAAAATTTTATAGAAATCAGTACTCCAAAAATGATTGCGACGGCTACTGAAGGTGGTGCTGCATTATTTCCTATTTTCTATTATAATAAAGAGGCATTTTTAGCTCAAAGCCCACAATTATACAAAGAACAATTGATAATGAGTTTTGAAAAAGTTTTTGAAATTGCCCCAATATTTAGAGCTGAGCCTTCCCGAACTAATCGACATTTGGCAGAGGCAATATCAATTGATTTGGAAGAAGCATTTGTAGATTACAATGATGTGATGAATAGAATTGAAGAAATAATTAAAGTCTCAGTTATGTCTGTGATTAATTATTCTAAAAATAATTCAGAAGTGGAATTTATCACTCCTGCAATCCCTCAATCAATACCCCGGTATTCTTATGATGATTTAGTAGAAAAAATGCAAAAAGCTGGAGCGAAAACTGAATGGGGCGATGATCTTTATCCGTCAAATCTTAAGAAAATCGGAGTAGAAGGTTTTTACTTTATCAAAGATTGGCCAATGGGTCCAAAACCATTTTATGTAAAAGATAGTAAGACCAATCCAAAAATTTCCGAATCATTTGATTTAATGTTTGGAGATTTAGAATTATCTTCAGGCAGCACAAGAATTGAAAAAAGACATGATCTTGAAGAACGTATGAAAAATAAAGGAATGAAAACAGACGCATTTGAGTATCATTTAGGTGCATTTGATTACGGTGTACCTCCACATGCAGGCTGCGGTATTGGTTTAGAGCGACTAATGATGGCACTTACAGGTTTAGAAAATATACGAGATGCGACATTTTACCCAAGAGATGTTGACAGATTGACACCCTAGTTTTAGGTAGTTATTTTAACTCTGGTACATTTTTAGGAATAGATTGGAGAGATTCGAACTACTAAAACGACAAGGCAAGACCATAGAGATTATTGAAAAGTTTGATCCAAAAAAAGATTACAAAATACCTATCAGAAAATAAGTGTTTACAGTTCTCTCAGAATTAGAAAAAGGCAAACAGTACAGGTTAGTTGAATTGGTTGAAAAATATGATGGTGTAATCACAAAGAAAAAGAATCTACAATCTACCAGACAAGTTTTCAAACACATGATGAATATTGGCAAAGATTTCTGGTTCTACTATGTGGACTGGAATGGGTGTGTATGGAAAACGTGGTAAATCAGATATTCAAATTGAAGGAATAACAATCATTCTTGTGTAATCATTAGCGTTATAACTCAGAAATTCAATTTCTAAATTATGATAAAAATGATGCAATTTTATGATGATTTTCACGCACAAAATATACCATATGTATTGGAAACTGATAGTAAATTATGGTATGATGATAGATTAACACCAATGGGTAATTGAAAAATGGTATCTAGAGAAGAAATTGAACATGTTGCAAAATTAATGCGAATTGAAATTGATGATCCTACAATTTATGAAGGCGTAGATAAAATGATTGGGTATTTTGATATTTTGGATTCAGCAGGTGTTGAATCTGAGGAAATATCTGCAAGAGAAATAGAATTATCTAACTTGAGAGAAGATAAACACATTCCATTTGGTGAAAAACTAATTGAGAAATTGAATCACTATAAAGGAACCTACGTTCGAGCTCCAAAGATGGTTTGATGAATTTAAAAATTTCCGCTCTTCAATTTACTAGAGAAGTAAAAACTGGAAACATATCAGTTGAAGATTTCATTGGTAAAACTATGGAGCACATAGAAAAAGTAGATGGAAATCTACATGCATTTCTATCATTAAATGACAATGCAGTAAATCAAGCAAGAGACATTGATAAAAAAATTAAATCCGGCGATAAAATTGGACAGTGTTTTGGTATGCCTATCTCAATCAAAGATAACATTTGCATTAAAGATACTAAAACTACATGTGCCTCAAAAATGTTGGAAAATTACATTGCGCCATATGATGCGACAGTAATTACAAAATTAAAACAACAAGATGCAATTTTTGTAGGCAAAGTAAATCTAGATGAATTTGCAATGGGGTTGTCTACAGAATTTAGTGCATATGGTCCAAGTAAAAATCCGTGGAATACTGATTATGTTCCAGGTGGTTCTTCTGGAGGTAGTGCAGTTTCGGTAAGTGCTTTTGAATGTGTTGCATCACTGGGTTCTGATACTGGTGGTTCTGTAAGAAATCCTGCCAGTTTTTGTTCAACAGTTGGATACAAACCAACTTATGGTTTGATTAGCAGATACGGTTTAATTTCATATGCAAACAGTATTGAGCAAATTGGACCATTAACTCGAACTGTAGAGGATGCGGCATTCATGTTAAATCTGATTGCAGGATTGGATTCAAATGACAATACCACGATAAATAACAATAATGCAGATTATCTAAAAGATATAGATTCAGGCATAGAAGGTAAAAAAATTGGCATAATTAAAGAAATGATTGGAGAGGGAATCAACCCTACAGTGCTTTCAGCTACAAAAAATGCAATATCAAAATTAGAGGAATTAGGTGCAATATGTGAAGAAGTATCCCTTGATATGGTAAAATATTCAGTTGCAGCATATTATGCAATAACTACAACTGAAGCTGGCAGTAATCTTGCAAGGTATGATAATTTGAGATATGGATATGATTTTTCAGTTGAAGGGTATGCATTTAATGCTTACATTGAAAAAGCAAGAAAAAAACTAGGTCCAGAGGTTACACGTAGAATGATTCTTGGCGGATTTGTTCCATCATCAGGATATGCAGGAAAATATTTTCTTAAAGCACTCAAAGTAAAAAGTAAACTTACAAGACAAATCGATGAGGCATTTAAGAAATTTGATCTTTTGATTTCACCTACAGTTCCAATTCTGCCATTTAAAATTGGTGAGAAAATAAATGATCCTGCTTCTTTATTTTTAATTGACATAAACACTGTAACTGCAAATCTGACTGGAAAACCTGCAATATCAATTCCATATGCAATATCTAATGGATTACCAATTGGAATACAACTGATTGCAAATTCTATGAACGATAAATTATTACTACAAGCAGCACGTGCACTTGAAAAAACTGTAAAGTTACCTGAGGTTCCAATTTGACAAAAATTGGATTGGAAATACACAGTCAATTGACTGAATTACAAAGTAAATTATTTTGTTCATGTAAGGCAAATTATAGAGAATTTCAACCAAATGAAAATATTTGTCCAATTTGTATGGGATTGCCAGGTAGTCTTCCTCAATTAAATCAAAAAGCTGTTGAAAAAGCTACAATGATTGCAATGGCACTAAACTGTAGTACTCCTGAAAAAATTACGTTTTTTAGAAAAAATTATTTCTATCCAGATTTACCGAAAAATTTTCAAATCACACAATTAAACATCTATGGTGAAACAAGTGTTGGAGGACCTGGAATTCTAATGGTTGGAGATAAAAAAATACGAATTACTAGAATACAATTAGAAGAAGATCCAGGCAGAATAATTTATGAGGGTAGTTCTGAAAAAAATCAAATAACTTTGGTTGATTATAACCGAGCAGGCACGCCACTAGTGGAAATTGTTACAGAGCCTGATTTTGAAAATCCAAAAGAAGTGAGGGAATTTTTGAACATATTATCTGATTTGTTGGCAAATCTTGGAGTATCTGACCCTAGTTTGGAAGGTGCAATGAGGGCTGATGCAAACGTATCAATTGAAGATGGAAATAAAGTTGAAATAAAAAATATTGGCTCATTTCATGATTTAGAAAAAGCAGTTCATTTTGAAATTACACGTCAACAAAGCTTGCATGCAAGAAACATTCCAATTATTCAAGAAACACGTCATTGGGATGATAAACGAAAGATTACAGTTTCTTCAAGATCCAAAGAAGAAGATTTGGATTATAGATATTTTCTAGAAAGTGATATTCCATGGGTCAGAATAGGAAATCAAATTAAAGATAAATTAAAATCAGAAATGCCTGAAACAATTAGTTCAAAAAAAGAAAGATATGTTTCAAAATATAATATTCCCGCACAAGTTGCGGACGTTCTTTCTTCTGATAAATTTTATTCTGATTTATTTGAAAAATCACACACTACAGAAAATGCTAAAGAGGTTGCAAATATTATTACAACCGATTTAATGGGATTGGTAGATACAAGAGAGAAAAGAGAATCATCAAAATTAACTGCATTACATCTTAAAGAAATAGCTGATTCAATCCAATCCGGAAAAATTACTAGAAATTCAGCTAAAAATGTATTGTATGAAATTTTAAAAACAGGAAAGGCGGTATCTACTGTGATATCTGATCTTGATTTAGATAATGTATTTTCAGAATCAGAATTATTAAAAATTATTGAATCTGTAATTTCTGAAGAGACACAAGCTGTAGAACAAGCAAAAACAAATCCTCAAACTATAAACTATCTTGTCGGAAAAGTCATGCAAAAAACAAAAGGTAAGGCAGATCCTACATACACTTTGGATTTATTAAAAAAGAAAATTAACTAGTTTTATGGCTGAACTTTCTTTGGAAGATATAGAATTTATCAAAATACTTGCAAATTCTGATTCCACTATACTCCAAGCAGGTATGAATGAGGCAACTAGACACAGATTGGATAGTCAGATTGGCGTAATTTTACGAGAATATTACAAAGAAAATACAATGAGGACTGGCTCTGAATGGACAGCAAAATTTGCAAAAGTTGGAATTACTGAGGATGATGGTAAATCTGCAATTGCGTGTGCAAGAAGACTTGGAATAGATATTTCTTGATAAAAATTATTTTTAAAGAAATTTTTATTTATATTTTTTAATTTCTTGCGCGACTAGAGGTAAAAATGCACCCACATCAGTAACTATTCCCAACGCTTGCCATGTTCCTCTATCCATTAATTTTGTGACAGTTGGTTGATTGATATCAATTACGATAACTTTGACATTTGCAGGTAACATATTTCCAGTTGCAATAGAGTGTAACATTGTAGAAATCATAATTACCATATTTGCATTTTTAAGAATTTTTTTGTATTCTCTTTGTGCTACAGTTACATCTGTAATCACATCTGGTAATGGACCATCATCGCGAATGGAACCTGCCAATACATATGGAATTTTATTTTTTATGCATTGGTATAAAATACCACGAGTTAATTTTTTTGTTTTGACCATGTTTGGAATAGAGCCTGCAGTAAATACTGCATTTATTGCATCCATGTGATTTCTATGACCTCTATAAGCTAAACTTGCATCATGAACATTCATTCCAAGTGAAGTTCCCATTGTTGCATATTCGATATCATGAACTGCTAATGCATTTCCAGCTAAAAGACCATCAATAAATCCCAATTTTATTAATTCAGCAACAGCATCTGATGCACCAGTGTGAATAATTGCTGGACCCCCAACAATGATGATTCTTCCACCGGCTTTTTTTGTTTTGTAAATATCTTCTGCCACTTTTTTTGCAATATGTTGAGTTGGTCGTTCACTAGAAGTTGAACTACCCATAAATTCAAAGACATTGACTCCTTCTCTTGGACGTTCAGGTGGAGTGATTTTGATACCTCCTTCACCAACTATTATCTCATCTCCTTTCCGTACATCTCTTACTGGCACACATGAGGCTTTACCATTCTTTACCACAATACACTTGTCCATCATCATATTTTCTACTGGAATCCATTTTTCATTATAAAAAATTTGAGTATGATTATTTGTTGTACTGTAAAAATTGATAGGCATTACCATATCTTTAGGTGATTTTTTAAGTGAAATTCTTTTTTGTGTTTTTGAAACTGCGCCTTCACGATAAATTGTTTCTAAAATTTCATCCAAATGTTTTTGATTTTTACCTGTAACTGATAATCTTGCATATGATGCATCTTTCTTTTGTTTTCCAATATTGATTTCTTCAACTTGAAATTCTCCGTGAAGATCCATAATTTTATCAAATATTTTTGTAAGAATTGATGAATCTATAAGATGTCCACTAACTTCAATTTCTTGTGAAAACTTTGCCATTTGTTATTCTAAATATAATGATAAGAAAAGCTTTACGCTAATTTTTTTGACTATTTTTGGTAAAAATTTATCACTTTTTCTAGACTGGCAGTATTACTTTGCCTTTGTATTCTAAAATACTGTCTTTTTGAAATGATACTTCAAGTGATTTTTTTTGCTCCTTTGTAACTCCTTGAACAATTGTTTTAGAAATACCGTTTTTATCAACTAATGCTAGTATGTATCCACTATTATCAGTCAAAACAAATCCTGCAGACTCGTCCACAAATGCATATAGATTTTCTTCTCCTACAGGTTCCCAAATGTTTGATTTATTGTCCCTTAATGCAAGTGCAGGCATTGCTTTTCCATTAGTCAATGTGTTAAGGTATTCTCTTGCAATTGCAACTCTTTTTTGTCCTGCTTTTAATGCCTGAAAATATTGCACGATTCAATGTATTTATGATTGTTATAAAAACAGTAACTCAAAAGACAGTTATATCTTTCAAAATGCGTTAAATCATGCCATTAACAAATAATGTGATTATAAAATTAAATGAAATTACAACCCTAATTGAAGATAAAAGTAATCTAAATGAGCAAGAAATAAGTGAAATTAAATTAATTTTTAGAGAAATTCTCAAAAAGGGTGAAAGATATGATGTTGATGAAATTGAATCATGGCTAGAAAATGAGGGTAGCTGGACAAACAAGATTTCACGTGTTAGAGTGATAAATTTATCACACTATATTCAAGATAAATATGAACAAACATCAAGACTAAAAATTATGCCGGATGATTAAAGATATAAAATTAAATTTGCAATTGCTCTAAAAGCCTTCCAACAATTTTTGCATTTTCTTCTTTTTCTAGTAATATTTTATCCAGTCTTTCTTTTTTTGTTTGATTCTTTAATTCCATTATTTTAAAATATTCATCATCTAAATCATTATTTGTTTGGAGTCTTTTAATTACCTCAAAGAGTATTCCAATCACTTGTTTTTGTGCTTCAATTAACTCATCTTTATTTTTCTCAGACATGCATTATTTCTCCAATATCTGTCTAAATAAATCAGATAATTTTGGATCTATAATTTCTTTTTTTGCAGAATCAAAAAAAACACAAAGATTTTCATAAGAATGACCATCATCAGAGTAAATTTTTGCTTGCAATACCATTTCCAATTTGTCTACTTGATGCACGATTCTTGCTTCTTTAGATTCATTTGCTTGATATTCATCCCATAGAGAACCATATTGTTTTTCCAAAGATGGGGGTAATTGAGAAAGAATTTTTTTAATTGTTTGATTTTCAAGTATGTTTTTTTCCTCCTTTGAAATTTTTTCAGGAACTATATCCCCTGTTATGGATTCTGCCAAGTCATGCAGTAGAATCATTTTTAATATTTTTTCAGTATTGAAATTTTCCAAATCTGAAAAAATCATGCCCATTATAGCCATTGAAAATGTGTGATCTGCCACTGATTCAGGATTTTTTAAAGATAATTTATCAATCCAGCCTTGGCGTTTAATTTTTTTCAGATTTGCAGATGTACGAAGAAAATTAAGAATCAAGTTAGTTGGGCATATCTCATATTATATGAATTCTAGATAAAGTTTGGGTTTTTTTGTTTGGTTTAGAATTACTAGTAAATACATTAAAGAAATGAGAAAAAATATTTTTAGACATGATCAAAGTTTGTATCTAATACTATTAAATAAATCGAACAACATAATAGTTTAGATATTTAATAAAAAGTATTGAAAATTTATACAAAAACTGGTGATGATGGAACTACTGGATTACAAGGCAATAATAGAGTCTCAAAAGATAATCCAAGAATAATTGCTTATGGTACAATTGATGAAGCAAATGCCACATTGGGAATTGCACTCTCTTATGAATTGGACAAAGATGTGGCAATACTGTGTAATTTAATTCAAAATGAATTGTTTATAGTTGGAGCTGATCTTTCAAACATAGATTTGCATGATGAAAAAAATAGGGTTTCAGATGAAATGATTTTAAATTTAGAAAAAAATATTGACAACTATGAAAAAGAATTATCGCCTTTAACTAATTTTATCTTACCTGGTGGAAATATTATCGCGGCTCAAATTCATCATGTTAGAACAATAATTCGTAGAGCTGAGACATGCATCGTAATACTGAGCCAACAAGAAAAAATAAATCAAAATTGTATCAAATATGTCAATCGACTATCTGATCTTTTTTTTGTTTTAGGGCGTGTGCTAAACAAAAGAAGTGGGCAAAAAGACATCATTTGGAAAGTATAGGACATAGTACTTTTTTAAATTATTTTAGGCATATTATTTAAAAAATACACATAAAAAATTAAATTGTAATAAAGACTTGAAATTAGACATATCTTGAGTATATTCCTTAAAATTGAGATTTATCTACAAAGGTTTCCGTGAGTTTGATTGCCCCCTGAATGAAATTTTTGATATTTACAGTGTTTTTCCTATTTTACCATACTAGAGACAACTTTTAATTCCTCAATCTAAAGAAAATTCTTTGTGCCAGCGTAGCTCAGCCTGGAAGAGCACTCGGCTGAAGACCGGGCCGTCGGGCGTTCAAATCCCCCCGCTGGCATTTTTATTATTAGATTATTTGAACCACAAGTAACTCTGATTTTACTAGATCTATCTAATCTCTTTTAAAATTAGATTAAATTTTAAAATTTAGATGGTTATTTTTAAAAAAGAAAAATTGAATTATTTTTCAACATATTTATTTTTGAAACAATGTCCTATTTTTGCATATTTGATAAACTACACAAATAAATTTTATTAATTTACAATATTAGAGTCGATCTTTATCAAAATTATCTATTGTATTTAAGAAATCCTTGCTAGCAACATTTGAACCAGATTAGACATGAATCTTAAAATATTTCTAACAATAATGCCCTAGAATCATTTTGCATAATATTTAAAAACAAGGTAATCCCTAGATTTTCGATATTAATGGCTAAAAAAAAAAGTGTAAAGAAAATTATCAAAAAAACAAAAAAAGTTACAGCAAAGATTAAAGTTGCAAAAACAAAGGATAAACAGGTAATTTTAAAGATAAAACCTACTAAATCAAAGGCTAAAAAATCAAAAATAGAACAAAGTGACGATATGGGTATTGTGATAGTTGATGATAATATAGAAATTGATCAAGAAAAAGTAAATGAAGAAAGAAGGGCATATCTTGAAGAATCTAGATCTCAAGACGCATACGACTAAAGCAATCCTTATTCATTTGTTTGCTATTTACAAAACATGAAGGCTCTTTGTCTAATTACAGTCAAACCGGGCAAAGTAGACATTGTAGTTACAATTCTTAAGAAAAAACGAAAAATAGTTAAAGATATCATGATTGTTGCTGGACGTGCAGATGTTACTGCTGTATTACATGGAAATATTGATGAGATAAATAATACTGTAATTGATTTCAAAAAAATTAAAGAAATTGTGACAACTGAAACATTAATTGAAGTGGAGGTAAATATGGGATGGTAAGGGCAATTGTATTAGTGAAATCACCAAAAAAATTAATTGCTGCAAGACTGCGCAAGATAACTTTTGTTTACGATTCATTTCCTACTAGTGGTCAATTTGATGCTGTAGCTATAATCGAAGTAGAAGATTTAGGTAAAATTAAAGATGTTACAACACAAATTCAAAAAATTGCAGGTGTTGAGAGAACCGAAACAATGGTGGAAGTATTATAATAAAGAATTTATCGTACTTTGAGGTATACTAGCTGTGAATATAAAAAAAGTTGGAAATGTAATTTTAGCAGTCAAAGACCTTGATAGATCCATAAAATTTTACAATGAACTTATTGGATTACCAATAAAAAGACAAAGACGATCTTGGGTAGATTTGGGAACTTCGGGCGCATTACTTAGTTTACATCCAGCATCACTTACTGCACAGCACATTGGTAGTTCCATTGAAAATGGTATCAGTATAGGATTTTTGGTAGGAGATCTAAAATCTGCAGTTGAAGAATTAAAATCAAAGGGAGTAAAAATTTATCGCGATATTGTAGATAGGGATGCCGGTAAAAATGCAATAATTTTAGATCCTGATGATTATTTGATTTCTTTGTTTGAACCTATTTTTGATGATAAAGCAGAACAAACAAGTGGCTATTATGGATTTACTCCAGTTTAGATTGTTTTTTTGATAGATTCAATTATTTTACTAGTATTTTTTTCTGCCTTATCTATTGAAATGTAGTATGTAACTAGATCTTTTTGGAAAATTATAATTAATATTTTTTGGTGTTGTATTATCACATGATCTAATTTACCAATTGTACTTACAGTATCTTTTCTCAATGTCATTAATGTAGAAATTATGAAAAATTCATTTTTAACTTGATCCGATTTTAACATTGGTTTTACATTTGGTCTAATAATTCCAGTTAATGTTCTTCCGTAGGAATTAATTACACCCACATATCTAATGGTATCCGATAAATTCAATATAGTTTGACATTTTTTTCTATATCCAGTTATTTTTTCTTTCCATAACTCTGCAGGAGTCTTTGCCATAATGTAATTTAAATTTGAAATTAATAAGGATTCGGCTATAGATACTAGTTTATTTTTTTCTAAAAGTATTTTTTTAAAACTATCTCATCATAGAATTAGATTCTTTTTTCTCATCTAATTTTTTCTTTAATTCCATATTTTCTTTAATTAATTTGTCATTTTCTGTCTTTAAAACATTAATTGAATTTTGTCTTGTAAATAATGGGTGACCTGGAGGGATGATTCCATTTGAATTCATAGTTAGCAATCCTGATGCATAACTTTGATAAGATTGTTGAAATCCTTGTAATTTTGGATTAATTGCAGCATTATCTTGTTCAAATTTTTCCTTCATAGGATTTTCAAAAATTTTGAATGATGGATTTGATAAACTTGGAGGTAATCTTGGAAATTGCAAAGCCAATTGAGGAATATTGGGATTTAGACCATACATGTCCCTTAGACGATTAATTGATGTTTCATCCATATGAATACGTAATTTTTGCCATATTTTTGCCTTGTCTTTAGGCATTAATATCCAATAAATTGGATTTGGCGTCATTTTAGCTCAAATTACGTTGATCGCTGATCTTTATAGATTTCAATATTTGATCGCAAATAGGCATGAGCGAATTATTGAAAACATGTATCAAATGTAGTAAAAGCATAAAATCCATTGATCTGCATAAAATTATAATTTATGTAGTTCAAGATAGATTATCTGAACACCATTACGAACATGTTGAATGTCCAGGCAAATTTACAGTTTAATCACGATATTCGTAAATTTTGTACAATTCACCAGTTACTCTTGAACGGTATTTCCATTCATTATTTCTCCAAACAATTTCCTTGAATGTGTTTTGAGATGTAGGGTGTAATCTTGAATATACGTCATATCCAATTAAAATTTGATTAGGTTTTGCAAATGACTGTATCTTTGATGCAATGTTCATTGCAGGACCCATTAAATCCACATGTGAAATTTGTGGATTTGAGCCATATCTCATAACTATACTTTGTCCAAAATCAAGTCCAATTTTTACCAATAAATCAGGATAATCATATTGATTTAAAATTGGATTAATTCCAGTCTGAATTACTTTGAGCATTGATTTTGCACAACTAACTGCCTTATCTGCAACCAAAAGTGAATTATCGTTTGCAATAAAATATCCAATAACAGCGTCACCTACAAATTTTAAAACGTATCCATTATACAGAGTAATCACTGATGCCATTTCTTGGGCAAAAGAACTAATTATAATTGCCAATTTGTCTTCAGGTAATTCCAAGGTCATTGTGGTTGAACCTACTAAATCCACATAAAGTACAATTAAATTAAATTTTTGAAAAACATTTTTGCGTAAAAATTTATCTGACTCGTCCATAATTCCACTATATTCGTAGCCTTGCTTTAGTGCACTCCAAACTCTTTTTTGTGTTTCAAGAATCATGGTATTTGAATCTACAGTGTATTCTTCCTTATGACCAAGTAAAACATCTACTACATTTGGTGTTAAATTAGATTTAGCATGTTCATTATTTTCAATTTGAAGTTTTTTAGATTCATCGTTTTCGGACATTGTATCAACTCATTCTAATGGAAAATCTGCATTGCATACTGTGCATTTGCCTCTTTTCCCTTTATAACCTTCATGATAATACTCTAAAACTACCGAATTACAGTGTTCACAGAAAATTTTACCTCTAGACATTATCACCATTATATAATTTTTCTATTTAAAAGATTAAAGATCTTAAGGTTTAAGGACGGTTAAAATTGGTTATTTCTTGTGCGATTAGGTTCAAGATCTTCAAATGATTTTATTCAAATTTTAAACAAAAAAAATGAAATTATTCAGCAATCATTTCTTGCAAACATTGTAGAGTTGAACAAATCAATAAGCATTAAAGTTATGCTTGGTGATGCAACAATAACTGAACAAAAAACTTTTGATCCAGAACTCATAAATACATTTTATCAAAAAATAATAAAAAATTTAAAAGAGTGGTCAATTCAAGAAGTTTCAATTTCAAATAACGATGATCTTAGAAGAATTTTTACTAAATTTGAAATTAGAGAAGGGAATTATCTTATTTCAGGACACTTGTCATTACAATATCATGTTTTATTATATTACAAACCAGAACAACAGGTAATCCAATTACAAAAAGAATTATCGGATATAATTGATTTAACAAAAAATAAGGAAAAACAAATGTCTGATAACAGTGATCAGTTTGTATTAAATAAGTTAAAAGATAAAGGATACAATGACTTTGATCACCAGAAATTATTTGAGATATTTTATGAGAACGATGAATTTAGAGAAAAAATATACAAGGAGATTGAACAAGATATAGAAGTTGATTTTCAAGATTTATCAAATAAAAAAACTCTATTGATTAAACAGTTAGACAATCTCTTAATGGAAACATATCAAACAAGTTCTGTACTAATTGATGATAATAGATTGATTACAGGGGAAGAAGGATGTTTATGCACATTTGATATAGAATTTATACGAAATAAAACAAAAGAGGGGCTTTTTGATCCTAGAAAAATATCCGAATCAGTTAAAGAAAATATTGTTAAAAGATTAGATGAGTTTTCTGAATTACTAAAAATGTAATTTCAATATTCTATCTAGTTATAAAATATCATACAAGGATTTTACAACATATTTTGAACTATATGCAATTTGATCATTAATTGGGCACGAATTCTGATTTAAAATAAATTTATGAAATGGAAGAAGTCAAATATCTGTTTTTTCTAGCAGAAATTCCAATGAATCCATTGTACGAACAAATAAAAATTGCAGACTCTATGCGAGGAAATGTTATACAAAAAACATCTCTAGTATATTCTCGTACTTTTAGTGATCTTACAGGTTCGCAAGTTTATCTAAAAACAGAGTTTTTACAAAAAACTGGATCATTTAAAATTCGTGGCGCATATAATAAAATAAAATTATTATCAAGTGCGGAAAAAAAACACGGTGTTGTTGCAGCTTCTGCAGGTAATCATGCACAAGGAGTTGCATTTGCCGCAGCATTAGAACAAATACCATGTACAATAGTTATGCCCATTACCGCATCACCATCAAAAATACTGGCTACCAGAGGTTACGGTGTAAATGTAATTTTAGAAGGAATAAACTATGATGAAGCATTTGTAAAAGTAAAACAAATTGCACATGAAACGGGTGCAACAATAATACAGGCATTTGATGATCCACAAATAATAGTAGGTCAGGGTGTAATTGGATTAGAAATTTTAGAGGATTTGCCTGATGTAGATGAGGTGTATGTTCCAATAGGGGGTGGCGGATTAGCTGCAGGAGTTTTAATTGCAATAAAGGAAAAAAATCCAAATATCAAAGTAATTGGAATTCAATCAAAATCGTTTCCCTCAATGTATGAATCTTTTAAAAATGGTAAAATCACATCATGTGGTGGAGGAAGAACAATTGCCGATGGATTATCTGTAAAAACTCCAGGCGATTTTACTTTTTCAGTAATTAAAGATCTAATTGATGATATAGTTCTAGTTGATGACTCAGAAATTACAAAGGCAATGTTTTTGCTAATGGAAAGAATGAAATTTGTGGTAGAGCCTGGAGGGGTTGTGGGTCTGGCTCATTTAATTTCAGTAAAACCTTCACCTGGAAAAAAAGTTGTAGTGATACTGTCAGGTGGTAATGTGGACATGTATCTTTTGGGACAAATAGTAGACAAAGGATTGGCAACGATGGGGCGTTTACTAAAATTATCTATTTTATTGCCAGATAGACCAGGGGCATTTAAAGAAATAGTTGACATAATTAGTACAGCTAATGCAAACATTGTTGAAGTAGTACATGATAGATTAAGTTCAAACATTAATGCAGGCTCTGCAAGTGTCACATTAAGTTTAGAAATACAAGGAATTGAGCAATCCGATAAATTAATTGATGAATTAAAAAAGAAAAATGTTAATTTTACATTAATGACATAAATTTATTTGAATTTTTTTTCCACAAATTTACGTAGACCATATTTTTTTAGATTTTCAGATTCTTTAACTATTGTTTGATGTTGATCAGATTTGTATAGTTTTAACTTCTTTTTTAATTCAGGAAATTCATTTGATAAAATTTTTATCGCATACATTCCGGCATTACCTGCCTTGTTTATTCCAACTGCTACAACTGATGAACCTGAGGGCATTTCTGAAATGGAAAGAAGTGAGTCTAGTCCACCAAAAGACGAAAATTTGGAATTATCTGATTTTTTTAATTGTTTATCGTTATACACCATAATTGGTACCCCTATGACTGGAATTATTGTATGCGATGCAATCATTCCTGGTAAATGTGCAGCACCACCAGCCCCTGCAATTATTATTTTAAATCCCATTTTTTCTGCATGTTTTGCATATTCCTCCAATCGTGTAGGCGTTCTATGTGCAGATATTATTTGATCTTCATGCTTAATTTTGAATTTATCCAATATCTCTGCGGCATCTTTCATAATTCTGCTATCTGAACTTGAACCCATAATAATTCCAATCAGAGGCATGTTTGAGTATCTCATAAGAATAGAAAAATGAATCATGTTATTATCTATAATGGCTAAAATACGACATTGATTCAAAATAATTTACATTAGATTTTTTTAATCGTGAATTGTAAAAAATACTATGAGTAAAATACTTGGAATCATAGGAGGAGGTCAACTTGGGATGATGATTGTGGAGGCTGCAAAGAAAATGCCAGAGCATATTTCAAAAATCATAGTTTTAGATCCAATTCAAAATTGTCCCGCATCATTAGCTGGTGCTGAGCAAATAATTGCAGATTTTAAAGATAAAAAGGCAATCATAGAACTTGCAAAAAGATCAGATATAATCACATATGAAATTGAATCTGGAGATAGTCAAATATTAAAACTAGTTGAAAAAGATGCAGAAGTAAATCCATCCCCCGAGACATTGGAAATTATTCAAGATAAATTTTTACAAAAAACATTTTTGTTAAAAAATAATATACATGTTCCAGAATTTATCAAAATAGATTCTATAACAGATTTAGAATTGGGACTAAAGAAATTTGGGTATCCGGCATTACTAAAAGCAAGACGTGATGCATATGATGGAAGAGGCAATTACAAAATAGATTCAGTAAAACAAATTCAAAAAGCATTTGATTATTTTAATGGAAAAAAATTAATGCTTGAAAAATTCATTCAATTCAAAATGGAGGTATCAATTATTGCTGCAAGAAATACCAAAGGTGAAATTAAAATATTTCCACTAGTTGAAAATATTCATGAGGATAATATTCTTCGTCAAACAATAGCCCCTGCAAGAATATCTAAAATAATAGCAAAAAAAGCCGAAGAAATAGCAAAAACTACAATGGATGTTCTAAAGGGGGCAGGTATTTTTGGAATCGAAATGTTTGTTACTGAAAATGATGAAATTGTAATAAATGAAATTGCGCCAAGAGTGCACAATTCAGGTCACCATACATTGCAATCAAGCCCAGTATCTCAATTTGAACAACATTTACGAGCAATTTTAGGTTTAGAATTAGGAAATACAGACCTTTTACATCCAACCATCATGTACAATATTTTGGGCTCAAAAAATTTCGAGGGCGAATATAAAGAAATAAAATTAATTGAGGAAAATGTTTTTCTAAAAATGTATGGTAAAAAGATTTCAAAGCCATTAAGAAAATTAGGACATTTTAATCTGATAGGTAAAAAAGACGAAACTATAGAAGAATTATTAAAAAAAGTATCTATTCTCAAAGACAAAGTATCTGTAAATCCTCTATAAAAAACAAAATTATCATAATAGGTTTATTAAATATCAACAAGGAATTTCAAGCATGTCAATCACACTTGGCCATGTAATTCTAGGAATTTCAATAATATTGCTTGTCATATATGGTCTAGATGTGATTGTAGGTAGCGGTGTTGAAGATGGGTTTTTACCATTTAATGCCATGACCCGTGGAATTGCATTTGGATTTCCGCCAATTATTTTATCTATAATTGCGTTTTTCATATCTAAAAAACCACCATACAAAGTATTGGGAATAATGCTAATCATTACAGGAATTTTGATTCTTGTTGGAGGAATTATGTCCATAACTAGTGCAAATCAAACACAAAATTTCTCTAGAGTGATAGGTGAAGGAGGAAGCATTACTTTTATTGGAGTAATAATTATAATTTTAGGAATTATAAAAATAAGAAAATCAAAATCCAGTGTATCTTAGAAATGCCAATTTGTGCAAAATGCAATAATGATGTATCAAAAGTGTATGACTGTGATCACACAAATGATCAAGAATATTGTACAGAATGTTATACAGAATTGCATTACTATATGACGGAAGAAAAATAATTTGAGTGAAATTGACGCATTAATTCAATGGATAGTATCATTAATTTCTGAAAATTTGTATCCAGGCATATTTCTAACAGCTTTAATTGAAACTGTATTTCCACCAATTCCAAGTGAAATTGTATTTCCATTGGCAGGATATGTTATATTAAAAAATCAAATGAATGTATTTCATATTATAAGTGTCGGAATAGTTGGAGGTTGTGGCTCTACTTTAGGGGCATGTATCATTTACATTATATCTAAAAAACTAGGTAGATTGGGATTGATAAAATATCTAAAATATGCTAAAATTAAAGAAAGTACATTGCAAAAAGCAGATCATTGGTTTGAAAAGTATGGGGATAAATCAGTAGTTATTGGCAGAGTAATTCCAGGAGTTAGAGAAATTATATCTATTCCGGCAGGAATTTTCAATATGAATCCAATAAAATTTATTATTTATACAGTAATTGGCTCTTGTACATGGAGCATAGCCCTTACTAGTATTGGATATTATTTTGGAGTATCAACACTAGATATTTTTTAAATAATTTTGTAGTTAAATTGTAAAAAATAGAATTGGGAATGATAAAAATACTCTAAACGTTTTAAATTATCTAAAAGGAATGGATGAATCAAAAAAGCATACCAGTCATTATTGGATTAGACATAAAGATGGATACCTTTTTTGTGGAATTTGTAAAAAGAAACGTGATCAAAGCGCATAAAATACTTTAATTGTTTAATGTTAAATCAAGATATCATAAAATCTAATTAAAGTTATAATGTGAGATTATCACTGATAGTTTAATGAAAGCAATAATTTTGGCAGGCGGTAGAGGTAAGCGTTTACACCCTGTTACAGACTATGTTCCAAAATCACTAGTTCCTTTAAAAAATATTCCAATTATCGAATGGCAAATAAAATATTTAAAAAAATTCAAAATAAATGAAATTATTATTTGTTCAGGTTATAAAACAGAGATGATCGAGAATTTTCTAGCTAATAAAAAAAATTTTGGGGTTAAAATCAGATTTTCAATTGAAAAAACACCATTAGGTACTGGAGGGGCTATAAAACACGCGGGATTGCTAATTAAAGATAAATCATTTTTTGTTATAAATGGAGATGTGATAACAGATATCAATCTAAATCAATTAGCAAAAAAACAAAATTGTATTGCATCAATTGAATTAAGAACAAAATTTGGAATTATAGATACAAATGAAGAAAACATAACTAAATTTAATGAAAAAAAAGATGTTTCAAATGTTTGGATGAATGCGGGAATTTATCATTTGGAAAAAAATACATTAAAAGATTTACCTAAAAAAGGAGATATAGAAAAAACGGTTTTCCAAGAATATGCAAAAAAAGGAAAACTAACTACAATTAAATTCAAAAATGTACTGTGGCATTCAATTGATTCGTTTAAAGATATTGAAGAATGTACACTCAAATTAAATAATAAATAAAAAATTTAATCTATGCACCGGTTCTGTGCAGAGTTACCATCATGTATGCAATTTCATTTACAAATGATTCATCATGGTTTGTAGAAGAGGTGTATTTTGTGGCATTTACCCAAAAAGTACTTTTTGCACTTGAAATTTCAGTATTGCTTTGTAGATCCATATAATTTGAATTAAAGAATTGTTGAGATAATATTCAACATCAATGAAAATTAACATAATGCTAAAAGATTTCACTAATTTTGGTACTATTTAGATGATTTTTGTGCCTAATTGCTAAAAAAGAATTTTTAGACGTTATTGTAGATGAAAAATGATTTTTTAATTACAATTATAAATTTTGAATTAAACAAAAATTATCCTAAATTAAATTAGTCATAAATTAAATTAGTCATAAATTCAATTTCGGAAACACTAGAATATCCAAGAGTTACAGCTAGTCTATGCGAGTAGCATATAGTTTAGGCTCACTTCTTACAATAAATCAAGTTTTAGAGTGCTCAGAAATATTATCTCATACTAACACAGATACAATTTGGATTCCAGAAACATGGGGAATGGAGAATTTTTCAATGTTGTGCATGGTATCACAAAAAGCATCAAAACCAAAAATAGGCTCATCTATAATTAACATCTATTCTCGAAGTCCATCTGCAATTGCAATGGGTGCTGCGACAGTAGATACTCTATCAAATGGAAGATTGATACTAGGTCTTGGAACAAGTAGTGCTCCAATAGTGGAGGATTTTCACGGATACAAATTTGAAAATCCAGTTTTAAGAATGAAAGAATACATTGAGATTATCCGATTAACATTATCTGGAAAGCAAGTAAATTATTCAGGAAAAAGTTTCCAATTAAAAAATTTCACACTACTAATAAAGCCGCAAAGAGAGAAAATTCCAATTTATCTAGCTGCAGTAAATCAAAAAATGGTAGATTTAGCATGGGAGATTTCAGATGGAGTAATTTTTTACTTGAGACCATTAAATGAAATGAAAAAAACTATACAAAAAATGCAATCCAAAAGAAAAATAGACATTACATGTCAAATTATAAGTTGTGTTTCTCATGATTCAGAAATTGCCATAACACGTGCTAAACAAACACTTGCATTTTATATTTCAGTTGGAAAAGTATATCGGGAATTTTTATCAAAAAATGGATTTCAAACTGAAACCAAAAATATTTTTGATGAATTCAAAATATCTGGATTTAAATCAAATCATCAACTAATTCCAGATAGTATGCTAAAATCACTAACAATTGCAGGTACTCCTGAGCAATGCCTCACACAATTGCAAAAGTTTCGTGAAACAGGAATAGATTTACCCACAATGCAATTCAATCCAGTTGGAGATGTAATGGATTCTTTTAAATTATTTACAGAGACATTTTCTGAGAAATAATATGTCCAAAGTTGGAATTGCATCATATGGAATTACAAAATTTTCAATGGAGGATTCAAAAATTGAATCCGTTTTACTAGAATCAACAAAAAAATTATTTGATGACACTCCAAATCTATCCCGTAAGGATATTGATGCAGTGTTGGTATCAACTAACAACAACTCCAAATATCTATCTGCGATATTATCTGAAATGTCTGGAATTGAGCCTAAAATTGCTCATTCTATTGAAAGTTTGTGTAATTCTGGAACAAATTCCATAGTTTCTGCATATTCATACATTGCATCAGGATTGGCAGATGTGGTTCTAGTATCAGGTGCTGAAAGATATGATAGCACAGGGCAAATTTTAGAGTGGGATAATTCGAGGGGCGAATTCAAACATCCTATTTTTTGGGCTAGTATTTTTACAAAAGCATACAAAAGAGAGTTTTCAATTACGGATGAACAATTGGCACTTGTATCTGCAAAAAATCATAAACAATCACAACATAATCCATATGCATTATCAAAAAAAGTATATTCATTAAAAGAAATAATAAATTCAAAAAAATTAACAGACGATCTTAGATTACTTGATTGTTCAAGACCGTGTACCGGGGGAGCATCAATTTTACTTGCATCAGAAGATAGTTGTAAAAAATTCACAGACAATCCAATCTGGATTACAGGCATAGGACAAAAAACCATGTCGGCAGGATTTACAAAAAATATGGCTTTTAGTTCTATGGAATCAACACAATATGCGGCATTATCTGCATTAAAAATGTCAAAACATAGTGTAATGGATGTAAATGTTGCAGAAGTACATGATGCTTTTGCTGTTTGTGAACCAATGGCTTTAGAATCAATTGGATTTACAGATAAAGGAAAAGGAATGGATATGATTAAAGAATTACACACCACAAATAATTTTAAAATTAATCCTCGCGGCGGATTAATTGGTGCAGGTCACCCACTTGGGGCAACTGGAATAGCTCAAACTATAGAAATTACACAGCAATTACAATCAAATGCAGAAAAAAGACAGGTAGAAAATGCAAAGATTGGACTAGTACACAACATGTCAGCTGCTGCAACTTCTTCCACAGTTTTGGTTTTAGAAAGATGACTTTTGAATCTGAACTGTATAAAGGAAATTTTACCATAGCCGAATGTGACAAATGTAAAAAAATAGTATGGCCACCATCTGAATTTTGCAATAATTGTTTTAATCAAGTAATTTGGAGAAAGGGGGCTTGTGAAGGTAAAATAATTGAATTTTCAAAGAAAAATAATGAATATTTTTGTTTAATAGAAATTGAAAATCATATCAAAGTTATAGGTAAAATGACTAGTGGCATTCCAATTGAAGGTAATAAAATAAAGATAGATAAATGTGGAATACGAGAAAATAATTATTTTTTTGAAATTTCTTTAATTTAATTAAATTCAGTATAGATGTATGGAGTATCTACTATTTGATCAAAAGTCCATATGGTTGGAAGTGACACAGTTCTAATTACTTTGAGATCATGTTTATCAATTAAAGAACTCCATCCACCGTCGGATTGATTTCCAGAAAGAGGTCTTTTTGAATCAGTTCCTGCAAAAACAATACATGTATTTTTTTTAATTTTAATTCCAGTGATTTTTTCAATAATATCTGTAGCCAAAATATCACCACCCATTTGAGGCAATCCTCCAATAAAAAATACAGGTCGGGTTAAATTCAATAGTGTATAGTCAAATTCGACAGCATCAACACAAATTGGATTAAAATTAATTTTTGTCTTAGATATAATTAAATTTTGCAAGTCAACAAGAACATTATCAATTTCAATGCTAGTTGTTTCTAGTTCTAAAATTTTTCCACAAAATGCAATTCTACCATCACCTGAACCAATATCTACCAATTCTTTATAATCAAAACTTTTTGCAATACTTGCAGCAATATATGCTGAAATAATCCAAGTGGGGTAAAATGGTTGACAGCTAGAACCGTGTTTGATGCTATTTAGCCAATATTCATTAATATCACCTTCATACACTTTGCAAAAAATTCCTCCAATTTCTTGCTCAAAAGAATTATGATAGATTGGATTGTTTGCAGCAAAATCATGCAATAATTTTAAATGATTTTCATTTATCGGAAAAGATTCTGAGGCTGAAATTGGTATTAATTCCTGAATGTGACTATTTCCTTGATATATTTTGAAAAATTCTTGCTTTAAAATTTGTAAATTTTTGGCAATTTGTTCAAACATGATAAATCTTCTTAAAAATGAGATTGATAAATCATTGTAAAATATGTATGAAAAGAGAGATTTTACATAATTATTGATAATTTTTTTAAATTGTTTTTATAAATTAATGTTATATTTTTAATTATTGAATAACCTATCAAAAAATAATCAAATATACGTTCTTGGTTTTTATTAATTATAATCAATAATACAACATTTTATTTGGTTATGTCATAATTACCTGCCTTACTATATACAAATCCTGCATAATATGACATGCGAAATAAAATGAGTTCAATTTCATTAGATATTCCAATTGTAAAAATAATTAAAGACAATAAAAAAATTTCACGAACACGTAGACAGCGGGGATATAATTGGGAGGATACACTAGTGAAAAGATTCAATTCTACACAAAATTGGAAGGCATTTCGGTTGGGTTCGCCCAGTATTGCATTACCTGATATTTTAGCAGTAAATACACTAAACAGTATGATTTTCACCATAGAGGCAAAATCAGGTACAAGTACTTCACTTCCAGTTCCAGCAGATCAAATTGAACGGTGTCAAAAATGGATTAAAACATTTGACATTTATAAAAATAGAAAAGTAATTCTTGCTTTCAAATTCCTATCAAAAAAAAGAATAGGATTAGGAATCTATGAAAGTAGGGAATTGCGAGAATTTTATAAAATTTGGGATGAATCTAAACCAATAACTGATTGTGTTTGCACCTATGAGGGGCAGATATTTGCAAGGATTGATGGAAAAAGAGAAAAATTAGATCTCAAAGAACACACAATGCCATTTAAAACAAAACATAGATCTAGTGCCTAATTATAAAAAAGAGAACAGAGCATTTTTTAATGATTAGAGATGAATGCATTCATGTCAGAAGAAAATGAACGCGAATCAAAAGAAATATCATCAGATATAAAATCCATATTGGATTCAGATACAGCTAAATCCAGAACTGTTTTTGAAGAATTTACAGATGAAAGGACGCTTGTAAGTTATGATGCATTTGGAACAAAACAAATGAAAATCAAAATAATTGAAGTTTCAGATGAAAATACTGCATCAAAATGGAAATTTGGAGATCGTGTCAAAGTAACTAAAATTCTAGTCACAATAAAATATCTAACATCACAAGAAGTCGAAGAGCGTGAATTTGACATTGAGGCAATTGAACGCGAATTACAGGAAAAAAGACACTATAGTTCATCAAATAGATGGATTCCAGCAGATGAAATCAAAAATGGGTACGTTGTAGGTTCAAGACATACAACTCTAATCAGTGACGCCTCTGCCTTAGACTATATTGTATTTTAATTTAGAAAAATCATTAATCCACGTTGAACAAATTTGAACTAAAAACCTTTAAGGAACAGAATTTGAAATCTGAAATATGATTACAAAAACAATCAAAGTCAATGGAACTGAATTCAGACTAACATTAACGGATCAAATAATTAGCCAGGTAAATAATCTTAAAAGTTTGTATAATGCAGCATTTGAAGATCCTGAAAGTTTTGAGGAAGTAAGTGCAGATATTTCAAGTACAATACAGGAAATTGCAACATCCATACAACCAGAACCAACAGATAGTGATCTTGATGGATTGATTCAAGAAATTATCAAAGTTGTAGATAACAGAGCAACTGAAATGGAATTAGAGCTATCAGATAAACCAAGTACAAAAAAATTAGACAAAGCCAAAAAATTAATTGGGAAAAAATCCAAATCTAAAAAATAGTAGCATTTGACCATAAAATCAGAAAAATTTCAAGTACTAGTTATATTGTAATTAAGATACAGAAAGACATGGCAAATAGTTGTGAATGTGGCATATGTGATCATCAATCAGAAGAAGAATGTATAAAAATGGAATGTCGATGCTGTTTAAATTTTCATGAAAGATCAGGTTCTAAAAGTAAGTAATCTAGATTTAATTTTTATAACAACTGCATTTTTTTGTAATATGATGTGTGCAGCCAATTAAACGATGATCTTGGCAACCACATAAAATACATTTTTTCTTGCCTGTTTTCATAATTTTATACGTTCTCCAACATGCATTCTATTTTTTCCATTAATTGGTTTGATTCCAAAGATTCGAGAATTTTTAATCGGATATTTTTTAATCGTTTTGAATCCTCAGAGTATAATTCACTCATAGTCTCTATCTCTTTTTCAAAAGAGTAATTTTCCAAATTAAATTCAATTTTGGATTTTAAATCTAAAAAATCACTAGATGGGGATTCCAAAGTATCCAATTTATCTAGTATAACCTGAAAGAAACCATTAATTTTTAAAAGTTGTTTTTTAATTATATCTAAATCTCCAAAATTATCTTCAAGTTTTGCCAACATGTCATGAGAAATGAGGATCTTTTCTAGAATGCTTTTTAGATGTTCGTTAAAAGTTACCATGATTAGATTTAGAGCATTGTAATTTAATCTAAAGTTTACGAATAAAAGTTAATTATCTGTTTGATTGGATTTTACTCTTAACTTTAAATTATCACTAATTCCGCTAACTGACAATGCAAGGTGATGCTTATCTCAAATGTATTGATCTACGTTGTGGATTAGAGTATCCAATAAACAGCATTAATGTTGAATGCGAAAATGGTCATCTACTAGATGTAAAATACAAAAATAAACCTTCAGATAGTCTTAAAGAAGTATTTTATAAAAGACGTAATTCTCAAGGAAACATATTTGATGAAAGTGGAGTTTGGCGATTTAGAGAATTACTTAATTTTTGTGAAATAGATACAAAAAATCTTGAACAATGTTCAAAATATCTAGTTTCACTTGATGGTGCAGAGGGTAGACAATCAAAACCATATCAAATGTCAAAAGTTGCAGAATTTATTGGAATTTCTAATAATAATTTATGGTTGCAACCAGAAGGATACAATCCAAGTGGTTCATTCAAAGATAACGGAATGGCAACCGCTGTGACACATGCAAAAATGGTTGGTGCAAAAAAAATTGTTTGTGCGTCAACTGGAAACACTTCAGCTTCTGCAGGTATGTTTGCAGCAAACGAGGGAATGCAATGTGACGTATACATTCCAGCAGGTCAAATTGCTCCAGGCAAACTAAGTCAAGCATATCAGTTTGGAGCTCAAATAGTAGAAGTAGATGGAAATTTTGATGATGCGCTCAAACAATCACTTGATGATGCAAAAAATCATAATGGATATACAGTAAATTCGATAAATCCATTTAGAATTGAAGGACAAAAAACAATTCCTTATAGAGTTTTAGAATATTTGAAGTGGGAAACACCTGATTGGATTGTATATCCAGGTGGGGCATTAGGAAATACATCTAGTTGTGGAAAAGCATTAATGGAATTATACGAATGGGGGTGGATAAAAAAAATACCACGAATTGCAGTGATAAATTCGGATGGTGCAAGCACATTATCTGATTTGTATAATGGTAAATTTGAGGGGGAGGAATTGCGATGGAATAAAGGCAATCCAAATACAGAATTAATTACAAGATATTATGATCATTTAGACAAACAAGGAATTAGACCAAAAACAAAAGCTACTGCAATACAAATAGCAAGACCTGCGAATATACTAAAAGGGATTCGCGCATTAGAATTTACCAATGGTGTAGTAACATCAGTTACAGATTCTGAAATGTTGGATGCAATGTCCATTGTTGGTTTGAATGGATTTGATTGTGAAATAGCATCAGGGGCATCAGTTGTTGGAATTAAAAAACTGATAAATGAAGAAATAATCAAAAAAGATGATGTGGTTGTAGGTATTCTCACAGGCAGACAAAAAGATGCAATGCTGCCAGTAGAGTACCACAGTAATCCTAAAAATAAATTTGCGATTCCACCAAAAAATTAGCCTCAATTAAGAAATTTATTTCATTAAATATTATTTTTATGCCTTAAGCCTTAAAAGTGGGTTTTATAAAATAATTACAACCAAGACATGGTGTATAAAAAATAAAATGAAGAGCATGCGTTGTTCTGACAAACTTTTTTGGAGGATAAAATGGTAGAAATTTGGGTAGAGTATGTAGTATTAGCTGCGCTCATAGGACTTTCAGCATTTTTCAGTGGAGTGGAAGTTGCAATGGTTGGAATTCGAAAATCCACTGTAACTCAATTACTAAAGGACAAAGTCAAAGGTGCAAAGGCATTACACAAATTTACATCCAATCCAAGTTGGATGATGTCAAGTGTTAATCTAGGAAACAATCTTACTAATGTGGCAGCATCAGTTTTTGCAACAAGTATTGCAATCAGAACTTTTGAAAATTATGGGTTAGAAATTGCAGAAGGAGTTGCAGTTGCAATTACAGTTGGAGTCATGACATTCATGATTTTAGTGTTTGGTGAAATTACTCCTAAAATATATGCCAATGCTAATTCTACTAAAACTGCACTTAGATGTGCACCATTATTATTGATTTTCAGCTATGCATTATGGCCAGTTGTCAAACTTTTTGAGATAATTACAAAAACAATAATCAAATTAACTGGAAGCAGTTATCAGCCACCACCAATTACTGAAGAAGAGATCAAAGGTATTGTTGCACAGGGTTTGGCAGATAACGTACTTGAAAAAGATGAAAGTGAACTAGTTCACAGTGCATTAGAGTTTGATGATACTGTAATTAGAACAGTAATGACGCCACGAACAAAAATGTTCACACTGCCTGCAAAAATGCTTCTTTTTGAAGCATTGCCACTAATTAGTGAAAATTTACATTCAAGAATCCCAATTTTTGGAGAAACACGTGATGATATTATTGGATTTGTTCATGTAAGTGATATTTTAATTCACATACAAAAAGAAAATAAAATGATTACATTAGAACAAGTTTCAAGAAAACCTGTTTTTGCATCCCAAGAAAAAATGGTAAGTTCTCTACTTAAAGAAATGAAAGGTAGAAAAACACACATGGCGATAGTTATTGATGAGCATGGCGGAGTGGAAGGATTGGTCACATTGGAAGATCTCATTGAGGAAATAGTTGGAGACATTGAAGATGAAACAGATGATACACCATCAAAAGGATTTGAATCCATTGACAGAGATACAATAATTACAAATGGTGATATTGAAATCAAACAAATTAATGAAATTTTTAAATCAGAATTACCTGAAGGGGATAACTATGCATCACTTAATGGATTACTACACGAAAAATTAAAAGACATAGCTAGAGAAGGCGACAAGCTTGAAATTGATAACATTCGCATTGTTATTGAAAAAGTAATAAAAAATAAACCGGAAAAAATCAGAATTGAACGTATAAAAAAATAAATTAATTTTTTCTTGCAAAGTGTTCTTGTAATTTTTTCTTTTTTTCTTTGAGATTAAATATTGATTCAGTATGTGCAAATGAATCATTATATGATCTATCAAAGAGCATTGCTTGCAATAACATGTGATTTTCAGGTATCACAATTCCAGTTTGATCATCTGAATACATTAATTGCACAGTATCACCGTTTGAGACAGTCATGTTTGCATGAATGTGAATCATGTTTGTATCAGTGAAATTAAAGTTCATACTTTGTGCATAGTCGCGTATCTCTTTAGTGCCTTTAGCAGTCCAAAGAATCGCTACTCCAAATTCATTTTTGAATACATCGTGTATTTCAGAAATAGGAGGCGCTGTGTGATTAAAACGAATATCCATAATGTGTAAATGCATTTGTCTAGTTGGGACTTTAATTGCACGAACAAATAGAGGCGCATCTTTTCCAAAATATGTTTTGACATCATCTCCATGATGAGGCATTTCACTCATTTCTATTGTATCAATTACATGTTTTTCGGTTTGCTCTAAATCAGCTGAACGTCTTACAAGAGTTACATCAAATCGTACTAGTTGTTTACCAAATCTATCTCGTAGTGGTTCCAATATACGTCCCATACCAGTAACATTACAGCTACCTTGCATGACATGTTTCTTACCAATAGCCAAATCATAATTTGCCCTTGAATTAAATAATAAATCAGATACAGCCTCAGTTCCCAAGATAGTTTCACCGCCTTGATAAATTACCTTTACATTTTTTGAATCATATAGATTTTTCTTGTTTACATATCCAACTCCACCAGGTGATGCATCAATAACTAAATCACAATCACTAATTGCAGATTCAATTGTGCCAGATATTTTATAATTTGTAAAATCATTTAATTTTTTTTGTGGAACATATACATTTAATCCACGAGAAATAGCTAAATTCACATCATCATCTGGAGAATATTTTCCAACACCGATTACAGTAATTTCAGAATCATCTTTTAAAAATGATGTAATTCTACTTCCAATAGAACCATAGCCATTTACAAAAACTTTATTCATATTTTTTCTTATAGTTTCCCATTTATTTAGATTAGTTTAGTAATTTACAGTATAATTGAAACTGAGGCTGTTCTTTCTAAAGTAAAGTGTTTTTATTTAATTTTAATTACATGTATTTTGTATACAAAAAATAGAAATGTATTTTAAAAATACCGTAAAAATTTTGAATCAGATGAATTCATCATATCAATTTACAAAAGACTAAATGACTCAAAAACTTCACAAGTTTATTGATTCATGCTCCCTCTTTGGCAATTGGTGCAGGTATTGCATCAGTTGTAATTATTGCAGTATTTTTTACATTTGGTGCATTAAATGATGAACATGCACTTACAATAGAGCCAGTAAAAGCAATTCAAGATACAGGGCCGGCACAAATTACAGCTGCCACATTTATGGAAAACGGTTCACCAATTCATGGAGATTCAAATGCTCCAATTACAGTGGTGGAATTTGGTGATTATCAATGTTATTTTTGTAATCAATATTTTCATTCCACTGAAGAAGAGATTTTCAAAAAATTTGTAGAAACGGGCAAAGTCAAAGTAATTTTTAAAGACTATACGATTATTGGTGAAGATTCAGTTTCTGCAGCAAACGCTGCTCATTGTGCAGATGATCAAGGATTGTTTTGGACATACCATGATACTTTATACAATCATTGGACTGGTGAAAATAACGGTTGGGCATCACCTGCAAACTTGATTGGCTATGCAGACAAATTAGAACTTGACATGGATACATTTTCTAAATGTGTCTCAGAATCTAAACATAAATCAACTATAGCAAATAGCAACAAAGATGCAAAAGATTTAGGATTAACTGGAACTCCAGTATTTTTTGTAATTGGTCCAGATAACAAAGTTACAAAATTAGTAGGCGCTCAGCCTTTTGAGACATTTGAAAAATTATTTAATTCAATGCTGGAAAAATAAAAATTATTTATAAAAAATATAAATATCTAAAAAAAAATATACGTATGATCAGCGATTATTTCTATATCCTTATATGCCAATAAACTAGGCAAGCTCTAATGACTGCAGGTATAGATGATATTGCAATTTACATACCACGACTCTACATAGACGCAGCAGATTTTGCAAAAGCTAGAGGAGTGGACCCAGAGAAACTTCAAAAGGGTTTAGGCGTATCGCAAATGGCAATTGTTGATACAAATCAGGATCCAGCATGTCTTGCAGCAAACGCATGTCTTAAAATTATGCAAAAAAACAAATTATCTCCAGAATCAATTGGAAGATTATACATTTCAACTGAATCTTCTTTTGATGAATCAAAAGCAATGAACTCCTATGTAATTGGTATGTTGGAACAAGTTTACGGTCAAGGTGCTTTTGAACACTGTGGTGGTGTTGAAACAAAATTTGCTTGTGTTAGTGGCTCTTACGCATTATATGATAATGCCAATTGGGTACGAGCTGGTGAGGCAGAAGGCAAACATGCACTTGTTGTTGTATCAGATATTGCAAAATATGACATGGGCACAAGTGGAGAAATGACACAAGGTGCAGGTGCGGTAGTAATGCTAATCAATGATAAACCAAGATTACTAGCTTTTGATCCAAAAGTAACTGCAACTTCAATTAAAGACGAATATGATTTTTACAGACCATTTGGAAAAGAAACACCCATCGTGCATGGGCAATACTCTAATCTATTATACATGATTCAAGTAAGAAAGGCACTTGAAACTTACAAGAAAAAAGCTTTGGCATCAGGATTAATGAAATTAGAAGCAGGTGAATCAGTACTTGATCATATTGATTATCTGAACATGCATTTACCATACAGCAACATGGGGAAAAAGGCTCTTGCATACCTTGTAAGACATGAATGGCGTCAATTACCAAGATGGAAAAAAATAATTCAAGAGATAGGATTACCAGAACCGGTTCCAAAAGACCCACGTGGAACAATAGAATCAGTACTAGGGGATCAAGAGTTCATGGCAAAAGACCACGAATTTACAAAATTATTTACAAAGACAAGTGAATTTCAAGAAATTTATGAATCAAAACTTGCCAGTTCCCTAATTGCATCAAAAATGATTGGAAATCTGTACACTGCATCATTATATCTTGGATTTAGAAGCTGTCTTGAATTTGAATATCAGAGAGGAATAGATTTGAATGGAAAAAGAGTAGGATTTGGCTCATATGGAAGTGGTAGTAGTGCAATGGTCTTTAGCGGATTAATTCAGCCAGAGTATAAGGAAATTGTCAAAGATATGAATTTGGAGGCAGAACTTGCGCCAAGACGAAAATTAACATTAGAAGAATATGAGATATTACATGAAAACAAGCTTACACCTGAAGAATCAATGCTACATACAAAAAAAGAGTTCATTCTAGTTAATGTAAATACCACGGTCGAATCAATGGGCGAAAGACGCTATATATTCAACGAATGATCAACGAATCAAATGAGATCAAAGATTTTCTTTTTGATTATCTAAATAAATCCGAAATTCAAACTCTGATAAGTGAATTAAAATTTTCAGACATAATTGATAATATTTTAGAGAATTGTTTTGACAAAGTTGTATCTATAGGTAAAAAAGAAGAAAGTCTTGCAATTCTTGCAACAGGATTACTGCATTATCTTTTAACAAATGCGTTGATATCAAGTCAAAGAAAAGTTGAATTTAATGGAATAAATGTAGATATTGTAATTCCAGATTTAAAAACACTTGAAGGTGATGCAAAAAAAACTTTGATTTTATTTATTGTGGATACAGATAATGAAATTATTATAAACCAAAGAATCGCAGAATTATATAAAATTCAGCCAAATAAAGAAAATATTTGGATTATTAGTGGCAAAAATTACTCTATTTCAAATAAAATATATGTAATTGAAAAGAAAAATTCATCGTTTTCAAACATAATTTTTGATATTGCAAAATTTGTAAATGTTCAAGGTCAAAGTAAATTCAAAATTTTACGAATTTAATATAGATTTAAAATCTATATTTTTTTTAAAAATTTGATATAGTGATTTTTCAGTAAAATTATTTATGCGTGGAATTGTGCCCAACATAGGTGCATTTGTTAAATTTTCCAAGTCTCTTTTTAGCTGCTTGGCATCATATCCACCAGGATAAAAATTATTAATTATAATTCCTTTGAGTGGAATTTTATATTTTTTACACATGATACATGTCATAATTGTATGATTTATGGTACCAATTTTGTTTCCTGCAACAATTATTGCAGGTAATTTCATGTCTTTGATTAAATGTGTCACAAAATAATTTTCAAGTATTGGAGTCATAATTCCACCCATTCCCTCAACTAAAATCATTGAATGTAATTTAGATAATTTTTTAAATTGACTTAAAATAAGTTTGATGTTTGGTTTTATTTTTAAATTTTTAAATGCAGTGTACGGTGATGCCATAATTGGAAAAAATTGTGGGTTTAGTAACGTTTCTAAATCATTTACTTTGGCAGCATTTACCAAAATTTGCACATCTTTTGATTTAAATCCTGTTTTCTGTTTAATTCCTGCAGCAAATGGTTTCATTATACCAACATCGATTCCCATTTTACGTAAAGTTATTGCAATACCTGCAGATACGTATGTTTTTCCAATATCTGTATCAGTTCCAGTAATAAATAATGAATTCAACTTGAAGTGATTTGAATTTTTGTCTATTTGAATTTTACATTAAATAATATCAATAAATACAAAATACATTGTAAGATAGAGATTAATTATTAAGAACCAATCAAATTCAAAGATCGTTTGAAAAAGAAGAGTTTTGTTTGGCATCCAAATACACAGATGAGTGAATGGGGTTCATTTACTGAGATAATTAAAGCCAAAGGCATGTGGCTTACAGATACAAGTGGAAATAATCTGTTGGACGGAGTTGCGTCAATGTGGTGTAATGTGTGGGGTCATTCAAAACCAGAATTAGTCAATGCAATTCTTAAACAAAGCAAAAAGTTACAGCATTCTTCAATGTTTAATTTAACAAATGAACCTGCAGAAAAATTAGCCAAAAGTCTTGTAGAGATTTCACCTGGCATGTACAAGGTATTTTATTCCGATAACGGTTCATCTGCAATGGAAATTGCATTAAAATTGGCATTACAGTATTGGAATAATATCGGGGAGGTAAAGAAAACAAAAATCGCCACACTAGAAAACGGGTATCATGGAGATACATTTGGCGCCATGTCTGTTGGATATATTCCAGAATTTTTTGGTAAATTTAAAAAACAATTATTTTCAACAATACAAATTCCAGTACCAAATGAATATAGAATTCCAAAAGGATTTACATTTCAAGATTATCAAAATACATGTTTAGAAAAAATAGAAAATAAATTTCTTAAAGATAACAAAATTGCAGCGTTTGTCATGGAAAGTGGAGCACAAGTTGCAGGTGGAGTAATTATATTTCCAAAATATTTTCAAAGTAAAATAAGCAAATTATGTAAAAAATACAACATATTGCTTGTACTAGATGAAATAGCTACAGGTTTTGGACGTTTAGGCTCCATGACTCAATACACAGAACAAAAAAGTAGTCCAGATATTGTAGCATATGGAAAAATGTTAACTGGTGGATATATGACAATGGCTGCAACTTTAACCAATAAAAAAATATATGATTCATTTTTAGGTAAATTCAATGATTGGAAACACCTATTTCATGGTCACACATTTACTGGAAATCCAATTGCAGCTGCAGTTGCAAATGAAAATCTAAATTTATACAAAAAAAATAATTTAATTAAAAAAATACAAAAAACCTCAAAAATTTTTGAACAATATTATGAAACATTATACAAAAATGAACTAGTTGGAAACATTAGACATAAAGGAATGCTCATGGGAATTGAATTAGTCAAAGATAAAAAAAATAAAATCCCAATTAATCCTAAAAAATCTATAAATAAAATTATTTTTGAAGAAGGAAAAAAACAAGGGATCTATTTACGCACGCTTGGAAACATTGTCATGCTTGTGCCTCCATTAGCAATAACTGAAAAAGAATTAGATTTGCTTCTAGTAAAAACTGTAAAAACAATAAAGTCGGCACAAAATCAGTTAATTTAATTTCAATAATTAAAATACTAAATGTACATGTATTTGCAATTATTTACGCATAAATCATACCCATACCTCACTAATCTTTTTTAATGGAATTTCAAATAAAATTACAATGACAGAAATGTTTGAATTTATTAAAGAATGTAAAGAAAAAGTATTTTCCGGAATTGGAATAACTAGTAGTGATGTGGAGATTTTATTCAGTATTTCAGATCAACATATAGGAGAATTGGCACTAGCTGCAAATCAAATCACTAGAGAATTTAATGGAAATAAAGTAGACGTAGAACAATTAAACAATATTAAAAAAAACGCATGTAGTGAAGACTGCACATTTTGTGGTCAATCTGCATTTTTTGATACAGGTATTGAAACATACCAATTACCGACACCAGAACAAGTTGTAATTAAAGCAAGTAAGGCAAAAAATGAAGGAGCTGAATCATACTGTTTGGTTGCAGCCTGGAGAGAACCATCAAACAAAGACTTTGAAAAAGTTTGTCATATAATTCAGGAAATAAATGACAAAGTTGGAATTAATGTGGAGTGTAGTTTAGGATTTTTAACAATACAACAAGCAAAAAAACTCAAGGAATTAAATGTAAAAAGATACAATCATAATTTAGAAACGTCAAGATCCAAATTTTCGGAAATATGTACAACTCACACATATGATGACAGATTAAAAACATTACAAATTGCACGTTCGGCAGGGTTAGAGTTGTGTACAGGTGGAATTATCGGATTGGGGGAAACACAAAAACAACGAATGGAGCTAGCCATTGAATTATCAGGCTTGTATCCAGAAGAAGTAACAATAAACATACTAGTTCCAGTTCCTGGAACTCCTTTAGAATTACAAATAAAATTAGAAAACTTGGAAATTATCAAAATGTTTTCAATTATACGATTTCTTTTGCCAGAATCTGTAATTAAAATTTCAGGTGGACGAGAAACAAATCTTGCAGATTCAGGAAAAGAGTTATTGAATAGTGGAGCAAATGGGATAATTACATCAGGCTATCTAACAATGGGTGGAAATGATTCTGAAACGGATATAAAAATGATAAAAAATATGGGACTTGAAATTTAATAATTTAAATAAATTATTTTAACAAGCACAAATATGAAAAGAAAGGGATTTACGCACGATGTTATTTATTTCAAACTAGTTCCACTTGAATCATAAACTAAACTATGTAGATTTTGAATTAAATCAAATTAAAAAAAATAATCTGTATAGAAAATTAAGACATAGTAAATCAAATCAAGGTAATATCACAATTAATGGAAAAAAATTACTAAATCTATCTTCAAATGATTATCTTGGAATGCCAGTCACAAAAATAAAAATAAAACAAATGCAATCAAGTTCAAGACTAGTTTCAGGAAATGATGAGATTTATAAAAAATTAGAAGAAAAACTTGCAAAACACAAATCACAGCAATCCAGTTTAATTTATCCAACTGGATACATGGCAAATTTAGGTTCAATTACAGCATTAATAAAAAAAGGAGATTTAATTTTAAGTGATGAACTAAATCATGCAAGCATAATTGAATCATGCAAACTTGCAGGTGCAAAAATATCTATTTACAAGCACAATGACATGAATAATTTAACAAAGAAACTCAAAGAGGGAAAAATGCGCAAATATATCATAACTGAGGGAATTTTTAGTATGGATGGTGATTTCTCAAAACTTGAAGAAATTACAGAGATTGCAGATAAATCAAATGCAATAACAATACTTGATGATGCTCACGGTGATTTTGTTGTTGGAAGCGATGGAAGGGGAACTCCAAATCTATTCAGTGTTGCAAAAAAAATTGATTTGTATATTAGTAGTTTGAGTAAAGGTCTAGGATCATTTGGAGGATACGTTTCAGCGCAAAATAATGTAATAGATTTATGTATAAATAAATCAAAATCATTTATCTATACATCTGCACTTCCATCATTTTTAGTAGAATATTCATTAAAAAGATTTGAATCAAATAGAGAAAAACAAAGAAAAAAACTGGAATTAAATACAAAATTACTCGGTAAAGGTTTAAGACAAATTGGATATGAAATTGATTCAAAATCACAAATAATTCCAATTATTATCGGAGACGAAAAAACTGCAATGCAGTTTGGAGAATTTCTTTTTAAAAAAAGTATCTTTGTTCAACCAATCAGATATCCTACTGTGCCTAAAAACAAAGCAAGATTACGAATTTCAGTTACTGCCTGGTTAACAAAAAAAGATATCAATTTTACATTAAATATTTTTGAGCAGGCAATTAAAAAATTCAAAATATAAATTAAAACATTTTTAACAAAGATAAAATTGAAAATAATTTCAAAAAATTAATTTTCAATTAAAATTATGCACATATACTACTACCTAAACATATCAAAGCCACCAATTGCAGGTGAGCCCATAAATATAGCAAAGATAACAACTATTCCCAATACAATACCTACTGAAATAAATCGCTTATTCATACAAAATTAAAATTTGTCCCAGATAAAAATGAGATGCATTTCCACTAGTCAGTAAAAATAGGAATGCGGGGATTGATATAAAAAATGAGAACAAGGTTACAATTTTAGCTGCGGGATATACAATATTGTAACTAGTAAAGAGTCATCTGAGCACAAATTGGAAATTAAAATCAACAATCCAGGATTTCAAATATACGCATTTACTTTTGGGTAGAATGTAACTCAACTCCCATGTTACTGTAGTTACACATAGACAAGTGACAATTTCATTTAAAACTAAATTACATATTACTATTGAGGAAATATAAGTTTGATAAGTAATTCATGGAATAAAGAAGAGGGTGAAAGCATATCTCACAAAGTAATGAGCAGCTTAAAACCAGAAGTTCCATTAAAAAATAGAATTGAAGAAGCACAAAGAAAATTAGAAATTCAAATTAGTAAATTACAAGGAATTACAGAAAAATTACAAGTGAAACATGACATGATTTTTGACAAAGTTGTATCTGCACAAAAATCACACAATAATGCATATGCTCAAGCTTATGCAACAGAACTGGGTCAAGTAAGAAAAATGAAAAATATGGTCAGTAATGCTAAACTTTCAATGGAACAAATTCACATCAGACTTAACACAATGTCTGAACTTGGAGATGTTGTTGTGACACTTAGTCCATGTATGTCAATAATCAAAGGATTAAGTCCATCACTTAATGGAATAATGCCAGAAGCAGCATCTTCAATGGGAGACTTGTCACAATTATTAGGCGATATGATGGTTGGATCGTCCATGGAAGGTACAAGTATGCTGAGTTCTTCAAATACAACTAATGCAGACACATTGGCAATTTTAGAGGAAGCACATTCAATTATTGCAGGACAAACACAGGTATCCATTCCAGATATTCCTGAAAACTTGAAACAAGAAAGTACACAAACAAGTAAATCAGATATACTAAGTGAATTAGAATAGAGTTACTTTATTTTCTTTTTACTTTTCTGAATTAAAATTTTTTTAATTCTGGATATTGTTGGATAACTGTACCCTCTACGACGATAGTTTGCAATCATCATTTTCCAATTTTTTAATCTCCATTGAGCTTGCTCAGATGTAACTGAATGTACTTCTTTTTGGATTATACTTTTTCTTCCAACTTTTAGTGTTCCAGCATCTTTTGCAGACCACCTATTTTTAGCAAATTTTAATCCAGATAAAATTTCAGAGATTGGCATTTCCTTGAAATATTCCCGTAGTTTTTTGAGTTCAATTTCCGTAGGTTGTGCTGAAAATTGGAACTGAATTTCAGGTTTTTGCATGAAATTCAATAAAGATAATAGTTTAAGAAATTCTTGCTGAATCAGATTTAACTAAAACAGAAAAAAATCTAAAGAAATCATAATTTCAGCATTAACAGTCGATGATTTTTAAGCTTGAATTTTTACAAATATCCATATACATTCCAAATCCAAAAATAAATACACCAAAGAGAATCAACGGAACTAAAATGAAAATTTTTGTCTTCAAACCCATATTGTTGAGTAGTATTATTCATATAAAATTCAAGAGATCTATTCAACTGTAATAGTAAATGTGCCTCTAGTTTTTGGATTTTGTAATAGGGAAATCATTTCTCTTGGAATAAGATCTGATGTCTTGTCGCATTTTACAGCCAATGTTCGAGGACATATAAAATCACTTTTTCTTATCACAATGTCTTCCATATGAGTTAAAATAAGATTTTCATTGCCCATACCATTAACAATGAATTCATACGGTCCAACTTTGATTGAAAATATAACTTTGGAGTTTGTGTTTTGTAGTTTTTTTTTCAATAAATCAGGTAAATCAGCACAACTGGCAGTTGCATTCACACCAATAATACAATCACCACTTGGAGTAAGATGGGATTCTTTAGTAATTTCAATTGTTTTTGTATGATTTGAACGAATATTTTCATGACCTGTAAATTCAATATCAAATCTCATTGGAAAATGAATAATCTGACGCAAATTAAACTTTGATTCATACAATACATATAGAAAATATTTTCTTTTTTCAAGAGCATATGAAATATTCTTAAATTAATTATGAATCAAATGTTAAAAAAAGGATTTTTATAAAAGTTACCCATGTGGGCATATAAAATAATAAAAGTTATTTAAAAAAAATAGTTAAAAATTAGAAAATGTTACTAATCAAAATCATAGTCTTAGATTAAAGTATAAAAAAATCAATTTACCGTAAATAGATAGCATAATCAGGATAAATATTTTATAAATTATAAAAAAATTTAATTGAAATTTGCATCAAAAGATAAAATAAACAAGTAAATTATTCCATCTCAAATAAATATATTTGAGATCATATAAAAATAATGAATTCAGATATTTTAATTCTTGGCAAAAATTTGAAAACAATGAATCCTGTCTGACTATCATCAATGTTTATTTCAGACATATTCATCTTCAAGCCTAAGATCTAAAACAGAGATAAAAGATACGCCAAGAACAAGTACAACCAAAATAGAAACTATGAGAAATTTATTCAATAATTAAGTAAATGTTTTATTAACTGAAGAATTTGCGATTTAAGCAACGCTTTAATTAAACTTTCAAAGATTGAAATTAAATGCTTCCTGCACAACAAGGTTACGATAGAGCAATCACTGTATTTTCTCCAGATGGTAGATTATACCAAGTTGAATATGCTATTGAGACTGTAAGAAGAGGAACCATTGCAGTCGGGGTTAAATCCAAAGAGGGGATTGTGATTGCAGTTGAAGAAAAACCAAGAAAATTACAAATAACAGATATCGCTCAAAAAATATTTCAAATAGATGATCATGTTGGGGTTGCAGCTGCGGGATACATTCCAGATGCAAGAAGCCAGGTAGATAAAGCAAGATTTTTTTCTCAAAGTAACAAAATGGTTTATGATGAGGCAGTTGAAGTTGAAACAATTGCAAAACATTTAGCTGATCAATGTCAACAATTTACACAGTATGCTGGAGTTAGACCTTTTGGAGTTTCATTAATTTTAGGGGGCGTAGTAAACAACAACACACAACTTTACTTGACAGACCCAAGTGGAACTTACATTTCATATGATGCAATTGCTATTGGTTCAGGTTCTGATGAGGTAACAGGCTTTTTAGAAAAAACATACAAAAAAGAATTAACTTTAGATGAAGCCTCAGTGCTTGCATCTGCAGCAATATATCTATCAAGTGAAGACAAGGAAGGAACAAGTCATATCAGAATGGCACAAATTAAATCAAAAACAGGTTTGTTTGAATTGATATCTGATGATGAAATAGCAAAATATGCAAAAACTGCTAAAGAAAAATATCCTCACGAAAAGAAATAATCATTACTAGTGGGATTTAATTTGAAAATATCTATTGCAATTCCAGAATCATCTTTATCTGATGAATCATTAAAATTAGATAAAACTAGAAAGATATCTGTTCTTGCAAGAGCTTGTGCAATTTTTAAAATAGATACAATTTATGTCTATCAAGAAGGAAACTATGGCGAAGACGGAAGTTTACTGGTAACTATTTTAAAATATTTAGAAACACCACAATTTTTACGAAGAAGACTGTATCAAAAAATGAACGAGTTAAAATTTGCAGGTGTTTTATTACCTTTGAAAATTCCCAGTCATTCAACACCGGCGAATCCTAAAAAAATAGTTGCAGGAGATGTAAGAGAAGGAGTTGTCATAAGTATCAAAGGAAATAGATTCGTAGATGTAGGAATTAATGAATACATACCATTTTTTGGAAAAGAAAATGTCGGTAAAAGAGCAACAGTTCAATTCAAAACAGGTTATCCAGATTTTTCAGTTAAAGAAATTCAAAAAAGTGAAGCTCCAGCATATTGGGGATACACAGTAAAAGAAAGAGCCAGTTTGTTTTCATTGCTAACTGAATGGCAAGGAAATACAATCATTACATCAAAAAAAGGAAGAACAGCAACAAAAGAGCAATTGACAAAATATCTAACATCAGATCTACCGTTGCTGGTAGTTTTTGGCTCACCTGAAAAAGGAATTCATGAAATACTTGGCGGTAAAATGAAAAATGTCCAAAATGCTAAAACATTAAACTTTTTTCCAAATCAAGCAACAGATACAGTGCGTTTAGAAGAAGCACTTTTAGGAACACTTTCAATAATTAACGCATACAAATTAGGCTAGACAAGAAATGGTTGAAAAAAGAAATTTTCTAATTTTGGCAATGATTTTAGGTTTAGCTGGAATAATTATTGGTGGAATATCTATTTGGAATTTTGCAAATAATTTACTAGTTCCAGGAATCTAATTGAAATAGTTCGTTAACCAAATAATTTTCATGGGTTAACCATATCTCACATGGTTTATTACACGGTTGGAAAGGATTTGAAATATCCATGGGTCATAGAAAATACGCTCAACCACGTAGAGGAAGTGCAGCATACTATCCTAGAGTACGTGCCAAAAGTATGGAAGCCAGAATTAGAACATGGCCAAAAAATGATTCAGATCAACCAAAAATTTTAGCCCATTGTGGATTCAAAGCAGGTTGTGTCCAATTAGTTACCATAGACGATCGTGAAAAAACTCCAAACGCCGGAAAACAACTTGTAAGTCTTGGAACAGTTTTAGTTACTCCGCCAGTTTCAATATTGGGAATTAGAGGTTATTCAAAAGATCATTATGGATTACATGCAGAATTTGATGTGTATGCAAATGAATTTCCAAAAAATATTGCAAAAGAAATTAGTTTTAAAAATAAAGAAGGGGCACTTGAAAATGCAGAAAAAATACTAGGTAGAGTTAAAGAAATTTTTGCAATAGTTGCAGTTTCTCCACGATCTGCAGGATTAGAGCAAAAAAAACCATATGTCTTTGAAGCACTAGTAAGTGGCGGAGATGTAAAGAAACAATTTGCACACGTAAAAGAATTACTAGGTAAAGAAATTAAAATTGATCAGATTTTTGAAACAGGTGCAACAATAGATGTTGCAGCAATTACAAAAGGCAAAGGTGTACAAGGTGTCATTAAAAGATTTGGCGTAAAAAAGAAACAACACAAATCAAGAAAAACAGTTAGACAAGTTGCAACATTAGGTCCAATTTCACCAGCAAGTGTCATGTATTCAGTTCCTAGAGCAGGACAAATGGGATTCCACCAGAGAACAGAATACGATAAAAGAATTATGATGATGGGTAATACTGAAACTAATCAAATAAAAATAAATCCAGACGGAGGATACAAGCATTTTGGTTTAGTGAAAGGGGATTTCATTATTCTTAAAGGCTCAGTACCAGGAACATATAGAAGATTAATCAAATTAAGAAGTCAAATTAGAAATGCACCGGCAAAAATTACAAAACCAAATATTTTAGAGGTAGTTGTATAATGAAAACAACAACATACACAATAACAGGAACTAAAGACGGTGAAATGGAATTACCATTGATATTTTCAACTCCATTCAGAGCAGAACTAATTCATAAAGCATTTACAAATTTAACTTCACATAAATTCCAAAGACAAGGAAGACATCCTACTGCAGGCATGGACGTTGTAGCAAGATCAAATGATCCACCAACTGGACAACACACCGCACGTATTGCAAAAATGAAAGGTGGTGGTGGTGGAAGACAAGGTCAAGCTGGTGGTGTTGCTTCAGTTCGAGGAGGCAGACAAGCTCATCCTCCAAATGTAGATAGAATAATTTTCAAAAAATTAAATAAAAAAGAAAATAAATTGGCATTGTGTTCAGCAATAGCTGCAACAGCCTCAAAAGATTTAGTACAATCAAGAGGTCACAAAGTAGAAGAGGTAATGTCATTCCCAATAATAGTATCAAATGATTTAGAATCTATTTCAAAAGCATCACAAATTTCCAAAGTTTTAGAAGATCTAAAACTAATGAAAGATGTAGATAGATTACGAGATAGAAAACCACGTACAGGAAAAGCTTCACTTAGAGGAAGAAGTAAAAAAGTTGGAAAAAGCGTATTATTTGTCACAAAAGACATATCAAAAATAAGCAAAGCATGTGGCGCTTTACCAGGAGTAGAAGTAAGGGCTGCAAAAGATTTGAGTGTTTTAGATTTAGCACCTGGCTCTGATCCAATTAGATTAACAGTATATACAAAATCTGCAATTGAGGAAATTGCAAAAATTAAATCAGCACATTTAGAATTAATGGTGAAAATAAAATGAATGTAGAACAAGCAAGTAAAATCATTTTGAAGCCATATATCACTGAAAAGACATTTAGTATGATCGAAAATGAAAGCAAGATTTGTTTTATTGTAGATAGATCAGCAAGTAAACCGGAAATAATAGAAGCTGTAGTTACACTATACAATCAAAAAGTAATCAATGTAAACACTGCAAGAACAATTTATGGTAAAAAGGCATTTGTTAAATTTGAAACAACAGAAAAAGCAAGAGATTTAGCGACAAAGATAGGAATGCTCTAATATGGATAATAAAACTTTACAAATACTAACAGAGGAAAAATAAGATGGTCAAAGAATTTCTATATCGTGGATTACAAAGAGAAGCACTAGATAATATGTCATTAGATAAGTTATTTCAAATATTTAATTCAAGACAAAGACGATCACTTACACGAGGAATTACAGATGACAAAAGAAAATTGATCGAGGAAATAAAATCAGCAAAAGCAGGAAAAATAAAAAATCCAATAAAAACTCATTCTAGAGATTTAATTATTTTACCATATATGGTAGATGTCACAGTCAATGTTTTCTCAGGTAAGGAATTCATTCCAGTTTTATTAAAAACTGAAATGATTGGTCATTATTTGGGCGAATATGTAATTACGAATAAGAGAGTTTCACACGGTGCCCCAGGTGTCGGAGCATCAAGATCCAGTCTCTACGTACCTCTAAAGTGATTATTATGAGCAGATTCAAATACGCATTTCAAAATTTTGACGCAACAAAGCATGTTCGTTCATCAATGAGAGAAAAAGGAATTTCACACAAACATGCACGTGAAGTAGCACTTTCAATAAAGGGATTATCGATTGAAAAAGCAAGAGATTACTTGCAAGCAGTAATCAAAAAAGAAAGAGCAATTCCATTCAAAAGATTCAACAATCAAGTTGGACATAGATCAGATCCTGGAATGATGTCTGGTCGTTATCCACAAAAAACAGTTAGAGAATTTATCAAAGTATTGGATAACTTGGAATCAAATGCAGAATACAAAGGAATGGATTTAGATAGATTAAAAATCATAAACGCTACAGTGCACAAAGGAGTTATTGTAAAGAGATTTATTCCAAGAGCAATGGGTAGTGCAACTCCAAAAAATAATGTATTGACACATGTAGAATTGGTGGCACAAGAGGTATAACATGTCTGCAGTCAAAAACGTAATCAAAGATAACTACAACATGATGCTTCTCAAAGATTATCTCAGAGTTGCAATCAAAGATGCAGGATTTTCACATGCAGAGATTTCAAAAACACCAACTGGAACAAGAGTTGTACTTCATGTAACACGTCCAGGTATTGTCATTGGAAGAAAAGGCACTGGAATTAGAGAGTTGACAGAAAAACTTGCATCAGAATTTAAATTAAAAAATCCACAGATAGCAGTTGAAGAAATTGCCAAACCGGAACTTTCACCAAGTGTAATGTGCAATAGAATGGCATCACATTTGGAACGCGGTACAGCATTTAGACGAGCTACAATGTGGACATTAAAGCAAATTATGGAAAACGGTGCAATGGGGGTACAAATTACAATTTCAGGTAAATTACGAGGAGATCGTTCTGCATTTGAAAAACATGCAGCAGGAATTCTACCTAGGGCAGGACACCATGCAGAAGTAATTGTAGATGAAGATATTGTACATGTAAGAACAGCCATGGGATTAATTGGAATCAGAATACGAATTGCACGAACTGAAAAATTAATTCCAGAATTTGAATTTAAGACTCAAAAAACAAAGAAACTAAAACAAATCAAAGATACGGATACAGGAAAGATGAGAGACGAGACAGAAGGTGAACGTAAAGCAAGAACTGAATCTGAACAAATTGTAATTGAAGAAGAAAAAATGAAAGAACTTGAAACATTAGAAGAGGAAGAGGCAAAGTTACTGTAATGGCTCGCTTTAGCATGAAAACAATACGAGCGTTTAACGAGAAAGATCTTAAAGAGAAAATTCAAGAAACAAGAAGTGAACTTGCAAAATTAAGAGTCGATGGATCAAAAGGAACATTAAGAAAAGAAAGTGGAAAATTAAAGCCTCTCAGACATGACATTGCAAGAATGATGACCAGATTAAATGAGATGAAAGTAAAATGATTACAGCAGAGAATATCACATCACATGAATTAATTGGATTACGCACTGAGATCGTAGAATCAACAAATTCACAATTCATAGGATTAAATGGAACAATAACTGACGAAACAAAATCAATGATCATTATGAAAACTAAAAATGGGAGTAAAATGATTGAAAAATTACACAATAGTTGGAAATTTTCAATCGATAACAAAGAAATTATTGTAAATGGTTCATCAATTGCAAAAAGATCATTTGATAGAATAGGAGGAAGGGCTTGACACTAAACATTGGATTAAAAGTAAAAGCACCAACTAGAGAATGTTCAGATATTCATTGTCCATTTCATGGTAGTTTATCAATTAGAGGTAAATTGTTTGGCGGTAAAGTTACAAGCAACAAATCAAAACAAACAATCACATTACAAAAGGAATCTCCAATTTATTATATAAAATTCAAAAGATATGCAAGAAGTAAAAATACAATTCATGCACATGTACCTGAATGTATGGATGTTGAAACAGGTAATGAGGTATTAACTGCAGAATGCAGACCAATTTCAAAATCAGTATCATATGTAGTAGTTGAGGTTAAAGCATAATGGCAAAACAAGCAGGTAAAGGAGTATCAGAATTCCGTCCTTACGTTACAAGAGCAATTCCTGTTGGTGCACGAGTAGTATGTGCAGATAACACAGGTGCAAAAATTTTAGAAATTGTAATGGTACAAAGACACAAAACAAGACACGCTAGATTACCTGCTGCAGCTGTAGGTGATTTTTGTAATGTAGTTGTAAAAAAAGGTCCAGCTGAATTAAGAAAACAAGTGTATGGTGCAGTAATAATTAGACAAAAATATGCAGTTAGAAGATTAAACGGCGTCAGAGTGTGCTTTGAAGATAATGCTGCAGTTTTGATTACTCCGGAAGGAGAAGTAAAAGGAACTGACATTAAAGGACCAGTTGCAGCTGAAGCTTCAGAAAAATGGCCAAGAGTAGCTAATTTGGCATCAATGGTGATTTAAAATGAAACCAACAAAAATGCGTAATAGGCAAATTTATCAGGCAACTTTCCATACAAAAAGTAAACAGTTAGGAAGTCAATTATCCAAAGAACTTCGAAAAAAATACGGTAAAAAAAGTATCAGAGTTGTTGAAGGAGATACAATAAAAATTGTAAGAGGGGAATTCAAAGGCATAGACGGTAAAATTACAATAATATCAACAAAGAAAAATGCTGTTGCAGTTGAAGGTGTAAAAAAAGAAAAGACAAAAGGTGAAAAATTTGATGTTTACATTCATACCTCAAATCTTCTAGTTACAGCACTAAATACAGAAGATAAATGGAGAATTACAAAATTAGAAGGTAAAAAGCAAATTCAAAAACCCAAAGTTGTTATTGAAAAACCAGTTGCAGTCGTAAAAAAAGCAGTTAAAGTCAATGAAAAACCAAAAATAGTCACTGAAAAAGTAGCAAAAAAACAAAACATGACTAAACAAACAAAAGTAACAAAAAATTCAAAAAAGGAAGTTAAAAAATAATGGTAAGCATATCTGGAAGTAAAAAACTCAAAAGACAAATGGCCCCACAGTTTTGGGGAATTGGTAGAAAAGAAAAGCGATTTGTAATTACAGTTAGACCAGGCCCACATAAAAAAGAGTATTCAGTGCCAACTGCTGTATTTCTAAGAGACGTACTAAAAATTGTAACCACATTAAGAGAAGCTAAAGCCACAATTTACACAGGTAAAGTCAAAGTTGATGGTGTTGTTAGAAAATCACTTCACCATGCAATTGGATTAATGGATGTAGTCGAATTAGAAAATGTTCCAGAAATATATCGTCTAGTTCCAATGGAAGGAAAATTACTAAAACCATTACAAATTAAAGAATCTGAAAAGGCAAAAAAATTAGTTAGAGTAACAAGTAAAACAACAATTAGTAATGGAAAAATGCAAATAGGATTCCATGACGGTCGTTCAACAATTTCAGATACCAAAGTAAGTGTCGGAGATACATGTTTGATACAAGTTCCAGATCAAAAAATTCTTGAAGTATTAAAATTAGAAAAAGATTCAAGTGTTTTGGTAACTCGTGGAATTAACGCAGGACAGATTGGAAAAATAGAGTCAATAGAAGAGGGAACTTTCATTTTACCTAGACGTGCTGTGTTAATGTTAGGAGAAAGAAAAATTGAAATTCCAACAGACATAATTATGGTAATAGGTAAAAAGGAACCTATAATTCAAATCAAGTGATAATATGTCAGAAGTAATTAATTCCCAAATGAAAAAAATATCTTTAGAGAAAGTTGTTCTAAATATGGGATTAGGAAAATCAGGGGACATAATACAAGTAGCTAAAAAAGCACTAGATCATATCTCAGGTAAAAAATCTTGTTCACGTAATGCTAAAGAAACACAAAGAGAGTGGGGCGTTAGACAAGGAGAACCAATCGGTGTTGCAGTTACAATAAGAGGAAAGGATGCACATGTTTTACTTAAACGATTACTAGAATCAAAAGGACATCAAATCAATGGAAAATCTTTTGATAATTTTGGAAATCTTTCATTTGGAATTAAAGAACACATAGACATACCAGGTGTAAAATATGATCCACAAGTTGGAATCTTGGGTCTTGGAATTTCAGTAACTCTAACTAGACCTGGATATGGAATTAGAAAAAGAAGTAAACACAAAGCCAGTGTTGGAAAGGCACATATCATAAAAAGTCAAGAAGCAAAAGATTATCTAATTAAAGAATTTGGAGTCACTGTAGTATAATGGCAAAAGATAGATCATATGAAGCCACAGGAAGAAAGAAACATGATTTTGGCAGAGGCTCTAAATGGTGTAAAAGATGTGGAGATTATACAGCTGTAATTCAAAAATATGATTTAATGTTATGTAGACGATGTTTTAGAGAAGTAGCAACATCTTTAGGCTTCAGGAAAAATATGTGATTATAATGCCGGCACAAAATGTTTTAGCAAATCTATTTGTCACATTGTATAACAATGAGGCACGAAGAAAAGATGAATGTATAATTCTTCCAACTTCAAAATTAGGCGTTGAAGTTCTTAAAACACTTCAAAAAGACGGATACATTGGAGAGTTTGAACATATTGACGATAAAAGAGGCGGAAAATTCAAAATAAAGTTATTGGCAAAAATAACAAAATGTGGTGCAATTTCACCAAGATTCAAAGTAAAAAATGAAGAATACAATAGTTGGGAACAACAGTATCTCCCAGCATACAATAGAGGAATGTTATTAGTAACAACAAACAAAGGTGTCATGTCACATCACGAAGCTGTAAACAAGGGATTAGGAGGATTTTTGATAGGATATGTCTACTGAGCAATTAGAAAAATTCCAGGAAATTGTGGAAATTCCAACTGGCGTTAAAGTCACTTTAAAAAAACACATGGTACATTTTGAAGGACCACTAGGTAAAACATACAAAAATTTCAGAAACATACCAGTTACGATTGAAATTGTAGATGGAAAAATAATATTAAAAGCACAAGCATATAGAAAAAGAGATTATTCCATATTACACACTGCAAGATCAATTATAAGAAATATTTGTGAAGGTCTAATTGTAGGATATACAATTAAAATGAAAATTGTTTTTGCACATTTTCCAATCACAGTTAAAGTTCAAGATAAAACTGTCTTGATAGAAAACTTTCAAGGTGAAAGATCTGCAAGAGTTACAAGAATTATTGGAGATACCAAAGTAATTCCAAAAGGAGAAGATGTTATTTTAACTGGCGCTGTGTGGAATGACATTACACAAACTGCAGCAAACATAGAATTACGCAGTAAAGTAAAAGATAAAGATCATAGAGTTTTCTTGGATGGGATTTATGCCTATGAAAAGAAAAAAGGAATAAACAAATAATAATTTAAAAAAATTTCAACATATTACATGACACTAGATCCTGAATTTTCAAAACAAACTTCATCTTTAATTGAACAGACACTTGAGTTATACAAAAGTGCTGGAGCTTCACCCAGAATTGGAGAGTTATGGGATTGTCAAAATGTTGGAGATTTTCTTTGTGGTTTTTTTGTAGGTGAAATGGTCGGTTCTGCATTAAGTGCATTTCAAATTGTGCATAAACGTGAACCAACTGCAGAAGAACATATGGAAATAATTGAATTGGTAGAAAACTATTCCAAAGAAATTAAAGAATTTTTTGCTAAATTTAACTAGCGATTCAGAATTTAGACATATTTCAATAGGCGCAAGGATTAAATCGCTTTTACAAAAGTACAAACTTGTGCCTCCCTAGCTCAGCGTGGTAGAGCATTCGACTGTTAATCGAATGGTCACCAGTTCAAGTCTGGTGGGAGGCGCTCTTTATTTCCAAACTCGAATTTTGAAACATATTTTTCCTTCTACATGTATTAAGAACCATACATAAAAAATAATATTTCTAAATTCGAGTTTAGAAACATTGATTGATTGAAACTATTTGGTTTACACAATTAGACTGTATAGATCTAATAGACGATCGCAGATTAACAATAATGCAGGAGGTTTACATTGGTCAGAATTAGAAGAGCCAATAGATATTGTGTGGATTGTGGGGCAAGATTGGTGTATTACCCTAGACTATCTAATCCAAAAGCACCAAATGAACACAGAGTTCTAGTCTATGCATGTCCAGATTGTACGGAAGACTTTGAAAAACCAAAAATGTTTTCAATTAGACGTAATCAAGTAGACGATCCACTTGAAACAGTGCAAATAGAGATAACTCAGAATCAGAAAAAATTAATTAAAAATGAATAAATTTTATCCAAGTATACTGAAACAAAAAATATGAAATTAACTAGTAGGTTGTGGTATATTTTACCAATTTTACTTGGCTTAATTGGAGGTATAGTCGGATATATGATTTTAAGACATTCTGATCCAATTAAAGCAAAAAAATCAGTGTATCTTGGAATTGTTTTAACAGTCATTGGAATTATAATCAATGTTATGTTGCTAGGACAAATTACAGATTTAACACCGGATTTCAAGGTACATGTCTAAAAATAGACACTTAAATGCAATGATAATAGGCAGAGATTTACATAATATCTAAATTCGAATTTAGAAACATTTTAAATTGATACTATAACTTAACATGAATTTAGAATCATATAGGCCTGATAAAGACAGATTTTCATGACTGGTGATAAAATGAAAGAAAGTGTGGAAAGATGGCTAATACATGAAAATCATTCATTTCAATCAATTAAAAATCCAGAAAACAATTTCCAAATTATAGTTAAACATGCAGGTCAGTATGGAACACCTGTGGAAATATTTGAACCAAAATCACAGCCAGGCATCATTGTAATTAGCGCCAAAGTGATAATGAAAGACAATCAAATTGCGAGATTTTTAGGATTTAATGAAGAGGAAAAAACAAAGTTTGAGAAAAAAATGCATGATTTTTGTAATTCAATACAAGCCATAAGTAAAATAATTACCGAAGACGGTAAACAAAAGATAGGAGTTTTTCTAGTACTAGACGACAAAGAAAACATAAATCAGCAAACAGTTTTTGATGGAATTAACAAAGTGTCAGACATGTATGAAAAAACCGCACGTTTTTTGATGAAAACATTCTAAAATAATAATTTCATACTTTTAGATAATATCACAGATTCAAATCACATGAAATCCAATCAGAATGTATTGAATTGGGGGGGGTAAATTGAGTACGATTGGGCATTAAATTTAATTAATTACATATCAAGATATTATATAGAGAAAATTATTCATTCAAATGTATGCAATAATACATTTGACATGTATTGCAACTAAATAAAATTACAATTACTTTTTTTCAACTAAAAGGTTGTTTTCAATAACTAGTCATGAAAGCTAATCCCCTCCTCAATTTTACATGATGTAGGCACTATGCCAAATTATCAAAATCACTCAATTATCAGGGGGGTTTAACACTTGTGCCTACCTGGAAAAGGCAATCACAAAACCACCTAGATGTCCCATCTAAACATGCGTTATGTTTTTGAGTTAGGCACAAAAGCTAAGCCCCTTCAAAATATAGAAAAATCCTAAAAAAAATATAATATAATCCAAAAATTAAAAAATAATACAAGATAGATTTTTGTTGTTTTCTAAATAAAGTTGAGTTTTTAATAAATTTCGAATTAAAAATAACATGTGAGTTATCACTAATTTACGCTTAAACTATATACCAAATTTTTCCAGATTCAATCATGGTTCGAATTGGAGTAATTATTGTAATTATCGCAATTATAATTTCAATGATGGCTGCAATGTACATGTACACTCAGTATCAGATAAAATTCACAGTTGTGAAGGAAGGAGAATCAGTTATTGTAGGTCCTGTTGAATATACCGTGGTATTTGATGGAATACATAAGGGAAACAGTGAAACAATACCTGAAAATACATTTGTAAAAATCAAAATCATTGCAAAAAATATCAGTGATACAGAAACCATGTTAACAAGTGGACAGTTTTTCCTAATTGACGCAAAAGATCTAAAACATAAAGCAATTTACGGTGTATTTTCCAAAGATGATCTCTCAAATGTATGGTTAGAACCAAACAAAACATTAATGACAACTACACAATTTGATATCGCATATGATGAATTTGAAAATTACAATATTGTAATTCGTCCATCAAAACAACAATCAACAGTAGATACAGCATTAATTTGTATTACTAATTGTTGATCGCAAAAAAAATATTGTCAAATATTACTTGCATTCAGGCAATTTTGTGTGACTTTAACAATATAACCACAATGAAAAACGTAAATAAAACATGGTAACATCTAAAGCCAAAAGATCTGAGGCAGCAAAAAAAGCCGCTCGTACAAGAAAACGAAATATGGCAAAAAAAGCAGCTGACGCATCTAAAATGGCATTAAGAAGAAAACGAAGTAGATCTGCAAGTAGAGCAGCATCTTCTCGCAAGAGACCATCTAGAAGAGCAGCTCCAAAAAGAAAGGCAGCTCCAAAAAGAAAAGCTCCAGCAAGAAGAGCAGCTCCAAAAAGACGTGCAGCTCCAAAAAGAAAGGCAGCTCCTAGAAGAAAAGCTGCTCCTAGAAGAAAAGCAGCTCCTAGAAGAAGATAACCTGCTTTCATTACCTTTTTTATATTTTATTTAACAAGATTATGATGTATTTCTAAATTCGAATTTAGAAATATGTTAATTTTTAATCAGCATCTATTTTGTATTCAGGTAAAACAAAAACATGTAGTGGTTTAATTTTTAAAATTATTCTCTTCTCATTTTTTCTTTTAAATGGATAATGTTTTTGCCCCATGTATTGCAGAGTTAATTTATCTGCATGGGTGTAATCATAATCAGGAATTATTTCATCAACATTTCCTCGAATGGCAGTCATATCAAGGGGATTATTATGCGATACAACTGAAATTGCAACACGAGAATCACGTAAAATATTTTTGTGTTTAATTCTACCTTCAGCCGTATTTATCAAAATGTACCCAGAATCATAGTTAGCCCAAACTGGAGATAATTGTGGAGAACCATCATTCATCAAAGTTGCAATAAACACGATATTTTTTTCCTGAAATAATTTTATGATTTTTTCCTCCAATGTGAACACATTCAAGATTTCATATGAGCAGTCATTTGAAAATTAATTAGATTTTATGGATAAATTTGATTTTCCTGAATTTTCTAGAATATTTGTCATTGCCCGATTCATGATTTCCATTACCAAATATTGTGAATATCCTTCAGAATGTCCACCCTTATTTTTTTTCAAATGTGATGTTTTTGGAGTTAAATTTTTAAGAATTTTTTCAATCTTTAATGAGGTGTTATCAATAACTTTTGAATATTTTAAATCAAAATCAATTGGGGCGGAATAATCTAGTAATTTTGTAGATGTGCTATAAAATTTAGTGATTGCTCCACGGGATTCCTCAATTCTGGCAATTTCAATTAAACCTGATTTTTTTAAAATTTCCAAATGATGTCTTACAGTTGTCAGTGCTTTTTTGTATCCTATTTTTTTGAGTTCATTTGAAATTTGCTCAGCTGATAATATACGATGATATAGAAATTCGACGATTTTTGCTCGTGCAGGATCTTCAATTGCATGTGCATGATTTACACTTGTTGTAAGTATGCGATTTACTTTAATTTCTTTTTCCAGGAGTGTTGACATACTAAATCTCTCTTTAATTGTGATCTAAAAGATCCGCATATCATATTTTTTGTCTAATTGAATCAATTTTTTTTATGTTATTATAATATTGAAAGCTAAACTGAAAATATCATAGCACTATAAATAATATTGTAATACTCATATAATTATTTAAACCGCTATCATAAATTTATTAGCGGTATAATAATTATAGTACCATTTTAAATTATTTAAAAAAATAAGAAAAATAAAAAATATGAAAAGATAATTCCCAATATAGAAGCAAAATAAACAATTTTGTATATTTCTAAAATTAAAATTCGAGTGGAGTGTTAGTTAGAGTAAACATGCAATAGTAAGTAGAACTAAAAATAATTACAAATAATGTTCAACTAGTTTCTCATATGCAGTTACATATCGATCGGTCATTTTTTGAATTATTTCATTTGGAATTTCTGGTGCAATAGGTTCTTTGCCAGTATTTCGTGCATCATCAAATTGTTTTTGATATCCATGTTCTATCAACCAATCACGTAGAATTTGTTTGTCAAAAGATTCTTGAATTTTTCCAATCTGGTATGAGTCCTTTGGCCACAATCTATATTCGTCTGGACCAATAGAATCACCTAATGTAATAATTCCATTCAAGATTCCAAATTCTAATTTTAAATCAGCTAAAATAAATCCCGCCTTGTCTGCAATATCCGACATTTGTTTGTAAATATCAATAGATGTTTTTTCCAACCATAGATATTGTTCCTCAGTGACTAGTTTCATTTCAAGAGATTTTTTTTTATCTATAGAAATATCATGTTCAGATTTTGTAGTAGGATCAAAGATTGGTTGAGAAAGCTTAGCAGCTAATGTTGCAACAGAGCCATGTGGAATAGTTATTTCGCCTTTTTCCCACCTGCTTACCAAACTACCATAAAAATAGCCTCTAACTATGCACTCTATTGGTAACATGTTCATTTTTTTTACCACAATTTCTGTATCAGATTGTCTTTTTACAAAATGATTTGCAATAGATAATTGATTAAACCAAAATTCAGCAAATTTACACAAAACTTCACCTTTTTTAGGAATAGACTCATTAAATTTTACATCAAATGCAGATACTCTATCCGAAAATTTGAAAAGTATGGTGTCATCATCAAGTGAATATAGATCCTTTACTTTTCCAGAAGCAATAAACTTCAAACATTCAATCTTAATTGTATTAAGATTTAACTGCTATGAAAATCAATTATATCTGAATTTCGAATATTTTGAGATAAATTTATTGCACCTGCACACCATTCCAAAATGCAATCATTCCTTTGATTTTTTTGGCAGCGTCATTAGGTTCTGCATAATACCATGCACAGTCTTTGTTGATTTTTCCATTTATAGATACAGAGTAATAATTTGCTTTTCCTTTCCAACCACAAAATGAAACAAAATCAGTTTTTACAAAGTATTCATTTTTTATAGAGTTAATTGGAAAATAGTGATTTCCCTCAACTATTACTGTATCATTACTTTCTGCAATTACAACATTATCCCAAATTGCTTTCATTGTAATTTTATCAAAATATTTAATTGATCAGCGTTTATCTTGTTCTGGAATTACAGATAAGGTGGTTGTAGAAACTACATTCTTTATTTTTCTAATTTGTTTTGTAATGGCATCTTCAACATCTCTAGATGTATTTCCTTGAACTTTAACAAAAATATCATAAACACCAAAAGTTCCTTTAGCTTCTTTTACAGCCTCAATTTTTAAAATATCACTCATTACTTCCATTTCATGAGCCATTTCACTTTTTACTAAAACATAAGCAGTTTCCATCTTATTCACCTTTCATTTCAAGACGTGTTTTAAACTCTGGGGTAATTCCTAATGAATCGTAATTCCCAGAGGAGCAAGTAAAACACATAGAATCTGAAGAAATGCCAACAGCGTCAGCGAGATTTTTGGCATCATTGTAACCTAAAAAGTCAGCCCCAATACTTTTTCTAACCATTTCAGTCATTTGTTCATCAGTCATATCTACACCATTAGTAAATGTGGCAAGTTCATCTTTTGAAGGGAAATCAATTCCGGCGTAACATGGATATTTAATTGGAGGATAAGTAATCACCATGCTGATTTTTTTGGCACCTGCTCTTCGAAGTGCTTGAATGATAGCCTTTGAACTTGTTCCGCGCACTAGGCTATCATCAATTACAACAACATGTTTACCTTCAATGATTTCCTTTATTGGAATAATCCAGCGATTTATTTCAATTCTATCACTTTGATGTGGCTCAATAAAACTTCGTAGTGGACCTTTCTTGCTATATCGATCTTTTATCAATCCTTCATCAAATGTAATACCCAATTCTTGTGCATATCCTAATGCTGCAGGTCTTGCAGAATCAGGAACCGGAATTACAAGATCAGCGTCTTTAATTGGGAATTTTTTTGCTAAAAATTTACCAATTCTTTTTCTTGAAATGTAAATGTTCGCCCCTTCCATGTTACTAGATGGGTGTGCAAAGTAAGTGTATTCAAAAGAACAATGAGCACGTGAAGTGTCATTTGAAAATCTTTCAGTTTCCAATCCATTTTTACTGATTTTAATTAATTCCCCTGGAATTACATCTCTTTGAAGTTTTGCCCCTACTGCAGAAACTGCAGATGATTCAGAGGCAACAATGTAGGTATCATCAGATAACTTGTAACCTAAAACCATTGGTCTGAATCCTTTAGGATCCCTTGCAGCATATACAGAATTATCATCAGAGATAAAAGTAAAACAATACGACCCAATCATTTCATTTTTTAAAATTGATAGTGCTTTACCCATTCCGCCATTTTCAGAAATTAATGTAACTAGTCTTTGTGCTGCAACCAATGTATCACTTGCATTTTGAGGTGTAAATGAACATCCTCCAACTAAATTAGATAGTTCTTGAACATTTGCAATTGTTCCATTATGAGCAATACAAAGATCTTTGACTTTGAGAGGTTGTGCATTTTCAAGTGTACTTCGTCCCATTGTAGAATATCGGACATGTCCAATTACGGAATGTGATGAATAGTCATCACATATTTTCTTAAATTCTGATGATGCCGCAGTTACAAGTCCCAATCTTTTTAGTGGCATTTTGTTTGGAATTGCAATACCCCATGCTTCTTGTCCTCTGTGTTGTAATGCCCTAAGTGCATCAATTGCCATAGGAACGACATTTGTTCCACTAAGACTAAAAATCCCAACCACTCCACAATTTTCTTTAACCATGCAGTACTAACTCCTTTAAGGAATTAAACCAAATTTTTTGTGATTTATCAACACTCAGATCTATGATATTTTTACTTTCTTTATTAAATCTAATATGATCACCGCCAAATACGCCGATCACATTGTACTCAACTTTGCTTTTTTTGAGAAGTGTCTCTAATTTTTTGAGATCTTTCTTTTCTAAGACCAAAAGATATCTAGAATGACTTTCTGAAAACAAAATTCTATCCACATCTAATTTTTGATTAGGTACTTTTTCTAGTGAAATATTGCATCCTATTTGATAAGTCATGCAAAGTTCAGAGACAGCTACTGCCAATCCACCTTTAGAGCAATCGTGTGCAGCTTTAACAAGACCTTTCGTAATTACATTCAAAACTGAATTCATGTTAATTTTAGATTCTAGAAAATTAACAGTTGGACATTTTCCTCCAATGAATTTGTGAATGTACTCAAAATATTCTGAACCTCCCATTTCATTTTTAGTTTGACCTACAATTACAATGCAATCGCCTTTGGAGATATTTTGAGTAGATAAGGGAGTTTTATCAATCAATCCCAAAATTCCAATTATAGGCGTAGGTTTTATCTGACCCGAAGGAGTTTCATTGTACAGACTAACTTTTCCACCAACACAAGGAATTTCAAAATATTTTGCAAAATCAGTTATTCCTTTTAATGATTCCAAAAATGTCCAAAAAATTTCAGGATTTTCTGGATTTCCAAATTGTAAATGATCAAGCATTCCGATTGGTTTTGCACCAGTACAAACAACGTTTCTGCACGCTTCCTCAAAACAGCCTATAGCTCCTTCTCTTGGATTAATGTAACAGTGTTTTGGATTACCATCTATTTTTGCAGATAAGAATTTACCATTATCTAAACGAAGAACTGATGCATCTTTTCCGGGTTTTACTACGGTCCTAATTCCAACTTCATGATCATATTGTCCATAAACCCAAATTTTGCTTGCGATATTTGGCGATGCAATAAATTTCATCATCATTTTTGTATAATCTAAAATTGGTTTGAGTTTCTTTTCATTTTCAATATTTTCCAAATATGCCGGTTTTTTTGAAGGTCTATCTAAAAGAGTTGCATTTGCAACAACGTCTGTTGGAAGATTTGCACATGTTTTTTCCCCCTTTTTGACATGCATCATATTATCTAAAGTCACATGTCCAATTACCGAACACGTTATACGATACTTTTTACAAATGCCCTCTAGTTTTTTGAGTTTATCATTACTTGTTACAATCAACATTCTTTCTTGTGATTCAGATACCATGATTTCATCTGGATTCATATTTAATTCGCGCGTATGGACTTTATCGACATCCATTTCAATTCCAATAGATAGGGCATCAGCAGTTTCAGAAACAGCGCAAGACAATCCTCCGCCACCAAGATCTTTTAGAGCATGGATTAAATTTTCAGTTCGAGCTTCAAGAATTGCCTCAATAATTAATTTTTCAATAAAAGGATCTGGAATTTGAACAGCAGAACGATTTTCAGATTCCAAAGAATCAGAAGCAAATTGTGAGCCTCCAATTCCATCTCTACCTGTAGCCCCCCCAAGTAGGACAACTATATCACCTGTTTTAGCATGATTTTTTATAAGATTTTTTTTCTTTCCAAATCCAATTGCTGCAACATCAACTAACGCGTAATTAGAATAACATTTATCAAATTCAACCTCACCACCAATAGTTGGAATTCCCAAACAATTTCCATAATCAGCAATTCCCTTAACTGCGTTTTTAAAAAGCCATCGTGCGTGTAAATCTTTTTCAATATCACCAAATCGTAAGCCATTAAAAATCGCAATAGGTCGAGTTCCAGCTGAAAGAATATCACGAATTACACCACCGACACCAGTTGCAGCGCCACCATACGGTTCAACTGCTGATGGGTGATTGTGACTTTCTATGTGAGCTGTAATCACATAACCGTCACCTACATCTAAAACTCCAGAATCATATCCTTTTTCAGATATAACTAATGGTCCTTTCATGGGTAACATTTTAAGATGTTTTTTTGATGATTTGTATGAACAGTGTTCAGACCATTCAGCTGCTACAATTTGTAATTCAGTTGAGGTTGGTTTTCGTCCAATCTTTAATGTGAGATCATCTAGTTCTCCGGATTCTAAACTCAATTTTGTACACCAATTGCATTTAGTAGAGATTCAAAAATCAGAGAAGCAGGTTTATTGTCATTTGGATTTATTTGAGATTCAGCTGCTCGTTCTGGATGAGGCATCATACCAACAACATTGCCATCCTCACTACAAACTCCAGCTATTCTATCAGAGGAACCATTTACAGTATCACTATATCTAAATACGATTTGATTTTTTTTCTTTAATTGTTTCAATGTCTCACTATCTACATAGTATCTCCCTTCCCCATTTGCAATAGGAATTGGAATTTTTTGATACAGTTTTAATTTATTTGAAAAAGGTGTTGTATTATTTTCAACAATTAAACTAGTCCACTCACACATAAAATTAAGTGATGTGTTTTTGAGTAATGCACCTGGAAGTAATCCAGCCTCTACAAGAATTTGAAATCCATTACATACACCTAAAATAGGAACTCCTTTTTCTGCCATTTTTTTTACATCCTTTATTATTGGACTATGAGCTGCGATTGCGCCGGATCTTAATCTATCTCCATAAGAAAATCCACCTGGAAGAATCACAGCATCAATATTTTTTGGTAGTCCTTTTTCATGCCAAAAATATGTAGCATTTAATTTAAAAACATCAGTCAAAACATGATACATGTCTCTATCACAGTTACTGCCTGGAAAAACGATTACAGCTACATTCACAATTAGGATTATTGACAGAGATATTTAATTTGAATCTAGTTTAAAAATAGAAAAAAAGAATATCTTGATCGCTATAATTAGCAGATCCGTATCTAATTAATGAATCCAGTTTAAAAATAGAAAAAAGGTATCAAAATAGAGAAACTAGTATTACAATATCAATTAAGCATCAAATACATCAATAGTTATTTTACTCACCATTGGATTGTAAATGCGCAATTCATCACAAATATTTTGAACTTTAATTTTTGCCGATTTTTTATCTTTCTCCTTAATTGTAAATTGTAACATTTTTGCAGATTTAATTTTAGTCACTGTAGATGTGGTTCCTTTCAAAACAAGATCATTTAATATGGTTTCACCTTCAGGATCACTGATTCCAGGTTTATTTTCAATGGTCACATGAACAATAAAAATAGCCATTAATAATTTGCAAAATTGAAAAGAGGTTAATTTATCTTCCTACTTGATTTTGTTTTTATACCTAAATTAAAAATAAAAAATTAGTTGGTTCCAATAAGGAATACAACGTTGACGCTAGTACTGACTTGTTGGTCTGATGAGAATATCTGTGTAGGTGCAGATGATTTTGCCATCATTCTATCATATTCCATAGCATACATTGGTTGTGGATACGGCATTGAAAATTCAGATAATGATACTGCCTTGACTCCAATTATTTTGTAATTGAGTGCAGATAAAGCTAATTGTGCCTTTGACTTTGCATCAAGTACTGCTTTTCCTAAAAGTTCATCTTTGAGGGTAGATTGAACTTCTGGAGATAATGAAAAAAACACATTATCCACTCTGTTGACACCAGCATTTACTGCATTATCTATGATTGCAGCCACGCTGTCAAGTTTATCAGTTTTTACAATTATCATATTGCTAACTTTGTATCCAACAAGTTTTTGTACATTAGATCCAGTTTCTTTTTCCTGATAATAATCATATACAGGATAAATGCTAAACTGTGAAGTACTAATTTCTGAATCAGAAATTCCAACTTGTTTGATGGATACAATCACTTTACTCATTAATTCAGAGTTTGCAGTGAGTGCAGCGTTTGCAGTTTTTTCTTGAATTTCCACACCAAAACTAATGTTTGCAAGATCTGGATCTACACTAGAAAATGCATTTCCGGTCACAGATAATATTTTTTCCCGGGATGGAAAAGGTGTGACTTCTTGTGCACTTACATTTGGTGTGACTGAAATTGCACTCATTGTAACAGAAATTACCATTATGACTATGATTGTCGCGATAATTTGTTTTGAATGTTTCATGTATGACCGTATTTCTGTTTGTAGTTAAGCTTTGACTATGATTTTATAACAAGTTTTATTAGGTTTTAATGAAATTTTGAGAAAATAGTTTGAATTATAACAAATTATACAAGATATGGAACCCAAAAATTATACAATTATCACTAGACAATGAAATTTATATCAGATTACTTGAGAAAATCACGTATTGTCAAGATCAAGATATTGGAAGATCACAGCCGATGAAATGGAGAAATTTGTCTATAATGAAGAGAAATTACTCAATTGGGAAATTAAATGCATTAGAGAACCAGACGTAGATGCAATTTTTATCGGTATTTTCATGTATAGAAATGGAACACCGTATGACTATGAATCAGTTAAAGGAATTACGTATTATTACAACAACATACAAAGAAGTGAATTACCTGCAATAACAGGCTTTTTGCAAGATAAATTTGGAGGTAAAGAAATGGCTAAAGGTGAAAGAATATTTCTCAAAGGTTCTAAAGAAATCTTTTCTAGTAAAGATATTTCAGCACTAGCAAAAGGTATGGAACAGAAATTTAAGACAAAAGCAATTATTTCTCTAGAATTCCACGATTTGACTACAGACGAGCTTAAAAATGCAGGATTGCCAGAAGCAAAACTACTACCAATTCCAGGCAAATAGATAAAGCAGTTCAAAATAGTTGAATTTTACATGTCATCAATTGAAAATATCAGTCAACACCTAGAAGAATTAAGAAAAAGAGTTACACGAATAATAATTGTAATAGGAATAATTTTTGTATTTATAATTTCATGTCATTTGTATCCAATCACTGTTTCAGGATATCAATTATACTATCCAGGAATTGATCCGATAAATAACATTGCTGCACAAATTACAAATCACATGAAAAATAATCTAGTTCCGCAAGGGGTTCAATTAATACAAACAGAACCAGGTCAAGCACTATTTGCGCAAATTTATGTTGCAGCACTTGTATCAATTGTTGCAGGAATGCCAATAATAATTAAAGAATTGGTAGGATTCATAAAACCTGCATTAAAAGAACGTGAAATTAAAGTCACACGTAGCATTGCACTTCCAGCATTAGGATTATTCATAACAGGTTGTATCTTTTCATATTTTCTAGTAATTCCATACATGTTGGAATTTCTTTACATGTATGGAGATGCGTCTGGATTAATTACATTTCTAAACATAATGGATTTTATTACATTTGTTTTACAATATTTACTTGCTTTTGGAGTATCATTTCAAATTCCATTGATAATGTATGCCTTGTCAAGATCTGGAATTGTAAGTAATTCTTTTTGGAGAAAAAATATAAGATATGCAATACTTGCAATTGTGATCTTTGGCGCCATAGTTACTCCAGATGGAAGTGGTGTTACCATGTGGTTTATTGCAATACCTATGGTGGCACTATATCTTGGAGGCATAATAGTAATTGAGCACAAAAAAGATAAAAAAGATTTAAATCTTAAATCATAGATTCGTGATATTATGACACTAGAAAGTATTTTTCTTGCAATGCCTGGAATCAATGAAATTCTAGTAATTGTTGTCATAGGGGCTGTTATTATTTTTGGAGCAAAGAAAATTCCAGAATTGGCTAAAACTCTAGGTAAAGCAAAGGGAGAATTTGAGAAAGGTAAAATCGAGGCAGAAAAAGAGTTGAATGATTTAAAAAATAAAGATAAAAAAGTAGACTAGATTTCAGCAATTACAATAAATTCATCAATAATTTTAGAATATTCACTTGCCATTTTATGTCTATTAAAGAAATCGAATAATTTCATAATACCTTTAAACTTCCATTCAATTTCAAGTGTTAATTTTGTCGTGTGAGAAAGTTGCTCATATCTACTTGTGATATGCGTTCCTTTGGCATCACCTCCAATTATAAAAATTTCATGTGTGATAGGGTCATTAATTACATGTTTTGCCATCATGACTAGTTCGCGTCCACAAATTCGTAAATGTTCTTCCACAATGGACACATTTTCTCGAACAGAAATAATTCTAATTGATGGAAAATATTGTGGTAAAATTATTTGAAAATTTTTATAACTAGTTGCAAGTTCAAAGACATTTTTTCTATCAGATTTAATAATTTTTTGAAAAGTAATTTTGGACAATTATGAATTAAAATGTGCCCCAACGTGGGTATAAATCATGATCAATATCAAATTGATCCAAGCATTTTCCCACTCCATGATTTACAATATCATCAATTGTCTTGGGCTTTGTGTAAAATTCAGTAACAGGAGGTAAAATCACAACGCCCAATCTTGAAAGTTTGAGCATATTTTCAATATGTATTGCAGAAAGTGGAGTTTCACGTGCCATTAAAATTAATTTTCTTGATTCTTTTATTGTGACACCTGCCGCTCGTGCAACCAAAGTATCATCATACCCATTTGCAATAGCTGCCAGTGTTTTCATACTACAAGGTGCAACAATCATACCATTGACTCGATGAGTTCCACTAGAAATACTGGAAGCCATATTTTTTTCATCGGAAATATGTGTAGCCAAAGATTGTACGTAATCAAGTTTGTAATCAGTTTCCATGGAGATACATTTTATCGCCCATTCAGACATGATCAAATGAGTTTCAATATTCAATTTCTTCAAAACTTCCAACAGACGAATTCCATAAATTACACCCGTGCTTCCAGTAATACCAATAATTAATTTCATTACAAAATTAGTGCCACATTATGACTATTTTATCTATTAGTTGTAATTAGATAGTTGGCACTTTTGAATTATATAATTTGAGCCTAATTATCGGAATTGTCAATTTTATGCTCCTTTCTTTTTTTTAGCCATAAAGAAATACCACATACAGTCATTGCAGATAATAAAATAACACCCATTATCTGTAGTTCAGGGAAATATAGCATATTACTACCTACAAGTCTTTTCAAAAAAATCTTGCGATTGTAAAAAAGACTAAATTAAAAATTAGCTATATTAATTCCTGAATTATACTCTAAATATGATTAATAGTTCTGAAATTAAAAAAATCGTAAATGAATATTCTGATGTAAAAATTGGAGTTATGGGAAGTCATTCAGCATTAGAAATTATGGATGGAGCAAAAGATGAAAATTTTCAAACTACAGTTTACTGTGAAAAAGGTAGAGAAACCCCATATCAAAGATTTAGTAGATTATCAGATGAAGTAATAATTTTAAATAAATTCAAAGACATGGTATTACCTAAAATACAAAAAAATATGAGAGATACAAACACCATAATTATTCCACATAGATCATTAACAGTATATCTAGGATACAAAACGATAGAAAATACATTCAAAGTTCCAATATTTGGAAATAGAAAACTATTCCAAGCTGAAGAAAGAACCAATAAAAAAAATCAGTATTACTTACTAGAAAAAGCAAAGATAAAATTTCCAAGATTATTCAAAGATCCAAAAAGTATCAATAAGCCATGCATTATCAAAGTTCAAGAACTCAAAAGACCATTAGAGCGTGCTTTTTTCACAGTATCATCTTACAAAGATTATAAAGAAAAATCAGAAGCAAAAATCAAAAATGGTTTAATTTCTAAAAAGGATTTAGAAAAAGCCAGTATCGAAGAATTGGTAATTGGCACATACATGAATTTTAATTTCTTTCACACACCTATATCAAAACAAGTTGATTTCATTGGAATAGAAAGAAGACTACAAACAAACGTTCATGATTTTAATGCACTTCCTGCAAAACAGCAATTGGAGATTCCAATGGATTTACAAAATATTGAAGTGGGTCACACTCCAGCAAGCATTAGAGAATCATTGCTTGACAAAGTAATCAAAATGGGAGACAAGTTTGTGGCAACTGTAAAAAAAGAATATGCTCCTGGAATCATTGGTCCATTTTCATTACAGAGTGTAATTACTAAAGACTTGGAATTAGTGGTGTATGACGTATCACTGCGAGTGCCAGGTAATCCAATTGTTGCAACTACCAGCCCATACACAAAATATCAATATGGTAAAACATTTGGAGTTGGAAGAAGAATCGCAATGGAGATCAGACGAGCACAAGAAGAAGGACGTTTAGATGAAATAGTGACATAGATGGATTTTATAAAATAAATTATTTTAAATAATTCAAGATAGATCATAGTTTCAAATATGACCAAATATTATAAAACAGTGAACAAGTTTAATGTAAAATTCATACATGTATAATTAATCAAAATGCAAACTCTTTTTTGCCAGATATTTAAAAAATAAAGATATGCCAAGAACTATTTACATTCGAGAAATAATTACAATTCTTCAAGAACCAAAATTATGTCCAACATGTCAAAAAGATGATAAATTAGAAAAAAATATTGTTTTTGAAAGAAGATCTGATGGTCAAACAATACTTTGCACACGTTGTGAAGCATTAACTGTAGTAACAAATCACAATCTTAGAGAAGTGGACCTTGAATGTACAAAAGACTATCAAGTAATGTTAAAAGAACCACACCTAATAAGAAAAGTCACGTATTAGTTCAAGAAAGTAATTCTTGTATCACATAATTTCGAACATATGCAAATTCCCATTCCTTTAATTTAACATTATTACATTCTTCTTTTATAATTAATCCAGCAAGTCCTTTACTCCAAATGTGGCGATTTACATCGTAAACCTCTAAAATTTTACCATGTTTGGTGATTTTGATCATACCATGGCATCTTTTGATAACTAGTGCGGCAGTTTTCCGATATAAAATATCAAGATTAGCCATAAGAAATAATCATTTTTGCCAATCAAAAATGTATTGCTTTCTAAATAAAATATCACTCATAATACCCATATATCTCAGATATGAAATAATCAATTGCTGATGATTAACAGAAAAGCTACATATCTGATTGTTGATGAGTTTGCCGAATTATGAAGCATTTATTTATTTAAAAGTCAAGATAAATTTTTACTCTAATAAAATCAGAAAATAAAGCTCTACATATTGGAAAAATCTTTCACATCCATGGAAGATACAGCAGATATCGTATTATCTGCAAAAAAATTTGCACAAGAAAAACATAAAAATCAAAAAAGAAAAGACGGCATCACTCCATTTTCAGATCACTTGGAAGGAGTTGTAAATAGACTCAAAAATTTAGGAATAACAGACAAGAATATTTTATGTGCCGCGTGGTTACACGATATTATTGAAAATACAAATGTTACGTTTAATGAAATAAATGAAAGATTTGGCAGAGAAATTGCAGTTATTGTTTTATCACTTAGTAAAGATAAAAATATTTTAAAAAAGGATTTAGAAACAGTATATGCAAATCAATTAAAAGATTCGTCATTTCAGTCCAAAATTATTAAATTATGCGACATATCTGCAAATTTAAAAGATATTGTAAATGCACCAATATCTAAAACGCAGAGAAACAAACAGATTAAAAAAATGCTCCATTATCTCAGAGTAATAAAAAACGATATTTCTAAAAATAAATCCCAATATCCAAAAATTCAAGAAATTATTGATGGCATAAATACAATATGCATAAAATTTAATCAAAATCCAATTTTAATTTAGAAAATAAATCAGCGTATAGGATCTTTAACAGTTACAATCATAGATAGTGGTGGAGATAGGGCATCGGGATTATCAATGCTTTGCCATACAAAAATTTCAACAGCATACACACCAGATATTGTAGGTGTCCATGATTGTGCAGGTGAAAAGGATTGTCGTGGAGATAAAGAACCAGTTAACCAAGATAAAGAAATTACGACTTGATCGTGATTTTTTACCTGAGTCAAATATGCAAATGGTTGTTGTGTGTTTTGATTGTTTGTTATATCTGCAGTTATCATAATTTGATTTCCAGTTATCAATACATTTGAGTTTGGAGTAATTTGTGCGGAAATGTTTCCAGAATCAGCAAAAACTAAACTTGGTGATAAAAGTAAAAGCAATACAAGATATTTCATAATTATGAACAGATTAATGCATATTTAACTTGATTAAAATAAATTTGCGTCATAAAAATATAGAGATTAAAAAATAATAAAGTTTATTCTTAGAAAAAATCAATCAGGTCTTTTCTGTACAACCACCGGGTTTAGTATCTTTTAGTAATATCAATTTCTCAAGCATGTTATCACGAATTTTAAGTAAATCTCCAACTTGTTGTTTTAAATTACCAGAATCCCAGTTTGACTCTTGTAAAGATCTAACACAATCAATGATCTCAAGATCAATATTGAGTAAATTATCCATTAGTTGCTCTTGTTTATTCATAATTAACTAAAATCACACTAGAAAAAAAACTATTCCAAGATATTACTAGTAATCAATAATTTGTTTAATTAGGCTTCCATGTGTTCTTTAAGTAAATTTTTTCGAACTAGAATTGGAATGTTATACAGTGTTGCCAAAGCCATTGCATCAGAGGCACGGTAATTTCTCAATACTAAATCCATTTTTCCTGTAAAATACAAATTTGCACGCAGTACCTCTCCGCTTTCATATATTTTGACTTTGACTAGAACTATCTCATTTTGTTCACATATTTCCTCCATCATTTTGTAAATGGAAGGTGCAGATTCATCAGATTTTTCAACAAAACTTGATATGTGTTTAGAGACCTCTCCAGAAAATGCTCTCATGTGAAATTCCTTTCCATCATCACCTCTTAAAATCAGCATTCCTTCAACAGCGTAGGGATCTACAAATCCAACATAGTTAATTTTGACTGATTCATAATCTGGTTCTTGTGCTTGATCTATATCCATTGTATCTACAGTAAATGATTGATTTGAGTACTTATAAAGATGCAAGTAAATTGATTAAATTTATGTTAATATTTTTTTAACGATCTGAGCAACTAATCAATAACAAATTATTTAATGTCAATAATAAATTATATTTTGATGTCACTTGATTCTGAACGATCTGTATCATACGTTCTTACAAAACATGTTTCACCATACATGAGTAAAGATTTCATATTACTTGATCAACATACGTTGATTAGCGATTCTGTAAGAATACTACGGGATACTCAGAGAGACGATATTATTGTAATAGACGATAATCATTTACCAATAGGAATTGTTACGGATGAAGATATTATCAATAAAATGAGCGAAGTTACAACTCATGAAAAATATCCATCATTAAAAGATGTAATGTCATCTCCATTAGTTGCAATTCGTGAAAAAACAACATTGCAAGAAGCACTTCATAAAATGAGAGATAGTAAAATTAGGAAACTTCCAGTACTGTCTAAAAAAAATGAAGTTGTCGGAATTATTTTTCAGGGAACAATTGCAAATGTGATAAGAGATGCGGCAGCTACTTCGCCACACTTGTTTAGTCCACCAGTTAAAGCAATTCTAGGAAATCTAGGTTTTGTACTCCAGTTTGCAGGAGTATTGTTTCTGGTACCTGCAATTGTATCAACCATACTTGGAGAAACAGTAGTTGCTGCAGGAATTTATCTAAGCACGGTACTTTTACTTGTAATTGGTTTTTGTCTTAATGTATATGGTGAGAAATCTAGCCTAAATATTCAACAAGCATCAATTCTTGTAATTTCAAGTTTGTTGATATTGTCACTTTTTGGAACAATTCCATATCTGTATGTATTGCCTAGTCAAGGATCTGCAACAGATACATTCATCAATGCATTTTTTTCCAGTGTTGGAGGATTTACCACATCTGGATTAACACTAATTGATAATCCGGAAAATCTACCTCAGAGTTTTACATTCTATAGAAGTTTCACACAATTAGTTGGAGGAATGAGTTTTATTTATCTAGTAATAACTGCATTTTATCCAGAATCAAAAATACAATCACTGCGAGGTTTTATTTCAGGTAGATCACTACACATGCGAGAACTTTTTGGTACAATCACAATAATTTTTTCAATATATGTTGTAATTATAGCATTTTTATTCTACATATTTGGAGAAAAAGATATTCTCAATAATTTTTCATTAGCAATTAGTGGAATTGCAACGGGCGGATTTGTACCAACATCCACAATGCTAGAAAATTTCCAGTGGGAGGAACAAATGATTTTAATGGGGGCAATGATATTTGGCGCATTTCCATTTACTTTTCATTATACATTTGTAAGAAAAAAATTTATTTCACCAAAACTCGGCAAAGAAGTTCTCACATATTTTATAATTTTGGGTACGGGAATGATATTAATTATTGGTCTTAGTGGATTAGATCCATTAGCTAGTGTATTTTATTCAGTATCTGCCAGTACTACATCAGGATTACATCCACAAAACATGCCTGATTTCAATAGTGCAACACATGTGATTTTAATTGTATTAATGATCATAGGTGGCTGTGGTTTTTCAACTGCTGGTGGAATTAAGGTATTTAGATTACTACAAATAAAAGACTTTAAAAAAATATTCAATAAAATATCTAGATCAGAATTAAGTCCTGAAAGAAAAAAAGATCTAATACAAACAATGATAATACTGTTAGCATTTCCTGGAACGATATTTGTAACTGCAGTATACTTGGAACCAATAGAAAATGTTGGTTTTGAAACTTCATTTTTTCATGCAACCTCAATTATCACAACTACTGGAATGAGTCCAAATATTGTAAATTTTGAAACAGATAATTCAATCAAATTAGTGATAAGTTTTTTGATGATACTTGGAAGAATGGAGATTCTGGGAATAGTCTATATATTTATGCCCAAATTTAGTTAAAAAATTAAAACAATGAATTAATGTGATCAGATTTAATTTGAAATATTGGAAAATCAAATATCTCTTCAAAGTGGAAAAAAATTACTAGTATTAGGTTTCATTTCAATTACAATTATATTTATTTTATACACAAGATACCAAGATCCAGTATTTTTTACACCTGATGCAACGGATTCAATTCAGAGAATAGCTTATGGATTTTATATATTATTATTTACATCATTTGGCGCAATATTTTTTGGTATTTATCAATATCAAAAATATAAAGTCGAAAAAAAAGGAAAAGATCTTTTATCAATTATTGCAATACAAATAAACAATGTAAGATCAAGAAAAATTTTTTTAATTACATTTATTGTGTATGGAATATTTTTTTCACTCGTATCTGGAACACTGGTATATCAGCCTGAAGTAAATTTTATCGAACACTATGGAGCAACTATACTATCAGGATTTGTTGCACCGTGCTGTGGAGATCTAGGATACATGCCAAAAGTTATCATTTACCTAACAGAGCATATTGGGCTGCAAATCATTCCAATAAATCTAGTATTGCAAATGACTGTATCATATCTAGTTGGAATAAACATGACTATCGCAGTTTCAGCATATACAATATCCAAAAAAAGACGAGGTGTTGGAACAATAGGTGCAGCTGCAGGGCTATTCATCGCATGCCCAACATGTGCCGGAACTTTCTTTTCAATTTTTATAGGAACTGCAAGTGGAATTGTATTATCTATTGCATTGATTCAACTGCAAACAATGTTTATTGCGATATCTATTCCAATTTTACTTTATACGCCTTTTATAATGGCAAAAAAAATTAAAGAACTAGATAATAATTGTGACATAAATTCTATGAAATAAATTTTTTTACTTCGGGAATTTTATTATTTCCAATATCGTAACCGTCACGTCTAAGGAATTTGAGGGTAAATTTGTAAATTAATTCATCGTGATTCACTTGAATCAAAATTTCAGTCCAGGATATCTTGCCATTGATTTCAATATACTCTTTAAATTTTGGATTCAGGGATTCTGCCATTAATTTGCATTGATCAAAAGTCATTCCATTTTTGTATGCACGAATTCTAGTATCGCATGAATCCATAATTATAACTAGTTAAAATTGTAATTAAACCTAGTTAACAAATTTTTGATTTAAAATAAATTTTTCAAGTCAAAATTAAAGATTGAGTAAAAAGTACCATGGATAAAACAAGAAAAATAATCGTACATTTAAGTAAATGAATACTAGTAAAATGAGAATGGTCATTGACACAAACATTATTCGAACCGAGATTTTACGAGTTTTAAATGAAAGTGGAAAATTACGTGGTACTGAGCTTACAAGTAGAGTGATAAAAAAAGTAGGAAATGAGAAACTAGTACATAGAGAGATCAGTTTGCTTGTAGAATCAGGTGAAGTTGAAAGGAGAATGTTTAGTAAAGCCCATATCGAATACGAATTAATTAATTTATCAGAATCGGTAAACAATCAACTCAAAAGTATCCATAATGAGATCGAATTAATTTTTGAGGGAATAAATGAGTTCAAAGAAGTAATAAGTGAAAATAAACTTGAATTTCAAGAAAGATTAAGAACGGTAATACATTTCATGCATATAGTTCAATCAATCGACGGGGTAATGAAACTATTATCACACTATCCGACATTTAAAAAAGATAAAATGTTTTCACAAATAAGTAGAAAAATTAGCGATTCGTTAGAGAACCTAATGGATTGCATAGTTCATCAACCAGAAGAAGAATTTCTCAATGAAGTGATAGTAAATTTACGAGTATCACAAATTGGAACTGAAAATTTAAATTAATTATATAAAGACCAACAATCTATTTGATTAAATTTAATTTATCAATAACAATTTTAAAAATTTCTTCATTGTCAAGCAGTATAAAGGGCAAATTATTTTCTTGACATGCTTGACCACTTTCACTATCGCGTGTAATCAAAATCATATCATTTTCACGAGCGTAATTTATAACTGAATAATCAGTTCGTAGTTTATGTCCTTCTGTACGTAATTTTTTAACACTGTATGCATCATATCCCATTTTTCGTAGCTTTTCATCCCAGCCATCATCCATTTCATCAATTAAGATTTTAATTGGTTTTGACATGTATGAATTAAATTAAATTTCTATATTAGTGTAAATAGTTACCAATTAGTTAGCAAAAAGGAACTAAATTAAACAACCCTTATTTTTAGAGGAAAATAACAAAAACAATATTGAGTAAAAAAATAGAAGACAGTACAGAAGAATCAAAGATAAATCATATAAAATATTATAAATCGCTAACAAATGTAATAGAAAATATCCAAAATGAAATGAAAACAGAAACAGAGGTAGTAGTAATTAAACATCTTCAAAGTAGAATAGAAGCCATTAATTTAGATAAAAAAAGAATCAGAGACATGTTTCCAGACATGCAAGAATAAAATTAAAAAAAATAGTAAATTATGAAAGAAAAATCAAGGAAACGCATAAATTTAATTTTTAGATATTTAGAAAAAATTTTAGAAATAAATTAATCGGGATATTTTTCAGATAATTCATATAATTTCTCACAAAAAGTAGACAGTCTGGTAGGCAAAACACCATCAAACCAAGATAATTCTTTATCTACATTGTATCCTTTAAAGGACAATTTTTGATTTGGATCAGATTGAAGTAAAGCGACTTCATTTTCAAATAATTCTTTAATGTGATTTTGTCCATCTAAACTAAGATTATAGTTACAAGTCATCAAGTCAATTTGAACATAATAATTACTGGTGCTTGGATTTATGCGTCCTTTGATAAATGGTTGATTATTTTGTTGGCAATCGGTGTAATGTCTACCATATTCAAACATTTTTGAATCGGAAATAAATTTTTTTAAAGTCATTTGAGATAATTAAAATACAAATTAAAGACGTGAGGTGATTTTTTTAATTCTAGTCACTAGACGAATTTTTGTAGTGATAGATAATTCAGGCTCCATTGTAAAATAAACAATGTGTTTTTTGGCATATGTTACCATTTGAGTAACTTTTTCTCTTTCAACGTGAACATATCTAACTTTTCCCAAAGTTCGATCAAACTCTTGTCTCATTTTTCTTCTTTGAGCTACTTGTTTGCAAAAATGCTCTTCTTCTTTTTGAGTTTTTAATGATGTTTTTCCATCCTTCATAATTCCTTCCTTAATGTTACCTTTGATATCTATAATTGCAGCAAATCTCATTTTAGAATCTAAATTTATAATAGATTCAACAATTTTTAATAGATTTATTTTTACAGCCATCACCAAATTAATATAAATTACTAATATAATCTATAGAGATATTTCAAAGAATCAATATTTAATTTATTTAAATTTTAATTTAAAAAACAGTGTAATTTTAAAATTATTGAGTTTATTAATTAGGATACAAATAATTCAATAATGAAAAACAGTGTTCTAGTCATAGTTGTTGGAATATTTATGACAGTAATCGGAACTAGTTTATTTTATACAATTCAAGGCGGTTCACAGATTGAAACTTTGTTTAGAATGCTAAAGCATACAGGAACGTTTGTAGGTTTGTTAGGCATTGGCGTCATATTTGCAGGTTTTTTGTTATATGTAATTAATAGATCTCAACCAGAAATAAACAATAATTTTGATACCTGAATGAATAAAGTAAATAACATCTTTGAAAATAAATCATATACTAGATAATATCTTTTTGAATTTATCTATAGGAATAATAAATTTACATAATTTACAAAATAGTACTTCTTTATTTGCCATATCACGCATGGATGTAGGAATTTTTCCACAATAAAGTGATAAATTATCACAATAATGACAGCGTGCAAGTAAATGTATCATGCCAAATTCATTACCAATGTTCATGCAAAAATTATCATATTTGTTCTATATTAGTAACAAGTAGAAATCATACTAGAAAAAGATTGAAGAATTATTAAAAAATTATAATAATGCTATCAACATAGTCTAGAAATTGTCAGATAAAATTTGGCTTGGAGTTATTTATCTTAAAGAAGAGGGCGGATATGATATCGTAATAAAATCATTAAATTATTACAAAAAAAGGTTAAGAACTATAGAAAATAGTCCAGAATTAAAAGATTCATCTGCAATGCTTGGAACATTACTAATACAGGAGGCAAGAAAAATAATACCAAAAATAAATGAAATTATAAAAAAAATTCAAGATAGATTAATAGATATAAAATCACTATATTTTTTGTGTGAGGATTTACCATTATTGATTAAAGCGCTTTCATGCTATCAAACAGATATCAAAAGAGCACAAGATACTCAATTAGAATATTTTTTAAATTTAATTGGAGATTTAGAACTAGTTAAAAATGATTCAGAAATAATTAAAAATGCGTTGAGTAAAATAAATCAATTTAATTAGATTCCCTGTAAATACCAATCAAGATAAGGTTTAAGATTTTTACATAATTTTTTCTTTTCAACAATATCAGTCAATATCATAATATCATGAATTTTTCCCTCAAGGTATTTTTGAGTAATTTCACTTTTAAGATAGGGTTGAATTTGAGTTAAAATTTCAAGAATTTTCTCAGGCAGTGCATTATCAAAGTCAATCAAAATTTGCTTAATTTCATCTTGTAAAACCATAATTAAATGAAATGTAAATCCCATTATTATTGTATTAATTTGTAAAATTCTTAAACAAGATCATCATCGTCCCATGTAAGACGAAATTTTCCAACAACTCTGAAAAGTTGCATTTTTCCACCCTTTTTAAAATTTAATTTATAAGATTTTTGTGAGGTATCATAAATTTCCAAAGACACATTATCAGATATTGTTTGAAAAATTACTGGGTTTTTAGATATCTCTTTCCACTGATCTGCCTCAAAATCAATATAGAATTTTGTGTATAGTAATCCCATTTTCAAATATACTACAATCTGCCAGAATAAAAACCCGTCAAGTCTGAATTATATTGATTAGTCTAATTCCGGATAATTTTTTGGCATAATTGAGCCAAGATAACTCAGAATAGTAGGTAATATTGTCTCAAAGTCTTTATCATTTTGAATTATACTAAATGATCTGTGAATTAATTGTTGAATTTCAAGGTGTTCATCACGATACAATATTTTTTTTGGGTTTTTGAATGAATCTAAAAGTGTGAACCCATTATCTACAAGCAATATATTTTTGAGTAGCGTATTTGCAATAATGATCTTTTCATTTACATCCTTGTGCATGTAATCAATCTCAAGTTTTTTTATATGATTTTTTATGGTATGAAAAGAATTATTTGTAATTCGCTCAACATGCTGCTGAAATTGTAGTGCATAATTTTTGGTTAAAATATAAAATAACATGTTTCCTTTTTTCATTATTTCAATTATTTTTTTATCTAGTAGAGAATTTCTTGTTTTTTCAAAAGTTGCTTTAGCCATATTTTCCGGCACTATTTTTTTCATCAATGCATTATGATGTACATTTGGATTATTTCGTATACACTCCAAAACAATTCTTTCACGCTCATATAGTTCAGAATTGGGCTCAGTATAGGTCATTTGTATTAGGTCGACCTATTATAGATAGGTCATATATTTATCAATATCGGCAATTATTTAGAAAATTTCCAATAAATCAGACATTATAGATATAACAAGAATTGGAATTTTTTATGTAAAGAAAAGTAAAGATCCCTTTTTAATCTCTGTCAATATATTCGTCTATTCCAGGTGGCTCTGGTGCAAGACCTTTTCTCTTTCTAATTTCTGCAATTGCCGTAGTTGCAATTGATTTTGGAAGTTCAGTCCATGCTTTAAAAGAAGTATTCCAAGTTGCACGTCCAGCAGTTTGACCTCTCATTGCTTCTGAAAGGGTAAATGTTTCAGATGCAGGAATTTCACCAACAATAATACTTGATGCACCTTTTTGTGTCATGTCTAGTACTTTGCCACGTTTTCCAGAAAGTACCGTAGCAACGTTTCCAACTAGATCAGTTGGCACTCTAACTTCAATTGCAAGCATTGGTTCAAGAATTGTAGTTCCTGCAGTTAATAATGCACCCATACATGCACGTCTTGAGGCAGGACCTAGTTGAGACAATCCTCTATGAGCTGAATCTTCGTGAGGAACAAAATGAGTAAAAATGAATTTACAATTTCTCATCTGTTCTTTACATAAAGGACCTTCCTTCATAACTTCTTCAAATCCAGAATTGATAGAATCTGTTGATTCTTGAATAAATTGAACTCCTTTTGTTCCGTTAATCATAACATTTCCACGTGGATCCAATTTCATAATTCTCTTTACTGTGTCAGTATCCCATCCAGCACCTTTGAGTAAATCAGCTACAACCTTTTTGTCTTTCATGTCACTTACTTCCCCTGTTCGAAGCATGTGTGCAATTGCAGGTTCCAAAGGTTCAACTTTCATGAAAATTTTGTTGTGTCTATTTGGAGATTTTGACATGATTGGGTCACATTTACCGCGAACTGTTTCACGGTAGTTGATTAGTGGTTCAGATGTAATAATTTCTAATTTGGTATCTTGAATACGATGTGTAGCTACATCAAGATGAAGTACCCCCATTCCAGCAACAAGTGTTTCACCTGTTTCCTCATCGATTTTGACTACCAAGTTTGGATCCTCAATTGTTAATTGTCTAAGAACCTCAACTAGTTTAGGTAAATCTTTAGGATGCTTTGGTTCAATTGCAATTTGTACAACAGGTTCTGAAACATATTTGACACCTTCAAACATTGGAATTGATTTTACTGAAGAAATTGTATGACCGGCTCTTGCTTCAGTTAATCCCAATAATGCAGGAATATTTCCAGCACCTAATTCTGCAACTTGTTCCCTTTGGTTACCCATGAAAAAGTTTACAGATTGAACTCTACCTTCTCTTTTTGAATCAATAATGTTTACTGTTTGTCCATCCTTTATGGTTCCTGAAAATAATCTACCAATTGCAATAGGACCCGCTGCAGGATCTAATACCATGTTAACAACCATCATAATTGTTGGACCGTCATCGCTACATGCCAATAGGGCTTTTCCGATATCAGATTCCAAATCACCTTTCCAAATTTGTGGGATTCTATATTTTTGAGCAACGTTTGGTGGTGGAATATGTTTTACAACCATTCCAAGTACTGCATCAGCCAATGGAGCCCTTTCCACAAGTGAATCTACTTTTTCATTTTGATATGCGTCAATAACGTCTTTAAATGTAATTCCTTTTTCTTTCATAATATCTACATTAAATGCCCACTTGTCTTTGGCTGAACCAAATGTCACACTAGCATCCTGAATGGATACTTTCCATTTTTCTTTGTATTGTGGCTCTGCATAAGTATCAACTAGTTGATTAAAGCTAGAAACTACGCCAGCTAGAGTTTCTTGCATTTTTTCTGGAGTTAGACGAAGTTCCTTGATTAATCTATCCACTTTATTGATAAACAAAACAGGTCTAACTCTTTCCTCTAATGCCATTCGAGTTACAGTTTCGGTTTGAGTCATAATTCCTTCAACTGCATCACAAACTACAACTGCACCATCAATTGCCCTAAGGCTTCGAATTACCCTGCCGCTAAAATCAACGTGTCCGGGAGTATCAATCATGTTAATGACGTATTCTTTGTCTTTTTGTGTAAAGTGTAATGTTACATTTGCTTGATAAATTGTAATTCCTCTTGCTTGTTCTTCTTTATCAAAATCCATTGCCAATGCTTTACCAGCAGCGGATGGGGCAATAATTCCAGAGTTTGCTAAAAGACTATCACTCATTGTAGTTTTTCCATGATCTACGTGTGCAATTACACTAAAGTTACGAATTTGTTCCTTATTCTTGATAATCTTCAATACTTCAATTGTAGACTTGAATTTTGCCATATTCGCAAAACCATTTACTGAGCTATTAAATCTTATGAGAAAAATTAGATCTAGTCATTATCCAAATACATGTATTTTTCTTTACAAAAAATCAGATTTTTGGCAAAATTAAAAAAATATCAAAGATATAGAAAGTGTAAACTTTTGGAAAATATCTTTTTTAAATGATTTAATTTACAAAAAATGAAAAAAATAAGATAAATATCTAGTTTTGATTTTTATAACGAATCTTTAAAAACATAGTGTGGAAATTTCTGTAGGACATACACCTGATTCAGATGATGCATTCATGTTTTATGGGATGTTTACAGACAAAGTTAGATCTACAGATTTTACAGTAAATCACGTAATTGAAGATATAGAGAAATTAAACATTAAGGCAGTAAATCCAGAGTTAGACGTTACGGCTGTATCAGTTCATGCTTGTGCGTATATTCCAGGGTATACGATTTTGAGAAGTGGGGGCAGTTTTGGAATAGGGTATGGTCCAATTGTAACTGCAAAAAAACAAATGACAATAGATGAAATAAAAAAATGTAAAATTGCAATACCCGGAAAAATGACATCTGCATTTTTATTGCTTCAATTAATGATTGGCAAGTTTGATTATGTTGAAATGAATTTTAGTGACATTCCAGAAGCAGTAAGAAATGGTAAAGTGGATGTAGGACTTGTCATTCATGAAACACAGTTATCTTATGAGCAAGAAGGGAATGTAAAAATTTTAGATGTTGGGGAATGGTGGGACAAAGAAACAGGTGGATTACCAGTTCCACTTGGAATCAATGTTATGAAAACAAGTCTTGGAAGTGAATTGATTCATAAATTTGATCAGTATTTGCAAGCATCAATTGAATATGGTTTAGATAATCTAGATGATGCGATAGACTATGCAATGCAGTATAGTAGAGGAAAGTCAAGGGAGTTGATTGAAAAATTTGTAAAAATGTATGTAAATAAAATCACGGTGAACATGGGTGATAAAGGAGAAGAATCAATAAAAAGACTTTTTGAAATGGCAAAACAAAAATGTATCATACCAGAATTCACACTTCAGATTGCCATCAAGTAATTATATCACAAAAAACTTTACAAATTAATGGGTGATGGAATTGGCGGACCAGTCATATCTTGTCTGTCAAATAATACATTTGAAATTATGGTAACTCATTTTCGTAAAGATAACATTGAGCAATATGCAAAAACAGAGCGCATAATCATTGGAAAAATCGACAATCCCGATGAACCTCAATATCAAGAAACAACACAGACAGACTTAGAGAAGGCACTAAAAGGAAAATTTGTATCATGTAATGTACAATATAGGGATTCCAAAATGGATGCACTTGTTTGTAATGTCTTTGTTCAAAAACCTCCAGAAGGTTTTGTGTAACTTCTATGATGCCTCATTTTATTAGTAAAATAAAAAAAGTTTAAAATTACTTTCTAAAGATATGAATTACAACTGTAGGTATCTTATCTCATGAACTATATCTTTACATGATTAAACGCTATAAATAAGAAAATGTGTTACGCACAAAAAGAGTATAGAATTTAATTTACATTTGAATATTCTTCATTTTTTTGTAGAATGGAAAAAGGGATTCCATAATTTTGTCTTGGAGTATGAACTAGAAACTATATCAAAAGATCATACAAGATACAGTTTTAGCATCAACTGTACCAACTCAAAAAAATACAGACTATACACATTCAAGATTATGTCTAACATGTGAAACTCGATGATAATTACTACAAAACAAGGTACAGAGATATGTATCAAAGCACCTATAGGAAATAAAGTATGCGTAATTAGTTTAAAATTTGTGCTATACATTCACATAATTCAAAAAATACCACATCATAGTATTTAGAATTACAAATTATCATTATTTTACAATTAATGTTTTATTAAATAAAATTATTTATTTTATTTTAACATTCATTCCATATTGAGATTTTACGATATACTTGTCACGTATTTTTACACTTATCCAATCTATGATTAGAACCGTAATTAACACAACAATCATGAATACTGCAGCATTACCATATTCAAAAAATTTGATGTAATTTATAATATAAAATCCAATTCCTCCAGCACCAACAATTCCAAGAATACTGGTTTGACGTACGTTGTAATCAAACATGTACAATATTTGACCAAGTAAATGTGATGCTGATTCTGGAAGTACAACATATCGAATTAACTGAAACTTACTAACGCCAATAGAACTTACAGCATCCATAGGATCAGAATCAATAGTTTCTATTGATTCGTATTGTAGTTTTGTTACAAATCCTATTGTATACATCACAATTGCCAAAACACCGGCATATGGACCCAGTCCTACCATTATGACAAACAGTAGAGCCCACAAAATAGATGGAAATGTACGAATTATTGCCAATAGCGCTCTAGTGGGAGCATAAACAAATTTGCTATTCAAATTCCTTGCAGCAAGCATACTTAGAGGTAAACCAATTGCAATTCCGATGACAGTTCCAATAAATGCCATTTGAAG